>JAISCR010000028.1 GCA_031265435.1 Treponema sp.
GATAAGATTTTTAGCTACTTCACGCTTGACCCGCTCTTCAGCCATAGCCTCTCGCGCTTCGCCTTCCGCCTTACCCCGGGCTTCACCTCTGGCCTCCCATTTGGCGGTAAGCCCTGTCCGTTCAAGTACCTGTTCCAGCGTCATATCACTCATCCGTATCGCCTCCTCTACCATTCCCACATTCGCTCTCATTATCGCATCCAGATACGCTTTTATCCGGGCGGCTTTGCCTAACCGTGCTATCTCCGCCGTTATCCGGTTTATCCGCTCCACATTAAGTTCGTTGTCCAGATTCCTCAGCCACAGGTTCTCCCCCTCCGATAACTCTCGGCTGTCGATGATCTGGATGGGCATGATGTCTCCTGTCACAGTATAAATCCCCCCGCTCCGTTCTTCAACCGTGTACGAGCGGGTTTTCCGCAGGTGAGCCAGCAGTTCCCGGGTGTGGCGGCTTTCGATAAGGGTGATGGTAAGATCGGTTATAGGAATTTTTTCAAGGGAGGCGTAGAGGCATGCGTAGTCATAGACCTTGTAAAAATCATTGAGGGAGAGGTAATCGGCAGGACTCTTGAACTCCAGGATATTGTGTGTGCGGAATATGGCGGCGATATTTTTGTCTATGAGAACGTTTGTGGTTTTTTTAATGACGACGACGTCGATTTTGAGGGGTTCGGCGGTGAGGGGGTATTCGGGTTTAAATTCCAGTACATCTCGGTACGGTTCCAGTTCCATTTGAATTGCCTCGACGAAGGCGGCATGCCACGCGATACGGGGTTCATCGGGAGGCTGTTTTTCATATTGTTGAGATTGACTATATTCCATACTGTATATAGGGCATTGTCCTGTATGGCGCTTCAATGAATATGAACCGGGAAATTTCCGATGTCCGTATCCTGACCAGCCGGGGAAGCGTCGCCTACTTTCTGCCGGAACACTCCATCGGCGGGGAAATCGGCAAAAAGTACGCCGATACTGTTATAGATGGGGCAATTGTGGAATTAAAAACTGTCTCCGGCAACCGGACGACCCTTGGCAAGTCCTTTAAGAAGGGTTATAAGCAGGGCCTTTCCATGCTGGAAGCCCACCCCGGGATTGAAGCAGAACATAACGTGTTTCTCCGGCTTTTTACCACATTGGACGTTGAAAGCATCCGGGCAAAACTGGCCGGAGAACTGAAAAATACCACCGATAAAGGCCGCTGTATCTGCCATTTTGAGGCTACCGTGGAACTTTACTCATGGGACTATGACGAACTGCGGACTATAGTGGGCGCAGTCCTGCCGGGACATTAAAAATCCGGCCTTTGCGGGGCCGGACCGTGGCAGAGGAGGCTATTCGAGGTCGTCACCTAACCGCCGCCTCCCCTAGTGGCACGTTAGACGATAGTGCGTTTTATGAATAAAGTCAAGCGGAATATTCACCTTTCAGCAATTCTACTGATACCGGTTGAACTATTCTCTATATTGTGTAAGGGTTGCAATGTCCAGCCCGGTACCCTGAGCAACCTGTTCAAGAGACAGCCCTATGTTTATAAGTTTCCTGGCTACTTCACGCTTGATCCGCTCTTCAGCTCTGGCCTCGCCTCGCTCTTCACCTATAGCCTCGCCTTCCGCCTTAAACCGGGCCTCCCATTTAGCGATAAGCCCTGTCCGTTCAAGTACCTGTTCCAGTGTCAAATCACTCATCCGTATCGCCTCCTCCAACACTCCCGCGTTCGCTCTCACTACCGCATCCAGATACGCCTGTATCCGCGCCCCTTTCCCCGCCTTCGCTATCTCCCCCGTTATCCGCCGTATCCCCTCTACGTTAAGTTCGTTGTCCAGATTCCTCAGCCACAGATTCTCCCCTTCGGATAGCTCCCGGCTGTCGATGACCACCTGAGAGCAAATTTTTTCGATTTTTTCGACCTCGCAGTCAAAATTTCCTCCAAAACTTGGCAGTTTCCCGAAACATGAAAGTAAACGCCGATGCCCTGAACGGGAGAATTGGCCGCTTGACGCCTTATTGTTATTTGTTTGAATGTATTATTATTCAGCAAGCGCCATTTCACGGCGGATCATGTTGTTGATAAGCTCCGCCGGGGTTTTATTGGTCGCCATCATTTTCGCTTTAAGGTATTCGGCGGAAAACGTATCAAGGATAATCATCCGTTCACGGTTTTTGATAAACGGTCCCTGCGCGTTAGGGTTTGTTTTCGGCGTGGTTTTGGTTAACAGCTCGTCAAGAGCGTCCGCTTCTTCGTCAGTTAAAATCGGCATAGTAACCTCGTTCCTGTAATTTTCTCAGGAATTCCTTTCTGCAT
Source organism: Treponema sp. (assembly GCA_031265435.1). Lineage (GTDB taxonomy): Bacteria > Spirochaetota > Spirochaetia > Treponematales > Breznakiellaceae > JAIRNJ01. The sequence continues at coordinate 2,303 of JAISCR010000028.1, forward strand.
TTCATTGCGTGAAAAATATTGGCAATATCTTCACCCACAAGATTATACATCACCTCAATAAAGTTCCTGTTCGTGTCAAAGCCAATGACCAGGTATTTGTTGTTAAACCCTTCCATCAATTCGTCAACGAAGGCGGTCGCCATTGCCGTTTCTATGTCCAATTCGGTAAGGCTATGTTTGAAAGCCGCCGGATTGTATATAAGGGTCATGTTTCTATTATGGTACAACCGGCGGAAAAGAAGCAAGGGGAGAGCGCGGGGGTCTTTAGCTATCCGGTCCGTCGCGTTTGTTCCCGGAAACACGCTTACGCATGCATTTTCGGGCGTCTTCTTTTACTTTTTCGACCTCACAGTCAAAATTTCCTCCAAAACTTGGCAGTTTCCCGAAACATGAAAGTAAATGACGTTACCCTGTAATTGTTCCGCCGTCCGCTCGTATTGCGCCAAAATAAAATCTAAGTGAAAAAAGTGTGCGCCATAATTAAAAAATCTAGCCGAACCGCTCAAGCGGTTTCTCCTGTGATACCCCTTTGTGCGGCCAATTTCAAGAGCCGCTCCCGCGCTTCATCCATCTCCCGCTTTAGAATCACCGGGTTGAACAGCGCCCGCCTCCTCCTCAATTCGGCCTTGTGCTCTTCCGCCACTTCAGGCGATTCAAGCAGCCGCTGGCAGGGCGTCCGGGGAACCTTCTCGTAGATTTTCTTGTACCGTCCCGAGGCCTGCTTTTCCTTGGCTATCAGGCGCAGCGTCGGGTACCAGTAGTTGAGCAGGGGGTTCAGACACCGGTACACCGCTTCCAGGGCATCATGCATGTCCTGACCCTCAAACCGGTCATACCCCACGGTTTTACGCACCACATCCCCGTTTTTCTGTTCCACAAAGCAATTGTCGTTCTTGCGGTAGGGACGGCCCCTGGTGAACTGGATATGGTTCAGGTCGCACCAGTCTTTGAGCTGGTGGTTGATGAACTCCCCGCCGTTGTCGCTGTCAATGCCCAAAAGGGGGAAGGGGAGTTCATGGCGCATCTGCTCGATGCGCTCCTTGACCCAGCGATGGGCGCTGTTGAGCAGAGCATGTTCCTCGGTCCAGCCGGAACCCACATCGGTACCGGTGAGGGTCTGGCAGAAGTGGCCTGACGCATCCGCACCGCAGTGGGCCACCCGGTCACACTCGAAGAACCCGGGTTTCCGCTCGTCCCAGGCGAACATGACCCGTACCGGTATCTGGTTCCGCAGGAGCGTACCGCCTTTTGTCAGGCTCAGGCCCCGCAGGCGCCCCCTGTCTTTGACCGGTTTGAGGATGCGGTCGATGGTGCGGGGGCTGACGGAGGCCAGCAGGTTCCGCACCTCAGGGGTCAGGGAATATTCGGCGGTCAGAAAGTCCAGCATGAGGCGGAGCATAGGGGCCAGGAGCTTCCCGCACAAGCGGTCGAACAAGTCCCAGATGTCTTCCAGAAGCGCCCTGAAGGCTGCTTCCCTGATACTGTGGCGTCCTGCCCTGTGTACGGCCGGTGGAGGCCGTTTTCAGGCCCTTGCGGCCGCGTTGAGGAACGGGTGTGGCGATGAGTTTTACCGTTTTGCCCTCTACCCTGATATACCGGGTTGTACCCCAGTTTGACAGGATATGGGCGAGATAGTCCCGGTTATAACCGAGAGTTTCAGTATACTCGTCCAGGAGTTTCCCCCGGCCCGTTTTGTCTGCCTGCTGGTATCGGCGGGCAATCTGTGCGCAGACTTTTTTCTTGTCGTTCATGTCTAACCCCATGTGGTCTCCTGTGATGTAAGGTAGGACCAGTATAATTTGGGCTAGATTTTTATTGTGGCGCACACCCCCCTTTCACTTAGAAAAATTATGGCGCAATGCGCCGCTTGACGCCCTGGCGGACTTATGGCACTATTGAGTTACAGTAAGCAGTCTATAGCTGGTTTATAAAGGGTGTTTTTCGTGGCAGAGGTATGCGATAAACAAGAAGCCGGAAACGGTAATTTCCCCCGCGCGATGAAGGGCGGCGGCTCTGTGCGCCCCGGTCTCCTTCTCCCCCTGTCCGGCGCTGAATGTCAGTTAATTACCCCCCCCCCCCCCCCGCATACAGCGCGGTTTAGTTACATTTCTTGACATATATTACCGGCTAAAGGCCGGAACTTCAGGACAAACAACTCTTCCCCATCAATCATCGCCGGAGACGGTTCCGGCTGTCATTTCCGTTTTTTCCGGGTTTTATAAAGACCCCTTCCGCGGGACAAATCGCGGCGGGGGCTTTTTGTATATCAAGGCGCGCCTTCCGCATCTAAATTCCCTTGCAGGAGGTTTTATTATGTCTGACGACACACCCTTTTCTTGGAAACAGGAGGCCCTTCGCGTCCTCATCGCGGCGGTCATAACTTCTGTAGTAACCATGGCCCCGAAAAGAAAACTGGCCATCGCGGGTTTTTTCATCGCCTGTGCCTCAAGCATCGGCGCAACGGAAAACATCAGTATTAAGGACACGGTCTTTGACGAAAACCAGATTTATGCCAATGGGGAGTTCGGCGATATTACCGCGCAAAAATGCGTTTTTAATGCCAGTTTTGCTATCGGGCAAAACAGGGCAGTAAACAACATCACGCTGGATTCTTGTATATTTAACGGCATCACGTATATCTTTACAAACGGCAGTATAACGAAACTAACAATAAAAGACTGCACATTTAACGGCGCGTTGAATATCGTCAATAATACCAATATTACCGGAATGGTTGAAATTGTCGGCTGTACAATCAATGAGAACACGAAAAACAATGTTTTTTCGGATAATAACTTTTTCAACGTATTCAGATTCACTAAAAACACGGTAAGAGGAACCATGAAGATGACACTGAACAAATTTGAGGGGTCGGCATCTTTTAGGGATAATGAATTTAACCGTTTTGCGTTTGATTTAGATACACTAAATTCTATCGCGGTATTCACGGGAAACACCTATGCGGAGGACGCCGTTTTTAACAGCAGTTTTTTCCACGCCTTGGCCGTGTTTAACGGTGAAACAATAAACAACAAGATGGGGTTTGTGGAAAGCTATTTTAACGCAAGGGCAAAATTTACCAATCTGTATAAAACAAGCGATGGCGTTTCGAGTCTCAATTTTGATGATTGCAACTTTGGCGGGCGGCTGGATATAAGCGGAGTATCGAACCGGGTGCAATTGTTTAACCTGTATTCAAACAGCTATGGCGATTTCTACATTGACTTTAACCTGTTGAAAAATAACATAAACAACATTGCAATACGAAAAATAGAGAGCGCGAAGGTTGTGGATATCGCGGTAATCAAGAACAAGCGGGAAGAGATGAGTACGGAACACCTTGCGCGGTACAGAGGTTTTCTTTCGTACATGGTGAGGAATTACCGGGGCTTTAGCATGAATAAAGAGGCTGCGGCAGTTGAAGCAATAAGGATCAGGCATACGTTCGATATGATGGGACCAGTGGAACATTTTTTATCTGAATCGTGGTACATAATTTCGTTTAATTATTTCCAGAATTATTTTGGGGCTCTTTTGTATGCCGTGTTCGTTATTGTTGTTTTCATGTCCGTTTATGCGGTCATAATACTGCGCCTTGAGCGGAAGGGCGGGAAGAAAATACCGGCAAGGGTGTGGTTGGAAATATTCGGAGAGGCGTTCCTTCACAGTGTCAATGTGTTTTTTAATCTGTCCTACAACAAAACGATCCTGCTGAGAAATGTGCCGGGGCCTATGAAGCTGGTGGAGGCTCTATTGGGAATATATTTTATTGTTTTTATAGCGATGGTTGTTGGAAATGTCTTGCTGTGAAAGAAACATCTCTGAATTTACCATGTACGGCATAACGTTAGAGGGCCACAAGCCCGGCGTTGCCGGGTTTCCCCGTATGTATTTATTTTGAGCAAGGAGCATTACCATGAAAAAGACATTGATAGTAGCGGCGCTTTTCCTCGCCATCCTCTCCGCACTGCCGGCCCAAACCCCGGAACTGTTCCTCCAGGGGCACAGCGATGACATTAACACTGTGGCTTACAGCCCAGATGGCCGGAGGATTGCCACCGGTTCTAAGGATAACACTGTTAAAATCTGGGACGTGGAGAGCGGCAGAGAGATCAGGACCCTGTCGGGACATACCAATTCGGTTAGAGCGGCCGGCTATAGCCCCGATGGCCGGCGCATCGTTTCCGGATCCCTGGACACAAGCGCCAAGATATGGAACGCCGAAACCGGACAGGAAATTAGAACCCTTTCAGGGCACAGCGGCGGCATTCGGTCTGTTGCCTACAGTCCCGATGGCAGGCGTATCGTTTCCGGCTCAATCGATAAAACGGTCAAGATATGGAATGCCGAAACCGGACAGGAGATCAGAGCCCTGACGGGGCATAACAGCTCTGTTTATGCGGTTAACTACAGTCCCGATGGCAGACGGATCATTTCCGGCTCTAGGGATAACACTATAAAGATATGGGACGCGGAAACAGGGCGGGAAATCCGGTCAATAGCGGCATTTGAAGGGCGTATTTTTACTTTGGATATTGCATGGAAACCGGACGGCAGCAGGATCGCTGCCACCGGAGGGAATTTGCTAATCAGAGAATGGAACGCGGAGACCGGCCAGGAAACAAAAAGAATCACCGGACAGGGCAGTGATGACGATGGTTTCTCCGCGGTACGGTACAGCCCCGATGGGAAACAGATTATCGCGGGCACCTATGAAAGCGGCGCCCGGATCTTCGATGCGAATACGGGCCGGGAACTGCGCTCCCTTGCCATGCCTGGGGCTGTCTCCGCCGTAACTTACAGTCCCGATGGCCGCCGCATCCTTTCCGGTTCGGGTGACAACACCGCCAAGGTCTGGGACGCGGACACAGGCCGGGAACTCCTTAGCTTGGGGCCCATGGCCGCCGGGGTTTTTCGCCTGGCCTTTAGCCCCGATAGCACACGGCTTGCCCTCTCTTATCTGGACAGGACGATCAGAATCTGGGACCTCCGTGCCGGCCGTATGCTCCGAACCCTCACGCCCCACCAGTTTAACGGAGCCCCGGCCCTGTCCATGTCCCTGGCCTGGGGCCCGGACGGCCGGCGCATCCTTTCGGGCGGCGACGACGACACCATCAAACTGCTGGACGCCGCCACCGGGGAAACCCTGCGGACCATCCCCACCGGCGCGGGATCGGCCCTGACGGTGAGCTACAGCCCCGACGGCAAAAGTATTTTGGCGGGCCTACAGGACAAGGTCATCAAGCTTTTTGACGCGGAAAGCGGGCGGGAAATAAGAACCTTTACCGGGCACACCGACATGGTATGGTCCGCCGTCTTTAGCACCGACGGAAGGCGCGTTTATTCCGGCTCCGACGACAAGAGCATAAAGGTCTGGAACGCCGCCACGGGACAGCTTGTCAGAACCATACACGACAATGCCCACGGCGGCAGGGTAACTGTCCTGCTTGCGGCCAGTAGAAAAGGAAAGGAATACCTGCTCTCCAGCGGAGCAAATGGGCGCATTGGGTGCTGGGACCCGGAAAAGACTGGAAATGAAGCGGTATCCTCCTATATCGACTTTGGTAGTCCCGTGCTGTCCGCGGTAGTATGGGCCGACACCCCTGAGTTTTTCGATACACCAGACGCCCTTGCCGGGTTTGCGAACGGCAAAATAAAAAGATCAATATTGGGGGCAATATATGAAGAATTCCCGAATCATGCAGGGGCCGTCAACCAGATGGCCTACAGTCCCGATGGCCGGTGGCTTGCTTCCGCTTCGTCCGATGGGACGCTGAGGTTAAACAATGTGCGGACCAGTAAAGAAACGGCATGGCTCATCGGGTTTGGCGGCGACGAATGGGTCTGCCTTACCCCCGGCGGCTGGTACAACGCTTCGGCAAAGGGAGACCAATTCCTCAACGCCCGGTCCGGGAACACGGTAAGCAACGCCGACCGCTACCGGAGCACGCTGTATCTGCCCCATATAATAAGCAGCATACTAAGCACCGGCATTGATGATCCACTGATTCCCCCAGCTCGTCTTACGGCGGCGGAGCGGGCAAACGTCAAAACCATAGAAAGCGATTGGGGTGCGGCGGTATATAAGGAATTGGTGGTAGCGCGGTTTTTGGGCGACAGCGCCGCGGTGTCAAAGTGGGAAACAGCCCTGCAAGCCATCACCGGCAGAGGTAACGCGACACAGAGGGATATAGAGGCATATTACCGACAGAATATCGGCAAATCGATCGCGGAGACGGTGAATGAGGAGTTTAATAAAATTAGGTTTTCCTTAATTTCTTACAATGCTTCTTACAATGCGGTATTGAAACGAAATCCACAAAATGGACAATATGTATTAAATTATGGTGGAGTGTATAAAAATAATGAAACCAGAACAGTTAAAGCCAATTCGCTGGAAACATTGGCATCTGAAATGAGGAGAAATACAGCCGATTTCAACCAAACCAGCATAGACCAAGTCCGCGAAAAAGCCAATTTGATACCGGCGGTAGTTTTCGCCAATGCGCGGAATAATTCTCCGGAGAGTATGGCAGAGATTGTTACGAATTTTTATCTCAACCCTAACGCCGGAACATATGCTGCATTGAGAGATGTGTATTTATTGTATAGGCTCACGAGATTGGTAACTGGCAATGAGTTTTTAGAATTAGCCGCCAGTGCTTATTGGAATACGCTTGCTTCGTTATACGATGCTCTTGCAGAGCGTGTGCTTAATGATGCGCGCAACATCCAGCAGGTTACGACAATGTCCCGCGAGCAGGCGGATAGGTTTGTAGCCGTACCGCACCTTAAGGTACGGTAACGTAGCGGTGCCAGGCACCGAATTTCCGTAGTGCCGTGAACGATGCCTGGCCCCATATATAGCGTGACAAGACAAGCGCCCTTGTTCGTGTCTGTTCGTGAGGTTCGTGATTATTCCGTCCGTGTGTGTCCGTGTTGGTCTGTGGTTAAATTTGGTTGAACAAAGGAGAAACCCTTGAATGAAATCCGTATTTTTCACCTTCCCCTTATTGTGTATCTTCTTATCGCTTTTGCCGCCGGTTGCCTGGTCACAGGACTTTTCTTCTCTCGACAGGGATCTCTCGGAATTAGAGAACTTGATACAAGATACGCTGACGAACTCCGAGGCGCAACTGAAACAATTGGAAGACTTGCAGAGGAACTTGACCGAGAGCGGGGAATTAATCGGGAACTACGAGAGCATAATAGCCGGGCGGGAGAACTTGTTGAAGGACTTACAGGGACGGCTCAACGAAATGTCCGAAACCTACAGGACGCAATCGGCCTTATCGGCGAAATACGAAAAAAGCTTGCGGTTCTGGAAGACTTTTACGCTGATAGCAGTCCCCTCAGCGGCCATCCTTAGCGGGGCTCTGGTGTGGGTTTTAATGCGGTAGCGGGTGTGCCGCCGGAAACCCGCAGCGACTACGGGATGCGGATCTGCTACGGCTTTACGGTTAAATATTCTTATTATGCTGTCTGCCCGCGGTGGACAGGACATTGAATACAGGAAAGGAGAAAGACTATGAAAGTTTTATTAAAGTATGTTCTGCTGCCGGCGGCGCTGGCGTGTATCTTTGCTTCCTGCGCTTCCAATGCGCATTTCAAGCAGGGATTTTATGCGGAAGACTCCCGAAACGCCGATGGTCGTTTCATAGAAGTTCCCCCCGACTATGACCGCGCGATAAAAGAATATACCGCGGCTCTTGAGAACAATGAACCCGCTGAAATGTTTATTCGTTACTGTCTGGGCTTGGTATATATAGTGAATGGCGATATTGAAAAAGCGGAATATAATTTTTCCGGACTTCCTGTGTTTTATGAAGAGTATTTGACCGAGCTAAAAGCAAGAGAAGGTAAGACAGGATGGATGGCAAAAGACCCGGATGCAAGAAAATTATGGCGCGGAGTTGATTGGGGGGCGAATGGTTTTCACCGTTATGCCAGATTTTCTAATGGAGAAGCATTTCAGGTCATTGCCGAAAGTTATAGTAAACACAGGTATTATACCCAGGCGGTAACCTGGTATGACGCCCATATAGCGCTGCACCCGGATGATCAAAAAGCGAAAGACGCCCTGGCCGAAGCAACACGGCTGGCCGCGCGGGAACAGACGCGGGCGGCGGAGGCAAGCCGACCGCAGGCACCGGCGACTCTCGCCGGAAAGCTGCAAACGGCCACCCGGAATACGGTCCAGGCGGCCTATGACCGCGGCAACGAGTTCTACAAGACGGGCAATCTGGACAAGGCCCTGGCGGAATACGATGCCGCCATTAAGTTGAACCCCAATTATGCCGACGCGTATCTGGGCAGGGGGAACGTCTATTCCTCAAAGAATGACACATCAAAAGCCCGGTCCGATTATGACAAAGCGGCGGCGCTGGACCATAAATACGCGGGTTTCGCGAAGGCTTTCGGGTATCTTCTGGACAGTAAATACGACTTGGCCATTGAAGAGTATAACCGGGTTATAGCCGCGAAAATTAATTTGTCTGTTTCCTATAATGACCGCGGAATTTCATATCATGAGACAGGTAATTATGACAAAGCTATTGGCGATTTTACGGAAACGATAAAGCTCACCCCAAAGTCTCCCATTGCCTATACAAATCGAGCTGCTTCGTACCTTAAAAGCGGCGATATTGACAAGGCTTTCTCCGATGTGAACGCCGCTATAAAGCTGAATTCTACCCAGTGGATGGCTTATTTTCTTCGTGGCGTACTATATAATGTAATAAACGACTATTCCAAATCCCTGCCTGATTTCAGTCGGGCCATCGAATTGAATCCCGATTATCCCGCAGCATATTTTTATCGCGGTTATGTCTTTTTTGTTTTAGGCCGGTTTGATGAATCAATAAAGGATTTATCTATAGCTATAGATAAATCTCCAAATGATCCCGCTTTTTATGGCTTTCGCGCTGGTAGTTACGAACAGAAGGGAGAATACCAAAAGGCTCTGGCGGACGCGGATATGGCACTGAAGATAGGTTTGGATGATGAAGGCACTGAACAAATGCAAATGCTGCGGAGAAGGGTTCGCGCCCAGCTTTCATCACAATAGGGGAATCAATATGCGAAATATACGAACAGCCATATTTGTTGTGGTAATCCTGCTTTTGGCGTCCTTCGTTCTTTTGGCGGAGGATGTGGCGGTTTACCCCCAATTGGGACACACCGTCATAGTAAGGACTGTGGCGCTCAGCCCCGACGAGGCGTATATCCTGTCTGCGGAAGAAGATAATTTCGTTCATCTCTGGGATGCCCAAAGCGGTAAGATTCTGCGGACCTTTTGGGGACACAACGCGATAATTTCCGCCCTTGCCTTTAGCCCGGATGGAAAGACCTTTGTTTCAGGGGATCGCGACGGAACAATCAAGCTCTGGGATATCACAGCCGACAAAGAATTAAAAAACCTTTCAGGGCACTCCTGGCGCATTACTACCCTTGCCTACAGCCCGGATGGGAAATATATTCTTTCAGCCTCCTGGGACGCCACTATAACAGTCTGGGACGCTCAAAGCGGGGCGGAAATCCATCTTTTGGGGGTCGGCAGGAGTAATCCGGCGGTCTCCGCGTTCTACAGTTCCGACGGTAAATATATTGTCAGCGCTTCCGAAAAGAATCTTATAATCTGGGACGCGGCAGCGGGAAAAAGACTCAAAGCCCTGGCGGAAGGGAAATCATTCAACTTTGCTTCCTACAGCCCGGACGGTAAGAAAATTGCGTCCATAGATGATGATGGGATTATTACAATTTGGAACACCGAAACCGGCAGGGAAATACGCTCCATTACCGCCGGTATCGCCAAGGGTATCTATGTGGAAAAGCAGGCGGTGGCCTATGCCTCTGTTAATCGCGTTGTTTCGTGGTCATCGCAGGATATAAAAATTTGGGATGCCGATACCGGACAAAAAATAAAAGAGATCGAGCACCACGGTGGTTATTCGATACTTTCCGGTTCGGAAGAAGGAAGACATTCCGTAGCAATAAGCCGGAACGGGCGGACCTTTGTAGGTGGTACGCAGCAGGGCGTATATGTCATAGACAGGGAGAGCGGTGAAAAACTGCGAACCCTTAGTGGAACGGTGGATTATGTACGTGCTGCTCGTTTCAGCCCTGACGGCAGACAGATTATGTTTGAGCTCCGCCATGGAAACGAAAGTGGTATTTGGGACATTGCAGGCGGCAGACTGCAAAAAGCCACCAAGGGGAGCGGAGGAACAATTAATGAAGCCTATAGCTATGATGGCGCAAAAAGTGTTTCCGTATTTCTTACGGGAAATATGATTACTATCAGGAAAACCGGAACCGGAGAGGAATTAAAGGAATTTGAGCAAGAGGGCGCCTCTTTCAATGCCGCGGCGTTCAGTCCCGACGGGAAGCAGGTTGTCATCGCCGGAGACGGAGACGCGGCCACGGGGAATATCAGGATATGGGAGCCGGGGCTTGCGGGGAATGGGAAGATTATACGGTCTTTCGCGCGGGATGATACCTATAGCGTAACCTATAGCCCTGACGGGAACCGCATCGTCTCCGGTCATGATTCGGACATTAAAATCTGGAACCCCGAAACCGGCAGGGAACAGCGGATACTGCGGGGACATACAAATAGAATTACCACAGTGGCTTTCAGCCGGGACGGTAAATATCTTGCCTCCGGTTCCCGTGATACGACCATACGGATCTGGGACCCTGAAAGTGGCAAAGAACTTCTCGGTATTTCCGATAATACCGGCAGAGTATTTTCCGTCGCCTTTAGCCCGGACGGCAAACGCCTTGTCGCTGGTTCCTATGACGGCTCGGTATACCTGTACGATATTACCGACCCGGAACGCGGTTCCGCCAAAAACCGCAGAATTGTCCAACTGGTTTTGTTTTCCGGTTCCGACTCCGCCATAGCCTCCGCCACCCGCGACATAGCCGTGGAAGAAATAGCCGAAAAAGCCGCATCCGTCGACGGCGAATGGATCGCCATTACCCCGGACGGCTACTACCAGGCTTCTCCCCGGGGCGACCGCTACCTTAACGTCCGGGTCGGTAACACCGTCAGTGGCGTAGACTCGTACCGCTCCGTGTTCTACAACCCGGAAGTGGTGCAGGCGCGCCTCGCCGGCCGGCCCGATCCGGCTTCCAAAGCAAGCGTAAACATTCAGCAGGCCGCTTCTTTCCTTCCGCCTTCCGTTACCGTACAGGCCGCAAGCAGTACCGTTACCGGCGCAACGGCGGATATTTCCGTTACGGTCAGCGACAAAAACCAGCCCATACAGAACATCAAAGTCCTCGTAAACGGTACGCTTTTGGGCAGCGGGGATTTAGGTAAGGCAAGCGGACGCGGTCTTGCTCCCGGGAAAACCAGCCTTACCGTTACGGGTAATCTAAAAGAAGTCAGCTTCAACCTCCCCGTCCCCCTTGAACCCGGCGAAAACATCATCGAGGTAGCGGCCTTTAACGGCTACAGCGAAAACAGGCGCAATGTCAGCGTTACCTGGAGGACTTCCCAGCGCCTTCCCCCGCCGAACCTCAGGATACTCGCCATCGGCGTAAATAAATACGATGACTCCCGCATACGATCCCTTAATTACTGCGTCAGCGACGCCCGGGGCATTGTCGATTCGTTCAAGGCCCAGGCCGGCAAGCGTTACGCCAAAGTGGACAGCCTCCTCATCGCGGACGGGGAGGCAATCACGCCCACGGCGGCGAATATCCGCGCTCAGCTCAAGTGGCTTGACCAGGCGGGGCCCCGGGACGTCATCATCCTTTTTCTGGCCGGGCACGGGATTACCTCCGGCAACAATTTCTACTTTGTGCCGAAGGACGCTTCTCTTACCACAGGAAATACTTTGGACACGGCAAAAGCCATTTCCGACAGGGACATTCTTTCGGTACTGGACGCGCCGGGCAAGCGCCTTATCTTTATCGACGCCTGTCAGTCCGGGGGTGTGGACGGCAACCTGATGACCCGCGTCCTTATGGAAAGTAACGGCCTGGTATTCACCGCGGCGCAGGGCAGCGAGCGTTCCAGCGAGTTTGAGGATTTGAAACACGGCATTTTTACCTACAGCATCATGGAAGGCCTGCGGGGAAAATATAATACGCGGGGGGCCAGAGACATAAAAGTGCTGCCTTTAAGCGTTTCGGTGGCGGACTATGTTTCAAAAGAAGTGGAACGCAGGACACGCGGAACCCGCGAACCGCTCACCCAGAATCCGAAAGTCTACTCGCTGGGCTTCCCCGAACTGACCATTGCCGAAACGCCATAGATATAACATAGAACGGAATACCGGTTAAGGAGATGAAAATGAAAAGAATACGGATTATAACGGTTTTATGCCTCCTCGCCGCGGCGATCCTGGGCTGTGCGGGTCAGGCGTCTCCCGTGGAGGAAGCCTCCGCTTCGGATACGCTTACCCTGGACCGGGCCATCGCGGACATAGCCGTCTACTTTGCGGACAGGCTGCCCGCTTCCTCCGCCGTAGCCATAACGGGTTTTGAGGCCGAAACGGAAAACCTGACCACTTACGCCGCCGAAGAGCTGTGGAACTGTTTTGAAAAAGCGGGCGGCTTTATCATGGTGGACAGGCGGAACCTTGAAAAAATCCGCGATGAGATACGCTACCAGCTTTCCGGTGAAGTCAGCGACGAGTCCGCCCGGGACATCGGCAAACAGTACGGCGTACAGTACATCATTTACGGGAGCCTGACACGTATAGGCGGCGATTACCGCATAGCGGCCTACGCGAGCGACGTGGAAAAAGCAAGCTCCGTCATGCGCGCCCTCACCGTCCGGCCGGATGAACGTTTAAGCGCCCTCTTGAGTAAAGAGCAAATCAGCCTTGAGGCTGAAATCGACCAGGCGCTTGCCGGACTGGGGCGTTCACTTACCGGCCGTATGACTATCGGCATAGGCAAGATAAGCCTGAGCGGGACCGGAACGGTAACAAACCTTTCGGACTACCTGAAAACAAGTATCACCCACAGCGCGCTGCAGCAGGCCGGTAAATACGAAGTGGCTGGCGATAGTGTAATCAGCGAATATACGGTGTCCACGGCAAACTTAACGCGTGATATTTTTGTAGAGGACAGCCGCCCCGCGCCCAATCCCCTCATACAAGGTATTGTGGAAGGGGAGTTTTCCCCCCTGGGCGAAGACGCACAGGTAACGCTGCGCCTGGTGTCCGCCGCCGACAACAAGGCGCTGGGTTCAAGCCGTTTTGTTATTCCTGCCGTGGAGATGCAAAGACGGGGGCTGTCCCTGTTTCCGCCGCAAAACGACACGGTTATTTCGCGGGCGGAGTTTGAGGCAAAACAGGCAGCCGTTGCCGTCTATAGCGGCAAGAATAACACCTTTGGTTTCGCGGTAACGGCCGACGATCTTGACGGCGTGTACCACGCCGGGGAGTACATGACTATGCGTCTCTACGCGGAAAAAAACTGCTATTTCAGAATACTCCACGCCGGTGCCGGTGGAAATGTGCAGACGCTTTACCCGCGTTCCCCCAATGACGACAACTTTATCAGAGCCGGCCAAACGCGCAGGATACCCGACAATACCCGTTTCAGAATCGCCGCGCCTTTCGGGGAGGAATATATTCTTGCCGCCGCATACGCAAGCCGATTTGAGGCCGTGGCTTCAGGCGGGACTTCTCCACTTGGGACAGCACGTCTGACCCGCGATATTATAGTTGAAGAAGAACAGTCGCATAAAGAAATGCGGCCACTCGCGACGGCAAAATTCAGTTATACGACACTGCCATAATAGGCGCAACTGAAACAATTGGAAGACTTACAGAGGAACTTGACCGAGAGCGGGGAATTAATCGGGAACTACGAGAGCATAATAGCCGGGCTCTGGTGTGGGCTTTAATGCGGTAAAACCGGTATTATACTTATTAAGGAGGAGTGTTGTATGAAAATTAAACGTATTCCGGCCTCAGATGGGCTATTGAACACAGGGGATAAACTCATGAAAAGGATTTTATTTGTTTTTTTGACAATAACAGCATTGAATAGTTGCTCAAAATCCCCTGAAGATAAAATCATAGGAACGTGGGTTAATTTTGATCAATATGAAGGCATAAGAGAAATCACGTTTTCAAAGGAAAATTTGAAAATAAAACAATATCAATATGGGGGACATACTGACATAGAAATTGTCAGAGAATATAAAATAGTTAATGATCTTGTATTTATAAAAAATTATAATAGAGACGAGTATTATTATGATCGTCCATATTATTATTATTCAATAACCGGCAATAGACTATTTTTATCAGGATACCTCGGCGTGGAAATATTCACCAAAAAAATAGAAAAAAATATGACAAAAATAAGAAATAGTTTGATGGGGAGTTGGTTTCATATATTAAACAACAAAAAAATCGAGCTTTTATTCAGCGGTAATAATATGACTGTTATACAATATGATGAAACCGGGAATAGTATTAGCGAAAATATTACTACTTATGAACTGGATGAGCATTATTTAAAAATTGAAGGCTTGGAAAATTTCATTGAAGGCTTTTATTTTTATAATAGTTCGTGTTTATATGATATTGGCAAGGATACGCTATGTTTATTAACCTGTGTTACCGGAAGCAGGGGCGATACCATAGAGACAGAACCTTTGTATTTTGAACGACAATAGAAGTTATTCAGAAACTTCAGCTGCATGCGTTTTATGGAGGATACGATGAAAAAGATGTTTGTACTGTTGTTTTTTTTACCGGTGCTTTTTTGTGCCTGTACCACGGCGCCCGATCCGGATAACCCGCCGGTCTCCGTTGCGGAAAAGAGCGCCATTCCAGGCCTCTTGGGGCCGGATACGGTTAATCCGCAGGTGCTGCGGCACACGGGTTATGAGGCGGTTTATACCGGTGACGTTTCCGCCGCGTATACTGTGTGGCAAAAAGAAACATTTTCCGATTATACGGAGGATGGGGATATAGCTTTCGCGTATCATATCAAGGGGGCGGAAAAACCGTATTACCGGCGTATCGGCAGGATTACCGCCGGGACTATCGCGTTGGATGATTTCCCGTCTCCCGGCGATATATTTGTCAACGAAACGAGCATAAAGATTGCCGACGGCCTAACCCATACTTTTTCTGAAGAAGATCTGCTGATAAAGGGCGGCATCCTGGAACTGTATGAACAGAATGATGTGGTGATTGAACCGGATGACGCACATGTTATTGGAATAGACACGGGACGCAGCTATGGCCGGTCCCGGTTCGCGTTTTTTGATGTCCTGAATGACCGGGAAGCGGCCGGTCCCCCAGGATGGATAGAATTGTATCACAATGCGGATTTTAGCGAGGTTGAACCTAACCGGGTTTTTGACGGAATCCTGATTTTGCTCTTTGATAAAGACGCCCTGGTGAAAGGCGTTACCGCCAAGCCTGTTGCTGTTCACAGTGACATTGTAACTACCTCTGGAGTGCGGCATGAGTATGAAATAGAGGCGAAGAAAGGATGGAATATTATTTGGGTTCATGGGGAATACCGGAGAGAACAGGTCATGGAGTATACAACGTATAAAACGGACCTGTCCGGTATGCCCCGCAATGTACGCTGGGTGTTAAGGGATAACGCTCCGCAGATCCTACAATGAATATAAATACGCCGCCGCTTTGGGTATCGTTAAGTGCGCGTTAAGGAGGATACGATGAAAAATCCTGTCTGTTTTCTGGCCCTGCTGTTAACTGCGTATCGTTCTCTCTCAAATAACATAGACGGGAATATTTTTGAAGAAGTGTACAGCAAAATTATTGAAAATGACTTTTTGTTTGAAGAAAAGTATATGCAGCCTGTAATGGAGATGAAAATATGAATTTGCGAAAATATTTTACAGGGTATTTATTGTTTTTTGTTCTTGGCGCTATAAATGCGGATATTATGGCCGAATTGGCAAAAAGGGACCGCGATAATCCAATCCGTCCTATCGAATATTCGTCCTGTGTGTTATATGCGGAAGATGGTTATTTGTATACTGAACATTGGGCGGATGGTTTTGGCGTGCCGTCAATTGTCGCATATCAAATACGGCAAGACATGATGAAATTTATTGTCAGAATAAAAACCTGGGATTTCGCGTTCAGGATTTATGATTATTTTTATGAAAGGGATGGAATAGATCAATTTACGGTCGATGTTCATGATTATTATCTGGTTGAACTTGTGTATGTAAATGATAAACTGGAGACTTATTGTAATCGTATCAGGGATATAAATACCAACGGATTCATTTATAATGAAGCGAAAATAGGCGGTAATATCAATAAAGTACCGCAAGGTACATACCATATTTTTTATTCCCGTTATGATATTACATTGACAGAAGGCATGGAAACAAAGATTGTCTCGTTAATAAATGAACGAACAGATTCACTGGCAGAAAATTCTTATGCGGTGGATACCTATGATTATTATTATAATGTACTGATAGAAGATAAACAAATCAGAATCAACGGCTATCTTTTAGATTTCAGCAATAAGGTTGATTATCGCAGTCAAATATTAATTTTTAGAAGCGGAAATATAGGAACATATAGATGAACGAATCAACAACAACGAAATAAAGGGGGTCTGTAAATGGGTTCTTATCGTATGCCAAACCTGACCAGGACGGTCGACAGCGGCGAATGGATTTATTACGATACCGAAGAAGGTCTGTTCATTTGCGACTACCGGGGGAAAGAGAAGAACGTGGTTATGCCGGCGTTTATCGACGGTAAGCCGGTAAAGGCGGTGCTGAGCACCGGAAACTATCTGTTCTACAAGTGGGGGGTCTTTTTCAAAAAAGGCGTTGAAAGCGTCGTTATCAGCGAAGGTATTAGCGCCATAGAATTCAACGCGTTTACCCTCGGCGATCTGACAAGCGTCCGTATTCCCTCAAGCGTTACCCGCATTGAAGAAAGCGCCTTTGACGGCAACAAGCTGACGGACGTTACTATTCCTGAACAGGTTACCTATATCGGGTCTTACGCGTTTAGCGGTAATAAGCTGGCCTGCGTGGCGATCCCGCCGGGGGTACAAACAATAGGAAGCTGGGCGTTTTCGAGTAATTGCCTTACCCGCGCCGTTATTCCCCCCGGCGTGCGGGACATCGGGGAATGGGCGTTCTCCTATAACCGGCTTGCGGATATAGCGATTCCCGACAGCGTTACTACCATCGGGAATTGCGCGTTCATGCGCAACGAACTGACCGGGATTGACCTTCCCGCAAGCGTTACCGGTATCGGGGGCAGGGCCTTTGCGGAAAACCGGCTGACAAGCGTTTTTATTCCCCGTACCCTTGTTTCCATCGGCGGCGGGGCCTTTGCCAACAATCCGGCGCTGGCGGCCATTGTTACCGACAGCGAAAACCCCTCGTATACCAGCGTGGAGGGCGTGTTGTTTTCAAAGGACAAAACCACCCTTGTTTCGTACCCGGCGGGCAAGGGAACGGTGTACGCCATACCGGACGGCGTTACCGCTATCGCGTCTTTTGCCTGCGGCCACAGCCAACTGGAACAGGTGATCCTCCCCGCAAGCGTTACGGTTATCGGCTTTGCGGCTTTTTCGGACAATCATCTGACCAGCATAACCATACCCCCCGGCGTTACAACAATCGCCGACTTCGCGTTTTCCCGCAATGAACTAAGCTGCATTATCATCGGCATGGATGTTGAGTTTCGCCCGGATGGAGCCGATGACGATTTTTCTTCCGTGTATAAAGGCGGCGGTAAAAAGGCGGGGAAGTACACCAAAACCAACGGCGTCTGGAACTACGCTCCCCTGGATAAAGAACTGGCCCTCCGGTATTTCGATTTCAAAAAGGCCGCCGGGGCATGGGCAAAGAAAGCGGTGTTCGAAATAAAAACGATGACGTTTCATTTAATGTTGATAGGATTTATTCCGTTGGCCTTTCCTGTCCTGCCAAAGTTTTTAACCCGAATCGTTGTATATGTATTCCAATTTGTTTTTTATGTATTCTTTTTTATTCCCTGTTTGTGTGTCCTGCTGGGAAGACGCGCGATCAAAAAACTCAGAAATAAGAGTAAAGATGAAGAAGGGTAACGCAGGGGCGGCCGGCGCCTTTTGGGTTATCTATAAAAGGTAATAGTGCGGAACAAACGCGGACATACCGCGGACAAGGAGGGCAGAATGAAAAGACTTTTCGTATGTTTTTTAGCCGCGCTGTTAAGCGCCTTTGGTTCCCTGTACGGCATGCCGGACAGTGTTTCACGGGAGGTAGAATACTCCATCCGCGATTCGGTCGATACCATCGGAAACCTGTATATTCGCGCCTGGAGCCGGCTGCCTTCTGTTTTGACCTTTGTAAACGAAGACGGTTCCGTCACGGTATGTACTTCCGACGAAGAGACAAAAACGACTTATGTGTACGAATATTCCGCCGGTCTTGAGGAGCAAAAAACACTGGACTTTGAAAATGAGCTTGGTCAGCTGGGAGCCTTTACCAAAGACGGCGAAGGGAACTATTACTTTTTTTATGGCGGCAGGACAACCGGCCGTAGTGTTGAAAACATGGCTATGGTCAAGCGCGACAGGGAGGGGGAACAAACAAAGGTGTTTAAACTGAAGGCAAATACCCCCAGCAGCATGGACGGCATAAGGGTTCCCTTTGACGCGGGGACATGCAGGCTTGAATTATCGGGTTCCATGCTGGCGGTGTATTTTGCCCGGGAGATGTTCAGCGGACACCAGGCATCCTACGGTTTTGCGCTGGACAAGGACAGCTTTGAACGGATTGACAAGGGTACGGCAACCAAAATCATTGACAACAGAACGGGGGGCAATACCCAGATACCCTATACCAGCCATTCCTTTAACCAGTTTATCCTTCCTTTTGACGGGGGCTTTGTCTTCGCGGACCATGGGGACGCCTATCCGAGGTGTTTTACCTTTGCCAAATTCCAAAGAGAGAGTAACACCAGGCGGGTACACGCCTTCAAATTTCCCGGCGCGGTGGGGCGGAACGCGACATACGCGGAAATGGGAGGCTTGGCAAAGACGCCGGGGGGTTATATTTTTGCCGGTACTTACGGAAGAGTTGCCGGCGCTCCCCGGAATCTCTTTATCCTTACCTTTGACGAGGCCCTGAACGCCTGTACCGCCCCGGTCTACCTTACCAAATATTCCAAAGAGGACGGCCACGCGGGGCACCCCAAGATAGCCGCCCTGGACAACGACCGGTATCTTTTGCTGTGGGAACGGTATAGGTTTTCCACCCAGTCCGCCAATAGTATAAGCTGGAGCGCGACGGAGTATCTTTCCACCTATATGCTGGTAATCGACGAAGAAGGCAAGGCGCTTTCGGATATCCGGGAGATTGAGGGGGTCCGCCTGAATATGAATGACGTATTACGGTACAACCGGCAAAACGGGAAAGTATACTGGGCGGTTAACCAGGACGGTACATCCGTTACCCTTTACGCCCTGGACCCCGAAAACGGATAAGCCGGCGGCGCCGGCCACCTATAAGGAGTGAAACCATGATGAAAAACACCGCTCCGGCGGGGGCATGGTGTTTTACGACAAGGACGATGAACTCTCGGTCCGCGCGGTCAGGAGGTTTTAGGAGACAACAGATATTGGATCTAATCAGTGGACAATTGTTAATTGATAAGGAGGCTTGTATGAAAAAGGCATTGGTTTTGTTTTGTTGTATAATGAGCGCCATCACCGGAGCGGGGGCTCAGACAGAAGACGGACGTTATGTCCTGGATTTTATCGACCGGCGGTTCATCGGATATTATATATCCCTGGACTTTGTCAACACCCTCGAAAAAACAAAGCATTACGTTACGGCAAGAGGCTCTGTCGGAGAATATGAATACATTATCATATTCAAAGACGGCATCAGGCGCCAGCGCCCCAGCGAGGATAGTTATTCTGAGGTTTCAGAGGAGCAAGCCCGGAACTATCAATTTGAATATACCAATGACCGGGAGGCGCTCATTGCGGATGAAACAGGAACCTGGTATAAAAGGATTACCGGCCATACGGAGTACGAGGCCGCCAATAAGGCGGTGAATCATTATATAGCCTCTGTCGTATTGGGAGATTTTCTAAAAAAAGGAGAACTCATCCTGGAAGAAAACACCCTCCTGGTTCCGGCCTTGAACAACCGGAAATTCGAAGTTGGCGCGTGGCGCATGTGGCTTGAGGAGGAGGCCAATTTATACCTCGGTGATGAGTTGAACCAGTGGGTATATCTGGAACTACAGGGCCCTGAATGTATTATGTACCGGACTATAAGATGGCGCGGAGGGAAGCCGCCCAGAGAGGTTGTATCCAAAGAGGTTATATGGCGGACACTGATAGAGGCAGACGTGACCGGCTTTGAAACAAAGCCGGAGGGCAGCGGTGTCGTGATAACCAAGTACGGGGAACCCGGAGATAACGCGCCTTACCGAGGCGATCCGGCTGGAATAAAGCATTTATGTTGACGTTTTGTAGATACTAATCTCGCTTCTTCCGTGTCTTTGCCATAGTCATGTTTACCCCTTCGGTATTTCTACCTCATTTTTGGTATTTACACAAACTATTGTCCTTAGCGTTTAAGTTTCCTGCATTCAAGATAGAATCTCTTTTCCGCAGCTTCCCCCATGGAGAAACTTTTCCGGGGCAGGGGGCCTTGCCGGGCCACCGTTTCAAAGAGACCGTTTTTCCGCACCGGGGGGAGCAGTATCCCTGTCGCCTCTCCGCTTTCCGCCAGACGGAAGACTTCGCCGCTTCCGTGGATGTAGTCGATTCCGCAGCCTGTTTCCCGGACAAAGCTGTCAAGCAGGGGCTGCAGAGCCGTTGTGGAGATCCCCGTCTCACTGCTTTCCACCAGGCTGATTTTCCGTCCGCCGGTACTCAGGATGCCGTAACGGCTGCCCCGGGCCTTGTCATCTTTCACAAAGCCAACAAGGTTTTCCCGGCTTGTCTCTTCCCGTATGCTGAAACCCGGCAAAGCCGAAAGAGCCTTGAACAGCCGCGCTTCGTCCGCGCCGAACAAAACCCGGTGAATAGGTTCAAACCGTATGCCTTCATCATAGAGATTCCCGATTTCCACCATGGCCCGGCGCAGAGGATGATTCTCCAGACCCGCTTCTCCGGCATGGGCCTTTTTGTACTCCTCCCAGATGTTTTTGGCAGTGGCCAAGGAATGGTTCCCGTCTCCCACGGCAAAGAGAAAGGGCTCCCGTGAATCGGAACCGTAGCGCTTAAGGGAGCGGCGGGAAAGTTCCTCAAAACAATCGGCAATAAAGGCCCAGTCTTCTTCATCCTCAAGAAACCAGCCGGCAATCTCCCCGGAACCCTGCATCAGAGGACTCCGGTATGCACTACGGCCGGCTTCCCTGCGCTCAGGATCGGAAGCTTTTGCCCGCTTTACAAGGGCGGGAAAGAGAGTACAGTCCGCGTCATCAATGAGAACAAGAATGTGGGAAATCTCCAGGGAAGCGCCCCGGCGTATATCCATCCGGGGAGGGAGCCGCTCGGGAAGCGTACCTTCGGTACAGCGGATCATGAGCCGCCCCCCGGGCCTCCAGTCATACTGCTCCAGGTCAAGCGCCATGAGAAGCCCCTGTCTACAGGAATTCCGCCCGGCGATCCGCTCTATATACATACACCCTTTCCGGGGCGGCGCAAGAATCCCTCCGGCAAGCCAGGAATCCATGGTTTGATGAATCGCCTTAATCCGCTCCTGCCGGCCTGAGTCCCCAAGGTAGACTTCGGGAAAGATGATGTTCAGCGCCGAAGGAGAACCTTTCGTATATGCTTCAACCTTCTCCCAGTAGCCGCGATCCTGAGTATACTGATCACAGGCCACCACCGCCCATTTTTCCAGGTCTACTCCCGGAGCGGGAAGCATGATGTCCGGAACGGCGCAGCCCAGAGCCTCCAGCCGTTTTCCTGTATCATTCATGGCTCAACTATACCGGAACAGAAACGGCACTGCAAGCTATGCACATACGGCAATTCGGGAGTATTCTGAATTAAAGAGAACGGAGGATCGCAATGAAGAAGATCTATATGCTTATGGAAGACAAATGGCATCCCAGAGATGTGATTCTGGCCGGGATGGAGGCCGCTCTCGGTAAGGACGGTTTTGTTGCTGCGGTAAACCCGGAAGAGATTCCCTGGTCAAAGCTTGCGGACGAAGCGGCGGTTTTTATCTCCCAGAAGGGTGAAAACCAGGAACTCCCCGACGGTTCCAAATTCAAGTGGATCACGGGCGAGAGGGAAAAATTTGTATGGGATTTTGTCAACGGAGGGGGAGGAGCCCTCTTTATTCACTGCGGTACGGTTCTTGACGACGCGGGAGAGAAGTGGTTCAGGATGTCCGGGGGAACTTTCCTGCATCATCCCGCGCAGCTTCCGGTTACCTATGTGCCGATTAAGCACAGCCACCCCATTGTGGAAGGGGTAGAACCGTTCACCGCTGCCGATGAACACTATCACTGCGAGATCCGGGTAAAGGACATCAGCCCCTTCATGATTGGCGGTTCGGAAAAGAACCCCGGAATTCTCACCGGCTGGGGGCAGGAGATAGGGAAGGGCAGGACTGCCGCCCTCACCCCGGGGCACACGATAGAGGCGGCGGCCAACCCCAACATGGCCCGGCTGATCCGTAATGCGGTCAAGTGGGTAAGCCGCGGCTGATTGATTCTTGACAAGGGGCCTTCATGCTTTAATATGATAAATAGAGTTGAAGAACCCTTATCCTAATTGCGGAGTTTTTGCCCGTGCAGCTACAGCGCCCAGCCCTTAGTCAGGAACAGCGGTTAGCCCTGGCACAGCAGCAAATCCAGTCGGTGGAGCTTATGGCCCTGCCTATTGTGGAACTGCGGGAAAAAATCGAAGAGATGCTGGAGCAGAACCCTGCCCTGGAGGTGCTGGAAGACCCCGCAGTGCTCTCTTTGGATGCCGAGGAGGGACGAGGGAAGGAAGAAGACGCCTGGTTTGAAACCAGTTCCGATCCCGGTTTTGTACAACGGGGAAGCGGCCCGGCCGAATCGGATGAGCATCATAACTTTATCGAAGGAGTTTTGAGCCGGGAAGAGACTCTTCAGGAGCATCTGCTCAGACAGCTCCAACTGCAGCCCATAGACGAGAATCTCCGCCGTATCTGCGAAGGGCTTATCCGCAATCTGGATGACGACGGTTTCCACAAGCAGCCCCCCGAGTCGATTTTTGAACAGGAGGCTCCGCCCGGCTGGCCCCAAAGGCTGCCTGAAGCCCTTGGGTTCGTGCAGGCTCTGGAACCGGCAGGCTCCTGTACCTCAGGCTACCTGGAATCCCTTAAAGTGCAGATATCCCAGCTTCCCGCCGCGCCGTCCTGTATGATGTCCGCGGTGGATCACCTCGATCTGCTAGAGAGGGGCAAGTTTGCAGAACTCGCAAAGAAGCTGGGAACCCCGGCAGAAGAAGTTGAACGCTGCTACGAACTGCTCAGAGAACTTTCCCCCTTTCCGGGAAGACAGTACGCCGCCGCCGAAGTACGCTATGTAGTTCCCGATGTACAGGTAATCCGCAAGGAGGGTGAGTTTGTGATCATCCTCAACGATGAAGAGATCCCCGTACTCGGCCTTTCGCCTTTTTTTATGAAGCTGAACGATGAAAAAAACACCGGCATGGAAGCCAGGGATTTTGTCAGGGAGAATCTCAAGGAAGCCCGCTGGTTTATCTCTTCCATCAACCGCCGCAATCATACCCTGCTCAGGGTAAGCCGGGCCATTGTGGAATTTCAGAGTTCTTTTTTTTCTTCAGGCCCCAAGTATCTTTCCCCCCTCACTCTCAAGGACATTGCCGAAGAGCTGGGCCTCAACGAGTCTACTATTTCCAGGGCGGCCAACGGCAAGTACATGCAGACCGATTGGGGGATCTTTGAACTGCGCTATTTCTTTACCAATTCCATAAGCGGGACGGGTTCCTCCGGTTCGCAGTATTCCAAGGAGGGAGTAAAGGAGATTATCAGAGAAATTTTATCGCAGGGCCGGCGGGGAAGTTCCGATCAGGAGATTGCGGGGATTCTGGCAAATCGGGGAATAAGCCTGGCCCGCAGAACCGTTGCCAAATACCGGAAGGAACTGGGACTTGAGTCTTCCTACCGGAGATAATTTTGGATCTTGGGTCTGCCGTACGGCAGACTAAAAAAATACAAGGAGGCGTTTATGAACATTGACGTCAAATCGGTACATTTCAATTTGAAGGATGACGGACGGGAGTATATCGATAAAAAGATAGCCCGGATTCATAACGCGGAAAACATGATTATAGATCTTTTGATCACAATTACCAAGGATAAGGACTTTGAAGCCGAGGCAACCGTAAATTTCCGCTGGGGCGTATCGATTCATGTAAAGGAACGGGCCTTTGATCTTAACCCTGCCGTTGATAAAATGATGGACAAACTTGAACAGAAGATAACCAAAGAAAAGGAAAAAGTAAAAGAGAAACGTTAATGAGAGAGTGAGGGTGAAAGATGGAGTTCACACTTCACCCTCACATTTTTTACCCGATGCCGTTTTCGTCCAGTGTCAGTACCCGGTCCGCGTGTTGAAGCGTTGAAAGTCTGTGGGCAATGACAATGGTTGTGCGGTTTACCGAAAGATCCCGCAGGCCCTCCTGTATTGCGCGCTCGGTTTCAATGTCAAGAGCGCTGGTGGCTTCATCAAAGATCAGTATGGGCGGGTTCTTCAGGAATACCCTGGCGATGCATAAACGCTGCCTCTGGCCTCCCGAGAGTCGTGCCCCCCTGACTCCCAGATCCGTGTCATAGCCCCGCTTAAGAGCGCTGATAAATCCGTGGGCGCTGGCCCTTTCCGCGGCCGCCGTAATTTCTTCCGCCGAAGCGCCGGGTTTGCCGTAGGCTATGTTTTCCCTTACCGTTCCGGAAAATATGTAGCAGTCCTGCTGAACAACCCCGATGCGCCTCCTTAAATCTGCGATGTCAACAGCTTTTATGTCGATACCGTCAATCGTGATCTTTCCGGCGGAAGCCTCGTAGAAACGCGGGATGAGGGAGCAGAGGGTGGTTTTACCTATGCCGGATGCCCCTGTAAGGGCCGCGTATTCACCGCTTTTTATGACAAAAGAAATGTTTTTGAACACATGTTCCTCCTCTCCGCCGTAGCCGAAGGAAACATCACGGAATTCTATTTCCCCCCTGATTTTTTCCGGCATCTCCGTCTCTTTCACGGTAGAATCTCTGTCAACAGAAACGCCGGTTTTCTCTCTTTCGGTGCCGGTCTCCAGAATACCGGCCAGACGCCTGAAGCCCGCAAGGCCGTCCTGATACTGGGACATGATCCTGGAAAATTGCGGTATGGGAGAAGTAAGATAGCCAACATAGAGAAGGAAGGAAAGCAGATCCGGTGCGGAAAGTTTTTGACCGGAAAGCATGAGGGCCCCGAAGAATACCGCGGAAACGGTAACGAGCTGCGCAAGGAAGGTGCCGAGTACCGTAAAATACCATGATTCGTGTCTGTAGATAGACGAACGGCTCCGGTAGTATTCCTCATTCACCATGCGGAATTTTCGTATTTCCAGTTCTTCGTTTCCGAAGGATTTTACGGTTCTGATTCCGCCGATGCTGTCCTCGATCCGGGAATTCACTTCTCCGATTCTTTCATAATTTTTACGGTAGGCCCTGTTCAGCTTTCCCGCGAAGAACAGTGAATAGATCGCCATTACCGGAAGGAAGACGCAGCTTGCCAGCGCCAGCCTTGCATTGATATGGAACAGTATCACAAGCGCCCCAATGAAACTTGCAAAGTAGATGACCAGATCCTCCGGGCCGTGGTGGCAGAGTTCCGCCAGGTTGAGAAGATCACTGGTGATACGGGAGATGACTTCTCCGGTTTTTTCCCGGTCAAAGAAACTGAAGGGGAGCCTCTGGTAGTGGGCAAAGAGATCGTTGCGCATATCCCTTTCCATCCGGGCTCCCATTATGTGGCCCATCTGATCCTGAAACAGGGAACAGGCGCTTTGTACGATGATGAGGCCAAGCATGGCAAGGCCGTAATGTACGGCGATTCCCGTAATACCCGGTATGCCCGAAGCCACATGGGCCATTACATCCCTGGTGAGCGCCCTTATACAGAGCGGCAGGATGAGGGCCGCCGCGGAGGCCGCAACGGAACAGAGCATGACCATGCAAAAGAGAAAACGGTAGGGTTTATAATACGAAAAGAATTTCGCGATACGCTTTTTTGAAGAAGACATAGATAACCTCTTGAATGTGTGGTTTTTGAGACAGACATCCACACCGGCAATCTATGCACTATTTCCCCGGAAGACCGGGAAAAGCGTTTTAAAGACTAGATCCGGGAGATGTCCTTTGCCTGGTATTTGATGGATGAATATGCTTTCATGTAATATCTCCTATAAAAAGCGGCGGTCTCGCCGCTTACGTAAATCGAAAATTAACACGAAGTGTTAATAATATCTCCTTATTCTGGAAAGTATAGCCCGGCTTTTCAGACTTTGCAAGCGGTCATTTGACAATACCCCGGATAATGTATTATCATACGATGTATGGGTAATAAGGTTATACTCGCTATCGATGATAATCCCGCCATTTTGGCGGTGATAAGGTCGATCCTTAAGGATCAATACGATGTATTAATCTCCAAATCCGCTCCGATGGCTATGAATATCCTGAAAACCGAAAGGGCGGATCTGATCCTGCTTGACATTGAGATGCCCGGCATGTCCGGTTTTGAATTCCTCCACGAGATCAGAAAAAATCCCACATGTATGAAGATTCCGGTGCTCATTGTGTCCAGTCACGCGGAGGACGAGTTTAGAAAACATGCCGAATCATGCGGCGCCCAGGGTTTGGTATCCAAGCCCATTGACGCGGAACTGCTGCTCCAAAAAATCAGCGCTGCCCTGACCAGCCCGGTCAAAAGCATACTGGCGGATCTTTAGGAAGGGCGGCTCAACCGGTGGAGTATTCAGGTTTTTCTTCCGCGGCCAGAACCGCCAGTTCTTCGGCGCCGCCTGAAGAAACGGGTTTCTGCGCGCCTCCCTGCCGGCCCCTGCGCGAAGGGCCTCCGGCAAGTTTCTTCCCGGCCTTCTCCCGATCTTCAAGAGCCAGTTGTGCCGCGGCCCGTACCGCTTTGGCGGCGCCCGCGCTTATCCTGCAGCGTTCCGCGATATTCCCTGCTTCCGCCGAGGCAATGGCGGTAACGCTGCCAAAAGCCTTCATGATTGCGGCGGCCCGCTTTGGCCCGATACCTTCCACCGATTCCAGCACGGGGAAGAAGAGATCCCCTGAACGGAGACGCTGGTTAAGCCCCGTGGCAAAACGGTGGGTTTCATCCCGGACATGCTGAAGAATTTTCAGGGCCTCCGAACGGCGGGAAAGAACAACCGGTTCCCGTGCGCCGGGAAGCCAGAGTTCCTCTTCCCGTTTGGCAAGGCCGGCAACATCACTGTCCATGCCCAATTCATCCATCACCCCTTTGGCGGCGTTTACCTGCCCTATGCCGCCGTCGATAAGCACCAGATCGGGCAGTTCCTTCCCCTCCCGGATAAGCCTGGAATAGCGGCGATGCACGGCTTCCCTCATGGCGGCAAAGTCGTCCACAATTCCTACCACGGTGCGGAGCTTGAAGTAACGGTAATTCTTCTTGTCGGGAATTCCGTCTTTGAATGAGATGAGAGACGCTACAGGATGTTTGCCGTCCAGTTGGGCAATATCAAAGCCTTCGATTTTTTCGGGCCGGTTTTCAAGACGCAGCGCCTGTTGAAGTTCATCCAGCGCGGGCCCCGCCCCCCGTTCCTTCATCCGCCTGCGGAGATCCTCCTCCGCGTTTTGATGCGCCATTGCCATTACCGCTTCATGGTGTCTGTCCGCGGGCGGTAGCAGATCGGGTTCACAGCCGAACTGGTTCTGAAACCAGGAGAGGAGCGAAGACTGCGGACTTAATACGGAAGCCTGAAGGTAAATTTTTCCGGGCGGCAGGCGCGAGGGATTATAATAGGCGGTAATAAAATTTTCCAGCGATTCGTTTTCTTCCGCGGCGGATTTTGTGCGGTATAGATCCCGGCCTGTCATCTTGCCGCTCCGCAGGGAGAATACCGTAAAGCTGGTAAAGAGCCCCTCCGCGGCCCACGCGATATAGTCTCTGCCTTCGGGGTCGAAGTCCACCACGGAGCTTTCTCCCCCGGAAAGATCCTCTATGGCGCGGATGGCGTTGCGGAGCTGGGCCGCCCGCTCAAACTTAAGTTCTTCTGCGGCCTGCCGCATCTTTTCCCTCAGATCGGCAAGCAGCGTTTCGGTATCCCCGGTCAGAAGCTGTTCAACCCGCTTTACATGACCCTGGTACTCTTCCGCAGTAATTCTGCCGCAGCAGGGAGCGAGGCACCGGCCGATATGGTAGTACATGCAGGGTTCCTGTCTTTTTTTTAACCCCCCGCGTTTGCTCTTCCATGAAGACCGGCATTTGCGCAGGGGGAAGAGCCGCTCCACAAGATCCAGCATGGTATCCACCGCCTGCACATTGGGGAAGGGACCGTAGTAGCGGCTGCCGTCTTCCACGATATGCCGTGTTCGGAAGATCCTGGGGTAATCCTCACTGGTAATGCGGATTACCGGGTAACTCTTGCCGTCTTTGAGGTTGATGTTGTAGCGCGGGGAGTGCTGTTTGATCAGGGTGTTTTCCAGCAGCAGGGCTTCGTATTCGGTAGTGGTGATGATCGTTTCAATGGTTCTGGCATGGCGGATCAGGGTAGCTGTCTTGATATCCTTTTCACCGGAAAAATAGGAAGAGAGCCTGCTGCGCAGAGACCGGGCCTTACCCACGTAGATGATCTTCCCGTCCTCATCCTTCCAGAGGTAGACCCCGGGCCCGGCGGGCGCTTCCCGGCCTGTCTTTTTGAGTTCATTCAAAACTGAAGGATGGATCGTTTGAGCCATAGCTATATCTGTAAAACAAGTATATAATCATACCGGTTATTGAGCTAGTTCCAAAAGATTGAGGCGGTATCATGATATGAAGATAAGACTTCAGGGCGGCAGTTTCACCGGGGAGGCCGCCGTATTCGACGCCCTTGCGGGGGAGACTTTGCTTGAAGTCTTCAGACGGGCCGGCGTTTCCATGGATGCCCCCTGCGGCGGACAGGGACGCTGCGGCAAGTGCCGGGTAAAGATTCTCGAAGGCAGTACAGGCGGTGAAAGTCCCGAAGCCGGCGGCATGGTACGTTCCTGCAGGGCCGTCCCTCTGGGAGATCTTCTCATCGAAATTCCTCCGGCCGCACGTTTACGAAAGAGTCCTGCGGGCCTTCCCCGTTCCGGAAACATCTCCAGGGCGGGAATAGCTCTTGACATTGGTACTACCACCGTTTCCGCGAGGATCATCAACATGGAAACAGGAGAAGTCCTTGATACGCTTTCCGCGCTGAACGAACAGCGGATCTACGGCGCCGATGTGATGAGCCGTATCGGGACTGCACGGGAAGGGCGAACCGGGGAATTGTATCGCCGCATCAATGACCAATGCCGTTCTCTGATAGATATTCTCCTCGAAAACCGCGGCCCCGGAATTGCCGCCGAACTTGTGGTAGCGGCAAACACCACCATGCTCCATCTCTTTACAAATACAGACCCTTCGGCAATGGGGGAGATACCCTTCAAGCCGGTTTTTCTTGAGGAACGGAAGTTCTCCGGCACGGAGTTGGATCTCCCCGTGGAAACGGTAAGGCTTCTGCCTTCAATTTCCGCCTTTGTAGGCGCCGATATTGTTTCGGGCATTGCCTTTCTTGGGATGTGCGGAAAAGACGAAAGTTCCCTCCTCATAGACATGGGTACCAACGGGGAAATAGCCCTCTTTAACAAAGGCCGCATCTACTGCTGTTCCACGGCGGCGGGCCCTGCCCTGGAGGGCGCGGGCATCTCCTGCGGCATGGGCAGCATTGACGGGGCAATCAACAGAATCACTGTCAAAGACGGAGAGACGCGCATTGAAACCATCAACGGGGCGGAAGCCGCCGGTATCTGTGGATCCGGCCTCATTGACGCGGTGGCTCTCATGCTGGAAAAGGGCGTTATTGATGAAACCGGCGCCTTTGTTGACGAAGGACAGGGCGTGTTCCCCATCACGGGAACAATCGGCATAAGCGGCGCGGATATAAGGGCATTCCAGCTTGCCAAGAGCGCAATCATTTCGGGAATCAAGATCCTCTGTAAAAGCGCCGGCCTTTCCCCGGAAGATGTAAACAGGATCTATGTTGCCGGGGGATTGGGCTTCTACATAGATCAGGAAAGCGCATTCAGGACAGGGCTTCTCCCTTCACAGTTCCGTGACAGGATCACTGTTTCCGGCAACACAAGTCTTGCGGGCGCGGAATACTGCCTTGAGTCTCCCGGCTTTATGGATCAGTGCAGAAACATTGTCGCCATGAGTGAGGTGATAGAACTCGCCACAATTCCGGAATTCATGTACGAATTCAGTGAAAACATTCTGTTTGAGTAAATTCACGTATCGGGGCGGGAGTCTGACATGGATACCGAAGAGGGAATCTTGAATCCCAAAGCAAACTATCCTTCCCTTGCGGAAATTCTCGATCTTAAACAGATGGAGTCGTTTTTCAGGCATTTTCAGGTAGTAACGGGACTGGATGTGGCTCTCTTCGATTTTTCGGGAAAGGAACTCCATACCGTGCGGAAGGACAATTCAGTCTGCGCCCTGGCCGGAAACTGCCGCAAATGCCGGGAATACATTGCCTACGGCGGCCTCATGTCGGGCGACCTGGGTGAACCTTACATCTGTGCGTGCGGCTGCGGGCTCATCATGTGCTTCTCTCCGGTAATGTACAATGAATACCTGGCGGGGATTATTGCCTGCGGCCCGGTTCTGCTTTGGGAGGCTGATGAAGTGGCCCTTAGTGAATTTACGGAAAAAATTCAGGATATGCGGATCAAGGCCGATATTCCCGAACTCCTCCGTTCGGTGGCGCCCCTGAGCTGCATCAACATGACCAGTGCGTCCCAGCTTCTCTTTATCATGGTGAACGGCCTGACCAGGGAACATAGCGTATATCTTGACCAGCGGTCCCGGATTACAAGCCAGCAGCGGCAGATTGCGGAACTCATCATCGAAAGGAAAGAAGGAAAGAAGAAGGGCAGCAGCGATACTACATACCCCAAAGAAACAGAGAAGGAGCTTATTGAAGTCGTTGAGGGCGGCAGCAGGGAACAGTCGGGCCGTATTCTCAACAAGCTTCTGGGAGAGATTTTTTCTTTTGCCGAAGGCAATATCAATACCATACGGGCGCGGCTTTTTGAACTGCTGGCTTTTTTTTCCCGTTCCGCGGTGGAAGCGGGAGCGCCGGTAGACGATATCAACAGAATCATTGGCGATGCCTATGCCATGTTCAACGAAGATACGGATTTTGAATCCCTCTGTTTTCTTGCCGGCCGGGCCATAGACGGATTTATTGAAACGGCGTTCCGCAAGCGGCAGTTCGCCCAGCGTTCCAGGCATCTTGAAAAGGCAATCACCTGGATCGGTGTCCATTATGCCGGAAATGTCAGTCTCCGTTCCGTGGCGGAGGCTGTCTATGTAAGTGAGTATTACCTCTCTCACCTTTTCCGGAAGGAGATGAATACTACCTTTTCGGATTATCTTTCCCGGGTGCGGATCCATAAGGCCAGGGAGATTTTAAAGAATGACAGGGACATACGGATTCAGGAAATAATAGAACTTGTGGGTTTTAATGACCCCGCGTATTTTGCAAAATCATTCAAAAAACTTACCGGAGTGAGCCCGCGGGAATACCAGTCCTTCTTTTTTGAAGACAGGGAAAAGATGAGCTGATTTCACTGAAAGCGGTTTCATATATGAATTTCGGAAATATTCCATATTTTTATTTGCAAATTCACCGGGTATCTTTCATAATTATAACAATATTACTTTCGACATAACGGAAGAAAAAATTTTTATGGAGGAAATATGAAAAAAATCACAGTGATTTTCTGCATCCTGCTCTGTCTCTTGAGTCTGCCGCTTTTTGCGGGCGGAAAGAAAGACGGAGCGCAGTCAAGCAGCGGCGCGGTAGTTTTGAACTATGCCCATTACGCCGTCGGAACGCATCTGGGCCGTCCTGCCTGGGAGGCTTTTTACAAACGCTTCACCGAAAGGTACAAGGGGCAGATCGAACTCAAGATTGAGGAACTGCCCAGCGATACCCTGTATATGGAAAAGATGAAGGTTCTGGCGGCTTCCAGGGAGCTTCCGGACGTGGTGGATGGCAAGAACGGTATCCGGGATGCGGCTATTGCCAACGGTCAGGCGGTTGAACTCAGCGCTTTACTGGCGCAGGATCCGGATTTCCGGGACAAGGTGGTTGGGCCTGCCTCCATGGCGGCCAATACTCTCTCCGGCGGCAAGGTGTACTCAATCAAGACCGACAGCCAGGTCATCGGCTATTACTACAATACCGAGATGTTCAGGAAAGCCGGCATCAGCCCGGCAAAGACCTGGGACGAATGGTTCAGCAACTGCGAGAAACTCAAGGCTATCGGCGTTTATCCTCTGGCTCTGATGACCGGTGAGAATTCCTGGACGACCGACCTGATTCTCTCCGCCATGGTGGCAAGCCGGGGCAAGACCGGTGAAACCTTCATGAATTCCAAACATCCCAATACCTACCAGACTCCGGAGATGATTGCGGGTCTTACCGACATTCAGCGCTGTCTGCAGAACTACACCACTCCCGATGCCCTGGGAGCTCTCTACGCCAATGCGGCCAATAACTTTCTTACCGAACAAGCCGCCATCATCGCCAACGGCCCCTGGATGATCGCCGATTTCAGCAATCCTGAAAAGACCAATCCCGGCTTTGACGGGAAAGTTGACTGGACTTTGTATCCCGGAGACGGACTTGTTACAAGTTATGCGGAAGGCAATGTGCTCTGCAGTCCTCCCGAACGCGTTCAGGCAGGCTGGACTTTCCTCAAGGAACTCTCCAACCGGGAAACCCAGATGGACTATCTGCTTCTCACAGGCCAGCTCCCCACGGCGGTGGATCTGGAAATTACGGCGGAGATCCGGCAGAAGATGCCCCTCGTGGCCAAGCATGCCGATGCGGTGGGCAGGATGAAGTACCATGGCGACACCTTCGACGTTGTAGCGTACAATGCCGTTGTTGACGCCTTTGGCCGCTACTATCCTGAACTGGCATCCGGAAGGATTACTCCCGTCCAGATGGCGCAGCGTCTCGATGAAGCTGCCGCAGGAGCCAGGTAAAAAACAGAGCCAGGGGGGAAGAGCATGAAAGTCAAGAAACGGTGGATTGTAATTTTTTTGTTTCCGGGGACGCTGCTCTTCCTCTTTGTGTATCTGGCTTCCATAATCAATGTGGTGGGGACTTCCTTTGCCAACTGGCGCATTGCGGGGAGCATCAGTTTTAACGGTGTAGGGAACTATATCACCCTCTTTACATCCGCCGCCTTCCATAAGGCTCTTGTCAATAACCTTATCTGGATACTCCTGCAGTCTACCGTCCATGTGGCTATCGGCATCCTCTTTGCCCTGGTGACCGCGCAGAAAAAGCCGCATGCGGTTTTTTGTAAGACAGTCTTCATGCTGCCGAACATTCTTTCCAGCGCCGCGTTGGGTATGCTTTTCTACAATGTGTTTAATCCCAGCTACGGCCCGGTGAACAAGATCATTCAGCTTTTCGGGAACAAAAATTTCAATGTAAACTGGTATGCCAATTCCGGTACCGCTTTCTTTGCCGTTACGGTAACATGGCTTCCCTTTGCCGCAATGATCGCCATCCTCGCCGCCGCGGAACTTGCCGCTATTTCCGACGACATTTTTGAAGCCGCGGTGATAGACGGGGCGACCGAACTGCAGATAAACCTTCTGATAAAGCTCCCCCTGTTAAAGAACGCAATCGGGACGGGCACCATCCTTGCCGCAACATCAATGCTGCAGAAGATGGATATTCTCATCATGACCAGCAACGGAGGGCCGGGAATAGAGACCATGAATCTTCCCCTGCTGATATACAATACCGCCCTGCGCGACAACAACTTCGGCCTCGCCAATGCCGCAGGCGTTCTTCTTATCCTTATAGGGCTGGCCTCCATCGGGATTATCAACAGGATCTACCGGATGAGTGAAGGGGTATAGGGGGAAACCATGGCGAAAAAATATCATCTTGTCGGAAAATTTTTTATCGCATTATTTCTGTTTTTAATTGTATTTGTTTCCATCATGCCCTTCCTCTGGGTATTGACTTCTTCTTTCAAGACAAACAGGGAGATCCTCACCTTCTCCTGGAGATTCAGTACCGGTCTCAATTTAAAGAATTACAGCAACGCTTTTAGAATCGCCCCTATTGCCCAGTATTTCAAAAACAGTATCTTTGTTACTTTTATGGGGATTGTGTTAAACCTCCTCTTTATGAGCATGGCCGCCTATGTTCTTGCCCGTACCGATTTCAGGGCAAAGAATTTTTTCAGAACCCTCTTTGCCATGGGACTCCTCATTCCCGGCGCCGCACTGCTTCTGCCCCTCTACACATCAATAAGGGCTATCGGCCTCTATAATAACGTGTGGGGCCTTATCGTTGTGTTTACCGCCTTCGGTATTCCAACTTCGGTATTTGTCATGTCAAGTTATTTTTTGACCATTCCCAAGGAGATGGAAGAGTCCGCCTACATTGACGGAGCGGGCTTTGTAAGAACCTATTCGACAATAATACTGCCTCTGGCCCGGCCTGCCTTTGCCACCGCGGGGATCATGCAGTTTCTGCTCTGCTGGAACGAATTCCAGTTTTCCTTTACCCTGACCACCGGACACGAAGCCCGTACCCTGCCTGTAGCCCTCTACTACTTCAAGAGCGCCTTTGCCAGCGATTATGGCGCCATGTTTGCGGCAATCGTGCTGGTATCCCTGCCCTGTATCATCATGTATATTCTGCTGCAGAAACAGGTGGTATCGGGGCTTGCCTCAGGCTCGGTAAAAGGCTAAACTTTCTTTTCAAGGAACCTGTGATTTTAAAGGAGAGCTTATCACATGACCAGTAAAGAACGTTTTACCCGTATGTTTGAACACCGGGAGGCCGACAGAGTTCCCATCATCGATCAGCCCTGGCAGGGTACTCTGATGCGCTGGAAGAAGGAAGGCATGCCCGGCAATGCGGACTGGCGTGATTTTTTCCAGGTCGATAAACTGGAGATGATCTCCGTGGATAACAGCCCCTGTTTTGAAGAAAAAATTCTTGAGGAAACAGACGAATTTATTATCAGTACTACCAAATGGGGAGTTACTCTCAAAAATTTCAAAGTGCCCGATTCAACGCCTGAATTTCTTGATTACCGGGTAAACAATCCCGAAGCCTGGGAGAAGGCGAAGGCTCAGATGAAACCGGGCCGTGACCGGATCGACTGGGATTTTTTGAAAAAAAACTATCCGGTCTGGCAGAAGGAAGGCCGCTGGATCGAAGGGCTTTTCTGGTTCGGCTTTGACGTGCTCCACTCGTGGATGGCCGGTACCGAGACGATCCTAATCGCCCTGCTGGAGGAGCCTGAATGGGTTTCCGACATGTTCAATACCTTTCTTGACACATCAATAGCCCTCTTTGACATGGTGTGGGACGAAGGCTACCATTTTGACAGCATCTTCTGGTACGACGACATGGGTTACAAGAATACTACCTTTTTTTCAAATGATGTTTATGCGGAACTTCTGCAGCCTGTTCACAAGCGGGCCATCGACTGGGCCCACAACCGGGGAATCAAAGCACACCTCCACTCCTGCGGGGATGTAATGACGAGGGTGCCGCAGTTGGTGGAAATCGGGCTTGATGCCCTTAACCCTATTGAGATTAAGGCAGGCATGGATCTTAAGGCCTTAAAGCGGGACTACGGCGACAAACTGGTTTTCCACGGCGGAGCCGATGCCCTGTATCTGGACAAGCCTGAAAAGATCCTTCCCTACATCGCGGAAACCCTGCCGCTTGTAAAGGAAAACGGCGGCTATATCTTTTCTTCGGATCACTCCATTCCCAACACGGTGAGTCTTGAGACCTACAAACAGGTGGTGGCGGCAGTAAAGGAGCACGGGGCATATTGACCGAAAAGCGGGACGCCGGGAAAGAGGATACCCGTGCCCCCGCAATTGTTCCGGAATTCAGAACTTGATCACCTTTGGTTCTCCCCCAAAAGAAAAGATACTCGCCGTGGCGTTTTTGAGGTAAAATACCTGGGTATTGCCGTCATCGGCGGCATACATTTTCTTTAAATCGGGATACGCATCCAGCATGTTCTGCCGCGCTTCGATCCGGTCATCCTCAATTGCCTGGGCTTCGATACGGATCCATCTGTCTTCAAACATTGCGCTGATCTCAATCCCGGGATTGGCCTTTATCTGTTTTGAAACATTCTTTACTTTACCGGTCTGGAAATAAAGCTTGTTCTCGAAAATATTCGCCGTACCGAAAGGACGAACCCTGGGCCGATCTCCGTCAACCGTTGCGAGATAGTAAGTCCCGCTCTTTTTAAGAAAATCATAAACTTCCTGCATTGATTATCTCCTTATAAAAAACGGCGGCATCGCCGCTTGTCTTATATTAAATGAAATGAGCGATAAAAAACAAGCCTATCAAACAACAAATCATATCGTCTCCTCAAAGCAGATAGACGACCTTCCGGAACGTTTTTCCAAATGTTGCGATTTTTTTTGGGAAAAATTCCACACTTTTCAAAAGTTGGTGTATAGGTATATAATACCGAAAGAGGGTAATATATGCCGAGTTTGCTGCGGGTGGAACATATAGAGAAAAGCTTTGGCGGTATCAGGGCTTTGCGGGATGTGAGTTTTGATATCGAAGCCGGCCAGGTATGCGCCCTGATCGGGGAAAACGGCGCAGGGAAGAGCACCCTGGGCAAGATAGTCACCGGGGTTGAACACGCCGATGGGGGAACCCTCTACCTTAATGATGAAGAATACCTTCCCCAAAATCCCCTGGAAGCCCAGCGCCGGGGGGTTGCCATGATCTTCCAGGAATTGGATCTTTTCCCTAACCAGAGCGTTGCCGCCAATCTTGCCCTGGGCAATCTGGAATTAATGGACAAAAAACAGAAGCTGGTAAATCGGCGGATTCTGGAAAAGGCGGCCCGGCCCTGGCTGGA
>JAISCR010000117.1 GCA_031265435.1 Treponema sp.
GTCAAATACGAATGGATGCCCAGTTCCCAGGTGTCCCGGAAGGCTTTTATCATTTCCGGTTCGCTGGTTAAATCTTCGTCTTTCTTGTCTTTTACGTCCCGCTTGTTGACAAAGGGCTGGAAATTGGAGCCGTATTTTATGCCGTAAGGCGGGTCGATGTAGACCATCTGCACCTGTCCGGCCATACCTTCCTTTTCCATAAGAGAATTCATGATGACAAGACTGTCCCCGGCAATGAGGCGGTTTGTCCATTTGTTTTTATGCTGGTAAAATTCAATCTGGGTGTTCCGCTTTTTCATGCGGTCAAGGTCGGATTCAAAGAGTTCTCCCTGCAATTCCTGGGTGTCGTCGCCGATGGTTTGGACGGAACAGATTATTTTGTGGGGGTTTATGACTTCGTGAATATGGATAGATGACGTGGGAATGGTAAAAGATGTTCCTTCTTTTTTTCCGGTCCATTGCAAGGACGGGTCTATGTGGGGGTCATATTCGTATTTGGCTTCGAGGCTTGCCGCCATGTCGTACTGCGCCATGCCCACCGGGGGTATGTTGGCCCGGTCATACTCATCGTGGGTATAGGCGTCTATCTGGTTGAGGCGGCTGGCGTCGATGGTCTTTTTGGATTTAGGCATGGGAGGGCTCCTTAATATTATCGTAGATGCTTTTCCCAACTTTTATTATAAAATCAACAACCTCTGTAACATCATCCCTTGATATTGTTTGCCTCTGTAGCAAATTTTCAGGATAATCACTTTCATGAACCATTTGATTGCGACGAATTGAAATGTTTTTCAGTTGGGTTTTAACGTCTTTTTCAGATATTCCAATACGATTGGATATAGCCTTCCATTTATGTTCTTCATCCCATATATACGATAAAGCATCACTAATTTTATCTGGATCTTGGAAAGCCAGATGACCATTTTTTAACAAGACCTGTTGTTCAAAGATATCTAATGCCGAACTGCGGTCCTGTATTATCTGTAAATGGGTCTTTAAATCTATTGTAAAAGTTAAGTATTTATTCGTAGAATTACGATGTCCAGTATAAATCTGCAACATACCAATACGAACAGTATCATGGATAAATTTGTCCAAAGCGGAAACAGCATGAACCCACTGCCATCGCAGTAAATCAGAATAATCTATCGGCGCATGAACTGCTTGGACAAGGTAATCATATGTCGGCATGATAGTCTTCGTGCCATCAACTGACGCCAGAAACAGGTCGAATGCCTGTCTCACTTTACCAGCTCCAGAATTACATCAGCCATAGTATTAAATGATTGTACAATGAGATTCTGCTTTGCTGCCATCTGCTCTAAAACAGTACCGGTCGCACGAATTCGATCTCTGATAAAAGCGACAACCGGAATATGTTGTTCATGGGCTTGTTGCAGAATCGCTCCGAATTCAGCGATTTCCGCAAGACAATAGTCATTCAACAAGCCCTTATCTACTAACGGAGTTATATCATACGTCATACCTTTTGGTGTTAAAGCAGGAACGAATTCATTTTCTATATAGGCATTTATTTCTTCTATTTTACCTTGATAGGTTGCGGCGGGCTTCTGGTTCCTTATACTGAATCGCTGTATAACTTCACCAATGAATTTCATTCCTGTGTCCGGTAGAGGGTAAGAAACATCGGTAAAGTATTCTATTGACCGTTCAGCCCATGCCTTCCACCGGGGAAGTATGGTTTTTAATGTTTTAAGCGCCATTAAAGAGAAAGGATCCGGGTTAGTCGGCACAATAAAAGCATCAGAAGACATAAAAAAGGTTTGGTTAATAGCACTGAGCCCGGGATTCATATCAATAAAGACATAATCAATATCGTACTTATCAGCACACAAGGTAATAAGTTGATAGAAAGCACCGGGTAAATTTTGCAGAGTAGAAATAGCATTGTTGCTATAAAGAGAGAAACTCAGTGCCGAATCATATTCCGATAAATCCATGTGGCCGGGAATTAAAAACAGTTTTTCATTTTCCTTATGCCTATAGCAATCTATCGCCTGAATAGGGGAAGGCTTACCTTCAAAAGCAACCTTGACCGCGTCTTTTATATTATTAGTCATTGTTTTTTCGTTTGAATAATAATCATCAAAAGTATCTCCCAATAATAATCCGGTCAAATTGCATTGTGGATCGCCGTCTACCAACAAAACGCGTTTCCCTTTACCCGTAAGCGCCCATGCAAGATTGTATGTGGTGGTGGTCTTGCTTACTCCACCCTTGTGGTTGAATAGAACTATTGTTTTTGCATTCATGTTGGTAACTCCTTATTACTTTGTTCTAGCGAATAATCCATCATCCGATCTTGAATTGAAACCATTTTATCAACATTATCAAATGATACAATCTTGCCTATCCACTCCAAAACGGGGAACGAAATCATAGCCATATTAATAGACTGCACTGTAAAACCTCATATAATTTTGACACTTATATCCGTACACTTAAACCCTATGATACACCGCCACTACCTTCCCGGCAATCCTGATGTCGTCTAACTCCGGGCCGGAGAAGCGGCGGGGTTCAAAGGCCGGGTTTGCACTATACAAGACGATAGTTCGGCTGGCAATGTCCCGGTCTATCCGCTTTATAACGAGGCTGTTGCCTATAGCGACTATGAAAATGCCATTGCCCCCCGGTAATACCAAGGTGAAAGATGGCTATATCCCCGTCGCAGATATGGGCTTCTATCATGCTGTCCCCGGCCACACAGACCGCCAAAAGGTGATCCGGCCTATGGGGGGCTATGACGGAACAAGGTATCTGGAAAAACCGCTTTTCGGGGAAATCCTCCGCCTCCCGGCCATGCCCTGCGGCAGGTTCCTGTCCCAGTAGTTCAATGTCTACGGCGCCGCTTTCAAGACCGGACGACCCCTTTCCGGTAAGAAACCAGTGCAGATTGACATTGTGTATTGGCAAGGCTGTTAAGGAGACTGCGGGATGGCTTAATGAGGTTGGAGGCGATCCGGGAACCCATAGACATGGAAAGATCAAGGCTTTCGGCAAAGTCTTTTTTCGACAAGCCTGCCTTTTCCCGATTTAAATCCCCAGACCCGCTTCCCTAAAAATTTCCCGGTAGCGGGCAATGCTGTCCCCGTGAACCAGGCGATCCCGCAGGGCCGCTCCCCCGGGAAAGCCTTTTGTGTAGGCGCAGAAATGCTTCCGCATCTCAAAGCAGGCATGTTTCTCCCCCGTATCTTTGGCAAGGAGTTCCAGTTGGCGGAGTCCTGTCCGAATCCGCTCCTCCATGGACGGCGGCGTAAAGGAACCTGTCGTAAGGTAGGATTTTGCGGTCTTGAATATGAAAGGATTACCCATAAGTCCCCGCGCAAACATCACCGCGGCGCAGCCTGTTGAAGAAAGCATGTTTTCCGCGTCCCGGGGCGTATAGAGATCCCCGGAACCGGTGACAGGCACCGGAATTTGGGAGGCCAGTTCCCCTATGGCATCCCAGTCCGCCCTGCCGCCGTATAACTGGGCCCTTGTCCTGCCGTGGAGGCTCACCATAGCCGCTCCGGCTGCCACGGCCGCACGGGCGCATTCCATGTAGTTAATGGAACAAGAATCCCATCCGAGCCTCAGCTTGATGCTTACCGGGATTTTCCCCAGATACGCCCCTGCGGCCTTCACCACCGCTTCCACAGTTTGCCCCAGCCTTTCGGGGTCCTTCATCAGGGCGGCGCCCGCGCCGAGTTTATTTACCTTGGGTACCGGGCAGCCCGCGTTGATGTCTATTGCGGAAGGCCCCCAGGAGCCCAGAAGGGCGGCCGCCATTCCCATACGTTCAGGATCGGCGCCGAAAAGCTGAATTGCGTAATGCCTTTCCCCTTCGGCTTTGCGGAGCAGCCGGTCTACAACGCTTCCGTCTCCCGGTTTTGCGCCGCTGCGGATTACCGATTCGGCGGATACCAACTCCGTAAAGGAAAAATCGGCCCCCTGTTCCGTACAGATAGCCCTAAAGGCCCTGTCCGTATACCCGGCTACCGGGGCTAGAAAGAGGTTGCCGTCTAAGGAAAGGCTGCCGATTGCAAGCGGACGATAGAGAATCTTCAATTACTCATTGGGCAAACCGAAAAACCTGTTGGAATTTTCCCATACCTGGTTGGCCGTTTCTTCTTCATCCATATCGAGCCGTTCCGCAAGGAAACGGGCGGTAATCGGGAGGTATTTGGGCATGTTCCGCTTGCCCCGGTAGTCGGCAGGCACCATAAAGGGGCTCTCCGACTCAATAAGAATCCGGTCAAGAGGAACCACTTCAATGGTTTCATGGAGATTCCGGGCATTCCGGTAGGTCAAATTCCCCGCAAAGGAGAAGTAGAGATTCAGATTGAGGGCCCGTTTGGCGTACTCGGCGTTTTCCGAATAGCAGTGCAGTACCCCGCCCCTGGGAGGCAGCCTGTCTTTCAGAATCTCCAGTACGTCGTGACCGGCATCCCGGTTGTGGATGATCACGGGAAGATCCAGCTTGGTTGCCAGATCCAACTGGGTAATAAAAAGCTCTATCTGGGAATTTTTATCCCCGAATTTCCGGTAGTAATCAAGACCGATCTCCCCCACCGCGACGACTCTGGGCATCTGAACCGCCTGTTCAATCTGGCCTATCCAGCCTTTGCCGGGATTCTGCACCTCCGAGGGGCTTACCCCTACCGCGTGGTACACCGTAATGGCGGATCTGAGGTTATCGTAAACCTGGGAAAAATCGTGAAGACTATTGCAGATGGAAATAATCCGGGAAACCTGAGCCTGTCTGGCTTCCTGGACAACGATAAGCTGTTCAATAGGATCATCGACAATGAGCCCTAAGTGGGCGTGAGTATCAAAATACTGCATGATTTAGTCCAAAAAAAGAAGATGTAAAGTTCTTTCCCTTTCTAATGAAAGAACATTTTGATTTTTCCAAACTGGATATTGGGAATTATACCCCGGTTTTTCATAGTAGTCAATGAAATTTTTGAAGCTTTTTTTGGTGAAACCTTTTATTTTTCTTGCCTTTTTCCAGGTAATCGTTTTACAATAGGAAAACAGGTCAAAAACTTGAGCTTGTTCCAAAAACTGAAGTTCCGGAACAGCTTCACTTAAAAATATATTCATCAGGAGGTCAGATATGATTGAAAGTAGTGCGGAAGTAAAACCGGCAGTCCGCCTCCGTTACGGTATGGTCGGTGGGGGGCCGGGGGCCTTTATCGGCGATGTACACCGTAAGGCCCTTAACCTGGACGGCATGGCGGAGATAGCCGCGGGCTGTTTTTCCCAGGATCCCCAGAAAACTGTGGCGGTAGGCGCCGCTCTGGGTATTCCTCAGGAGAGACTCTATGCCACATTTGAAGAAATGGCGGAGCAGGAATCCAAACGTGCCGACAAGATCGATTTTTTGGTGATCACTACCCCAAATACGTCACACTTCTCCATAGCCAGGGCCTTTTTAAGCCGGGGAATTCCCGTCGTATGCGAAAAACCTCTGGCTACAGAGATGAAGGATGCGGAAGAATTGGCCGCGCTGGTCAAGAAAACAGGTCTTCCCTTCATGGTTACCTATAATTACACGGGGAACGTTACCATAAAACACGCCAGGGAGTTGATTCAAAAGGGTGAAATCGGCAAGGTTACCTTTGTAAACTGTGAATATCCCCAGGAATGGCTCATGGTAGAGGCGGAAAAACAGGGAAGCAAGCAGGCGATTACCCGTACCGACCCGAAACTGGCCGGACACGCCAACAGCGTCGGGGATCTGGGCTCCCACATCGAAAGCATGGTGAGCTACCTTACCGGCCTGAAGATCACTTCGGTCTGCGCCCGGCTCGACAAGATTCTTCCCGGCCGGGTTCTCGATGACAATGCCACGATCATGCTGGAGTACGACAACGGCGCCAAGGGGATCTACTGGACAAGTCAGATTGCCGCCGGTTACGATAACGCATTCCGGGTTCGGGTCTTTGGTACGAGGGGGGCCATCGATTGGAACGAAGAGGAATCCAACTATCTGGGGCTTTCCTGTTACGGCAAACCCAAGACGATCCTCTCCCGGGGCAGGGATCCCTTCTATCCCCATGCGCAAAGCTACTCGCGGATTCCTTCCGGCCACCCGGAAGGCTACCATGAGAGCCTCGCGAATCTCTACAAAACCTTTATTGGCGCCCTGGTCAAGCTCAAGGAGGGCAAGACTCTCGGCGCGGAAGATCAGGACTGGCCCACCGTGGAGATGGGCGTGGATGGAGTCAAGTTTATCAGCAAATGCGTGGAAAGCTCCGAAAAGGGAGCCGTTTGGATCAAATTCTAGGAGGATACTATGTCCAGACCAGTTACCATTTTTACGGGACAATGGGCCGATTTGCCCTTTGATGTAATGTGCGGGAAGGTTAAATCCTTCGGTTACGACGGGGTGGAGATCGCATGCTGGGGGGATCATTTGGATCTCAAGAAAGCGGCGACAGACCCTGCCTATGTGGAAGATCGCAAGAAGATCCTCGCCACACACGGCCTCAAATGCTGGGCCATCGGAACCCACCTTGTGGGCCAGTGTGTGGGAGATCTCTGGGATCCCCGGCTGGACGGTTTTGCCCCCGGTGAGTTTGCCGGCAAACCGGACAAGATCCGCGCCTGGGCCGTCGAATACATGAAGTACGCCGCCACCGCCGCCAAAAACATGGGGGTTTCGGTGGTAACCGGCTTTATGGGGAGCCCAATCTGGAAGTATTGGTACAGTTTCCCCCAGACCAGCGAGAAGATGGTTGATGACGGCTTCAAGGAGATTGTCAGCCTCTG
This sequence comes from Treponema sp., assembly GCA_031265435.1. GTDB lineage: Bacteria > Spirochaetota > Spirochaetia > Treponematales > Breznakiellaceae > JAIRNJ01. The sequence goes on from JAISCR010000117.1 coordinate 6,781, forward strand.
GACTCCGATCTTTGATGAATTTGACAGGCAGGGCATCAAGTTTGCCCTGGAAGTGCATCCCACGGAGATCGCCTTTGATTACTACACCGCAGAAAGGCTCCTTAAGGAATTCAAGTACCGGCCTACCCTGGGTTTCAACTTTGATCCCTCCCACCTTATCTGGCAGGGAGTAACCCCCCACATATTCCTCCGGGATTTTGCCAAACACATCTACCATGTCCACATGAAAGATGCGGCAGTTACCCCGGACGGCAAGGCGGGGATCATCGGCAGCCACATCGCCTTTGGGGACACCAGGCGGGGCTGGAACTTCCGCTCCCTGGGACACGGGAATGTCAACTTTGAAGACATCATCCGGGAACTCAATGCCATGAACTACCAGGGGCCCCTCTCGGTGGAATGGGAAGATTCCGGCATGGAACGGGAATACGGTGCCAAAGAAGCCTGTGAGTTTGTGCGGAAGGTGGATTTTTCCCCCTCCAACGTGGCTTTTGATGACGCGCTGAAATCCGACTAGGAAACTATAGCTTTGAACAACGGCAGTGATACTATTCTTTCCATCCAGGGCATCACCAAGGAATTTGACGGGGTGAAGGTCCTGGATAATGTCTCTTTCGACGTAAGACGCGGGGAGATCATGGGCCTTATCGGAGAGAATGGCGCCGGAAAGTCTACCCTCATCAAGATCATTACCGGCATATACTCCCCCGGCGGGGGGAGCCTTGCTCTCAACGGCAAAGCGGTAACTATCCCCGATTATATCACCGCCAAGAGTCTGGGTATCAGCATGGTTCCCCAGGAGTTCAATCTTATCAATACCCTGGCGGTCTACGAGAATATTTTCCTGGGAAATGAAATCCGCTTAAAGTCCGGGCTTCTGGACAAGCCGAAGATGAGGGAACTGGCCGCCAAACAGCTTGCCGAGCTAAAAATGCCCATAGGGATGAACCAGCTTGTAAGCCGTCTTTCCGTGGCGGAAAAACAGATGGTGGAGATCTCCAAAGCCCTGATGCTTCATTCAAACATCCTTATTATGGATGAACCCAGCACTACGCTCACCGGCCACGAAGTGGAAACTCTTTTTGCCCTGATGCGGGATCTCAAGGCCCAGGGGGTAACGATGATCTTCGTGTCCCACAAGCTGGGAGAGATCAAGACCATCTGCGACCGGGTAACGGTGCTTCGGGACGGCAAGCTGATCAGTGTGGACGATGTAAAGAATGTCAACGAAGAAGACATAGCCCGCAAGATGATAGGCCGCACGGATTTTCATCAGATTTTTCCCAAAAAGTTCCCCAGAGATTCAGGAACAGAGGTTCTGGAAGTGGAGAATCTGAACATCCCCGGCCTGCTCAAGAATATTTCCTTCAGTCTCCGCAAGGGAGAGGTATTGGGTTTTGCGGGCCTTGTAGGTTCGGGTCGTACCGAGCTGGCTGAGGCGGTAATGGGCCTGCGGCAGATTCACGGGGGGAACATAAACATTGCGGGGAAGGGAAAGGTAAACATAAAGAACGCCGCCTCCGCGGCGGAACTGAGCCTGGGCTACCTTTCGGAAGACAGGCAGGGCAAGGGCATTGTGCAGGGCTTTAACCTCCCCCAGAATATCACGCTGATAAGCCTTAAAAACTATGTGAAGGGAATCTTCATCAATAAATCTGCCGAGGCGGAGAAGACCGGGGAGTATATCAAGACCTTCAGGATTGCCGCGGCAAGCCAGAAGATGCCCCTGCGCTACCTTTCCGGCGGCAACCAGCAGAAAGTCTACCTTTCCCGCTGGGTTGACACCAATCCTGCAATCCTTATACTGGATGAACCGACCAGAGGCATTGACGTAAGCGCCAAGCAGGAGATCTATGAATTTATCCATCAACTGGCCGGGCAGGGTATCTCCTGCATTGTTATTTCTTCCGAGATGGAAGAGGTGATAGGACTTTGCAGCAGGGTTTATGTCATGCGGGAAGGCTCTCTGGCAGGCTGTCTTGAGGGAAACCATATAAACGAAGAAGAGATCATGTTTCACGCAACAGGTATAAAGGGGAATTAATCCATGAGCGACACGGCAATGAATACAAAGGGATTCGGTATCGCCGGGGGCATACGGTTCTTTTTCAGAAATTTCAAATGGAGTGAACATTCCACGGGAATCGGCTTTATACTGCTCTTTATTCTGGCTACCATTGTAGGCTGGCCCAACTTCCTGCAGGTGCGGAATCTCCTCAATATTGTAAGACAGATTTCCTACACCGGAATCATCGCCCTGGGACTGACCTTTATCATTATTTCAGGCGGCATCGATCTTTCGGTGGGTTCCATGATGGCCTTTGTGGGTGGATTTACCATTTTTCTGCTCAACAGATTTGCCCCCGCCTCTCTTGCCGGTACCCTTATTGCCATAGGATTTGCCCTGGTTTTCGGGATTTTCTGCGGCTTTGTGAACGGCTTTCTGGTGACCAGGGGCCGGATAGCGCCTTTTATTGCGACGCTGGGTACCATGGCAATCTTCCGTTCATTGATACAGTACTTTTCCGGAGCGGCCAACATTGTTTCTGTCAGTACGATCTATCCCAAATTCGGCCCTGCCCTGATCCTCGGAATTCCGGTGCCGGCCTGGGTCTTTATCATTCTGGCGGTGATATTCCATCTGCTCCTTAATAATACCCGTTTTGGCCGCTATGTCTGCGCCGTGGGTTCCAATGAACAGGTGGCCCGCTATTCGGCAATAGATGTTCAATTAATAAAACTTATTCCCTATGCTGTTACCGGTTTTACCGTGGCGGTAACGGCGCTGCTCTGGTCAAGCCGGATCAACTGTATTCAGTCCACCAGCGACGGCACTTCCTTTGAGCTTGAGGCGATTGCCGCCGCCGTTATCGGCGGGACTTCAATGTCCGGGGGCAAGGGGACTATTATCGGCACGGTAATGGGGGCAATCATGCTGGGGATGATCAACAACATGCTCGTTCTGGGCGGTGTATCATCATTCCTGCAACAGGCTGCCCGTGGCTTGGTAATCATTGCAGCTGTATTGCTGCAATATAATAACAATAACAAGTAGGAGGATCTTATGAAGAAAGTATGTTTACTTCTTCTCTGTGCGCTGATTGCCGTTTCAGCATTTGCGGGCGGCAGGAGAGCCAGCGGCGGCGCGGGCGCGATCAAGGTTGGTGTGGCTGTTCCGACAGCCGACCACGGCTGGACAGGCGGCGTTGGCTGGTGGGCGGATTTTGCGGTTAACGAAATCAAACAGTCCAACGCCAGTATCGAATTCCGGGTTGTGCACTCAAACAATGCTACTACCCAGGTAAGCGATGTGGAAAACCTGGCGGCCTGGGGTATGAACTATCTCGTAATTCTCCCCCATGAATCAGCCCCGCTGACCGCTCCCGTCAAACAGCTTCACGCCCAGGGCGTAAAGTGCATCGTGGTAGACCGCGGACTTACCGATACCAGCTTCGGCTATGTGAATCTTGCGGGCGACAACGCGGGTCTCGGCCGGGTTTCCGGTGAATGGATGTCAAAAACAATGAAGGCTGAAGGGCTCACCAACTATGTAGCCATGGGAGGAATGCCCGTGGTTATCGACACCGAGCGGATGGACGCCTTCTTTGCGGAAATGAACAAAGAACCTTCCCTGAATAATCTCCTCGGTGGAAACAGGTATGAGTTTGCCAACTGGTCAACCCAGGACGGGCTCAGGCTGATGGAAACCTTCCTGCAGCAGTATCCCAAGATTGACGCGGTGTTCTGCCAGGATGACGACGTGCTTACCGGTGTTCTGCAGGCCATCCGGGAATCCGGCCGGACCGATATAAAGATCGCCATGGGCGGCGCCGGTTCCAAGGCAGTAATGCAGTTGATTATGAATAACGATCCTCTGGTACGCTCCACCAGCCTCTACCATCCTTCAATGATCCGCGACGGGATTCAGTATGCCGTTGATGTGGCTACCGGCAGTAAAAGCGATTCCTTCCACAATGCCGGTTCGCCCGTCAGTGTAGTTATCCCCTCTGCGTTGATTGATAAATCAAACGTACAGCAGTACTACAACCCGGACTCATCGTTCTAGGAAACGTATTTCAAAACGCAGCCTGATTTTTCAGGCCTGACCGCAGCGGGCGCAGGAATTCTGTTTTCTGTGTTCCTGCGGTTGCTTTTTATATTTACGGTTGGAAAAATCCTTCAGGAGTCAAGATGAAGCTGTTGATTGTTTGTCCGACATATAATGAAATTGAAAATATAGAATCCTTTATCCCTGCCCTCTTTGCGGCTATTGATGAAAGTACAGGCGTTCTGATTATTGACGATAATTCTCCTGACGGTACCGGGGCGGCGGTAGAAAAGCTGACGGAAAAATATGCCGGGCGTCTGCAGCTTGTGAAGCGGCCGGGGAAGCAGGGGATTGCTACGGCCTACATTGAAGGCTTCAGGCTTGGCATAAAACAGGGCTGCGATGCCTTTCTGGAGATAGACGCCGACTTTTCCCACAATCCCGCATACATCCCCGAACTGGTAGAAAAACTAAAAAACCATGATGTCGCGATTGGTTCCCGGAATATCCGGGGCGGCGGGGTTGAAGGCTGGTCTGTGCTGCGGAACTTTGTTTCCAAAGGCGGTTCCCTCTATTCCCGGCTGATACTTGGCTGTCCGGTGAAGGATCTTACCGGAGGTTTTAACATGTGGAGCAAAAGCGCCCTTGAAAAAATCGGCCTTGAGAAGATCATTTCACGGGGATACTCATTCCAGATTGAGATGAAATACAGGGCCTACAAAGCAGGCTGCAGCATCGTCGAAATTCCCATTGTCTTTGTTGACCGGAAACAGGGAAAGTCAAAGATGTCAAAGAAGATATTCTTTGAAGCCATGCTGAATGTTTTCAGGATACGGAACGCTGTAAAAAAAACATGAGTATAAAAACCGCAGGTTTCCGCAAACCGCTGTTGAACATTTTTTGTATAGTTCTTATGGGGCTTTCCTTTCTTGCTCATGTGTATCTTAACCATTTGGACATGGAAAAAATTCTGGCCCCCATTCACATCAACGTGGAAATCCTGAAAAACCATGCTCCCGCCGTTTCCATTGCCGCCAACGACGAGCGGTTCTATTACCCCAAACCTACCGGCTACAACGATCTTGAACATACCGTCCTCTACCAGAAGATCCCGGAAGATACCTGGATACAGGCGCTTTTTCTCCGTCTTCCCGACAATGAGTCCGCGGAAACCATTGATGCCATTGACAATCTTAGTGTTTTTATCGGGAACAAGGTTTTTTATTATTCAGCGGAAGATGTCAGAAATTTTGAAAGCTCCCGTGAAGACGGCTACCGGCTTTTAAGGATTCCCGCCATATACCAAAAAACCCTGCTCAAAGACTGGGTAAACTGGTACGGCTATTACAATTTTTTTGTCAGGGTTTTGTGCGATCTTTTGTTTTTTCCGGTAAAGTATCTCTTTGTGTATCTGTTTCTCGCCCTTCTTGTGCTGCTCAACAGGGACAGAATCGCTGTCATGTACAAAAAGGCGGCGGCGAAAAGGCATGCCGAAGTCTTCATGGTTATTCTGATAGTACTTTTCGGCTTTATGCTGAGGATAAACGGTTTTGTGCGATATTCCGCGTGGTACGACGAATTCTTTTCGGCCTGTACCGTATCGAGTCCCCATATACCGCTTGCGTATGCCTTTTACGATCCGGGGAATCCGCCATTCTACTTTTTGCTTCTCCGTCTCTGGTTTGCGGTCTCGGGCTGGACGGAGGAAAGCGGAAGGCTGCTCTCCGTGCTGCTGGGTACCGCGGCTATTCTTTCAATGTACCTTTTTGTCAGGGCCTTTGCGGGTAAAAGGGCCGCGCTTCCGGCAGCCCTGTTCAGCGCCGCCAGCACCCACCTTGTCGGCTACTCGCAGGAGATACGCTGCTATATCCTTTTGATTTTCCTCGTCCCACTTACCGCTTATTTCTTCCTCAGGCTTCTGAAAAACGGTGGCGCCGTCAATGCCGTCTCGTATACCATCCTGGGAATTTTTGTTGCCAATACCCACTATTTCGGGGTCATATTCATAATGGCCAATTTTGTTTTCTATGTGTTATGCATGGTAAAAGATCGGGAATATGGAAAGAAAAAGATCCTCTTCTTTTTCCTTGAGAATATTGTGATAGGCATTTCTTTCCTGCCTTACTTTCTCCTTACTTCCCTCAATCAGGCTCTGCTGGACACGGGCTTCAATACCCAGATCAGCAAGCCCACTCTTGAGTTTTATATTGCCTTTCTCTGTATTGCAGGCTTTCTGCTGCTGTTTCTGTATTTCAAAAAAAGGAGAACCCCGCTGTTTTTGGGAGAAGGCGGGGAACAAACCCTGTTCTTTGACTATACGCTTGTTACTCCGGCGTTTATATTTTTGATTGCCTTTGTTTTTTCATTCTTCAGGCCCGTCATTTCCTGGAAGTACCTCGTTGTGTGTCTGCCTTTTATTATGATTGCCGTCAGCCTCGCGGGCACGGATCTTGTGTGCCGCAGGAACCTCGTGATTCCTGGCATCGTACTTTCTTATGCCTTCCTGATTGTTCTATATCAGGCAGAACCGGGAGGGAATTATGATGTGTATAAAGCCAATCAAATCTATATTACCTCCGATATTGAAGCGCACCCGCAAAGATCCGCAAACCTGATTGGGAAACCTGAATATATTGATTTTTACCGGCTTCCCCGTTTTCCTTTATATACAAAAGACGGCGGTGCCGACCTTGTCTATATCAATCCGGTTTATGCCGATGAACAGGAAACCTATGAGATACTGGCCCGTTCTTCCCTCGATGGTTCCGGTCTGCTCAAGATTATCTCCGATGACAGGCGGGTGATCTTCAAGAAGTTCCTCCGAAGATAGAAACGGTTTTTTCTTGCATTTTTCAAAGTTTGTAGTATAATGATTTTTCGCTATGTAACTGAAGATTACACACATAAAGGAGTAGACTATGAATCTACAGCGTCCCAACGGCAACGATGCGACAAGAAGCGCAAACCGTTCCCACAGCGTAGTCCCTTCAAGCGGACTGTGTTCCCGCTGCATCGATGGATGCAAGGGAAACTGCGAAATTTTCAAGGCTTCCTACCGGGGCCGGGAACTGATCTATCCGGGGCCATTCGGAGAGATAACCGCCGGAGGAGACAAGGATTACCCTGTCGATTATTCCCACCTCAACATTCAGGGTTACGCGCAGGGAGCCGAAGGCCTTTCTGCCGGCACCCCCGCCGATCCGGATCATGCCCGTTTCACACTGGTGGATACGGAAACCGAATACGGCTGGGACAAAAAAGTCAGGATGAGTATGCCCGTCTTTACCGGGGCTTTGGGTTCTACGGAAATAGCCCGCAAGAACTGGGAACACTTTGCCGTCGGCGCGGCCCTGTCCGGGGTTACCATCGTCTGCGGGGAAAATGTATGCGGCATCGATCCTGGGCTGGAACTTTCCGCCGCGAAAAAAGTTGCCAGGGCGCCGGATATGGATCGGCGTATTGAGGCCTACAGGAAGTACTATTCCGGCAAGGGGGAGATCCTCATACAGATGAACGTGGAGGACACCAATCTGGGAGTGGCGGAATACATCATCGAAAAACACAAGATCGAAACCATAGAGTTGAAGTGGGGACAGGGAGCCAAGTGTATCGGTGGGGAAATAAAGGTGGCCCAATTGGAACGGGCGCTGGAACTGCAGCGCCGGGGTTATATTGTTACCCCCGATCCTTCAGACCCCATCATTCAGGCATCCTACAAGGATGGGGCAATCAGGGAATTTGAACGCCACAGCCGTCTGGGCTTTGTTACCGAAGAAAGCTTCATGAAGGAGGTCGAACGCCTCCGGGGCCTGGGCTACAAGCGCATCACCCTGAAGACAGGGGCCTACAGCCTCAAGGAGCTTGCCATGGCTCTCAAGTACTGTTCCAGGGCAAAGATCGACCTCCTCACTATTGACGGCGCATCGGGAGGCACAGGCATGAGCCCCTGGCGCATGATGGAAGAGTGGGGCGTTCCCTCCCTCTACCTCCACGCCGCGGCCTGGGAGTACGCCTCGATTCTGGCGGCCCAGGGGGAACGTGTGCCGGATCTGGCCTTTGCCGGCGGATTCAGTTCAGAAGACGGTATCTTCAAGGCCATGGCTCTGGGAGCCCCCTATGTGAAGGCAGTCTGCATGGGGCGGGCCCTGATGATCCCCGGCATGGTTGGCAAAAACATCGCCCAGTGGATCAAGGACGGCGCTTTACCCAAGAATGTGTCCGAATATGGGCAAAAACCGGAGGAGATCTTTGTCAATTACGAAAAGGTAAAGGATATGGTGGGAGATGCGGAAATCAAAAATATCCCGCTGGGGGCCATCGGCATATACAGCTACGCGGATAAACTCAAGGTAGGACTCCAGCAGCTTATGGCCGGCGCCCGGCGCTTCAATCTTTCCGTGATCAGCCGGAAAGATATCATGTCCCTTACCGAAGAGTGCAGCAAGGTTACGGGGATACCCTACCTTATGGACTGTTACCGGGACGAGGCCCTCAAGATTCTGAAGGGCTAACGTAGTTTTTCTGAAAACTGGGATATTTTCGAGGGCCGTTCAAAACTTCAGTTTTGAAGCCGGCTTTTTCAAGTGAAAATATCTCAGTTTCTTTTGAAATTTCAAAAAAACCTGTTGCCATTCTTTTTACAAGTTGTTATTGTATTTGTTACCGAACGGTCGTAAACATGGTTTAGACCTGACGGAGAAAACAATGACAAACCAGGACATAGTCAAAGCTGCCTTCAGGGTATGGGGGCGGGAACTTTACACGAAAACCAGTCTCTCCGAGGTCGCCAGGGAACTGGGAGTGAGCAAAACCGCCCTGTACCGGCATTTTGAGAACAAGGAGGCCCTTCTCAAGGCCATGTATGACTATTTTTTTGACGATTATATTGCCCATATCAAACCGGGCCTTGAACAGGCCATGACGGTAAAGGACATCCGGGAGAGCATACTTGTCATGATCCGTGTTCTGGCGGATTACTTTGCCAGACATGCGGGGCTTTTTATCTTTGCCCTGATTGAGGTCTTTGATAACACGGATCAGAAAAACATGGCGTCGTCTATGCAGGAACGGGGCCTGGATATGGCGGCTTTGATCCGTCACTACTCCTGCATAATGAAGGAGAATCCTTCCCAAATCCAGATGATCCTCTCTACCATCATTTTACGGATGTCAAGTTTTCACAAAGAGGAGCGTAAACGCGGGGAAACGCCGGGGGAAGAACAGATCCGTTCCCTTATCGTGTCGCTGGAAAAATGGATTGCCGCAGGTTTGGACTTAAACCGGGAATTGATAGACCGGATGGATTATGAAAGGCTGGAGGCCAGTGTTTCCGGCCTGAGTCTGGGGGCCATTGACGACGGGAATCTGATCAAGGCGGTTGCTTCCGTGGTAGCCGAGGCGGGACCCTGGAACGCCTCTATGGAGATGGTGGCCCGGCGTTCGGGCCTCAGCAAGAGCGGCCTCTATGCCCATTTCAAAAGCAAACAGGACATGATGAGGCAGCTTTTTATGACGGAATTCGGCCGTATCATCGCCTTTGCCGGGGAAGGCATCCGGGAGTCCGGGGTTCCGGAGGAACAGCTCTATCTGGGGATCTGCTCCATAACAAGCTATCTTCGCCAAAGGCCCGAAATTCTTGCGGCGCTGGACTGGATACGGACGCGCCGCCTGGATCTGGGCCGGCTCGGCCCCCCCCCCCCTCATTTTTTCAATGTCTTTCGGAATATCAGGCTGCTCATTGAGGGCTGGGGCAGTAACAAAGTCTCCGGAGAAGAGGAGGGGTCATTGGACGATTCGCCGGAAGATCTGATTAGCCAGTGGATCTTCTTTCTTATCTTGAACATGCTGATGCGCCGCCCGGAAGGCATGGCCTTTGCGGATTTTCCAAACAGCAGCATCCGGGTACTGTACCGTTTTATCACCCTGGGGCTGAAGGGATATATCGAATGAAAGCAATGCGTTATAATCGGCAACAAGCCGTAACAGGCCGCGCCTATGCGGGTCTGATATTTATGGGCCACAAGGCCCGGCGCCGTCCGGAAGTATTCGGTGAAAATTCACGTTTCAACCGTCCGGCGCAAAGGAGCTGTACAATGATGTACAAACCACGCCTGAAGGGGAGGATTCTGTCCGTCCTGCTTCTGGCCCTTCTGCCCCTGGGAGCAGTTCTTGCCCAGGAAGAGATTCAGGAAAATGCTGTCCGCCGCATCGATGTTGATGAGGCGGTAGCCCTGGCGCTTAAAAACAACCTCAGCCTGAAAAGACAACAGGTAGAAGTGAGCACCAAAAAGCGTAACAGCGATACTTCCTGGAAAAGTTTTATACCCGGTATTCAGGCGGGTGCGAGTCTCATTGGGGATAATGAGCAAACTACAAGTTCCGGAATTGCCGCCATTGCCCCTTCCGGATTGATAGCGGGCATGCCGCTTCCCCCGAATACCAGCCTTCCCTCCGGGACCGATGTTTATTTAAGCGCTCCGTATTCGATTGATCTTCCCCGCTGGCATATTGCCGGACAGATTCAGGTGTCCCTGAACATCAGCGTCGCCATGTTTGAGGCGATGAAGACGCTCAGGCTGAACTATGAGGGAGGGCTCGTCGGCTACGACAAGGCGAAGATCCAGCTTGAACGGGATCTGCGCAAGAGTTACTACCAGATGCTCCTTGTACAGGAACAGGTAGAACTTCTATCGGAAAGTTTTGCCGCGGCGGAACGGCAGGTTGCCGTTGCCGAAGCAAACTACCGGGCAGGACTCGCGCCGGAACTTACCCTGCTGCAGGCCCAGGTCAGCCGGGAGAACATGAAGCCTCAGATGGATCAGGCGGAAAACGGCCTCAAAATGCTCCACGCCCAGTTTGCCATGAACCTGGGGCTTCCCTACGATACGCAGTTTGAACTTGTTTCCGCACAGGAAGAGACAAACTACATTCCGCTGGATGTGGCGGAACTTGTCCGCAGAGCTTCTACCGGCAAGCCGGACATCAAGGAACTGCGGTACAACATTCTGACACTCAAGAGCAGCCGCAAGGCCCAGCTTCTGGCCCTCACTCCCGGCCTCTCTTTGAGTTGGAACGGTACTTCCGCGTTTATCAAAGATCCCTGGAAGGACAGTTGGTTTGACAGCTCCGATAACTGGCAGAAGGGCGGTTCCTTTACCATTGCCCTGGGCTGGAAACTCGACAGCCTCATCCCCTGGAGTACCGGCTTCCAAGCCATCAAGGATATTGATGACAACATTACTACCGTGAATCTGGGACTGGATCAGCTGATTCAGGGTACGGAAATTGAAGTTTACAATACGGTACTGCAGCTTGAAAAAACCAGAATTACTGCGGAAACCCAGCAGAAGGCAATAGACCTTGCGGAAAAATCTTTCCAGCTTACCGAGGAGGCTTACCGGGCAGGGCTGCAGGATCTTCTGCAGGTGCAGAACGCCGAACTTTCCCTGCGTCAGGCACGGGTACAGATGCTGGAGCAGGAATTTAACTATCGTAACGGTCTTATCGATCTTGAATATTCCATTGGGGTGCCCTTCGGTACGCTCAGCTCTCAAGGAGGCACAAAATGAAGGGAACCAAATTATATGCCCTCATACTCACCGGTGTCCTTATCCTGACCTTTTCAGGATGCGAAAGGATTAAAGAAGTTTACAATAACCTGGGGAAAGGGCCCGATACCGGCCCTTCGGCCCCTGCCGAGGCGCCGATCTTTGCGGTGAACACCACTACCGCTGCCCAGGGCCAGATTCGGGACTATATTGCCCTTTCCGGGGACATTGTGTCCGGTTCCACGGTGGATACCTATTCGGATGCGGCAGGAAAGGTAACGCGGCTTTTTGTTTCCGTCGGTTCACGGGTACGTAAGGGCGATCCTATCGCCGAAGTGGACCCCAGCCGGCCGGGCATGAACTATGTGCCGGGTATCGCTACGGCTCCTGTGGGAGGTACGGTAGTATCCCTTCCCGCCCAGGTCGGCATGACCATAAGCCAGGCGGTGCCCCTTGCCAGGATTGCCGCGGGCAGCGCTTTGGAGATAAAACTTTATGTGGCGGAACGGTTCATCTCCAAGATCAGTATGGGGCTTCCCTGCGAGATAAGCCTCGACGCGTGGCCGGGAGAAGTGTTCCGCGGAACGATCAGCGAGGTGAGCCCTGTGGTGGATCCCGCTTCCCGGACAATGGAAGTACGGGTGAATGTTGATAACCCCGGTTCGCGGCTCAAGTCGGGAATGTTTGCCAAGGTGAGGATCATCACGGAGCGGAAAAACAACATTGTCAAGATTCCCGCGGGCACCCTGATCGAGCGCCTTGGGGAAGAGTATGTTTTTACCGTTGAGGCGGATCCTGAAAACGCAGGCGGCTTTGTCGCGCGGAAAACGATAATAAAACCGGGTATTGTCATTGACGGAGTCATGGAAGTACAGGAGGGGCTCAATACGGATGCGGAAATCGTTGTCCGGGGCCAGACACTGCTCACCGACGACGCCAGGATCAATATAATAGAAAAAGTGCCGCCTCTGGCCGCAAACTGAGGAGAACAATATGAGTTTTGCAAAAACGGCGGTTGGAAGACCAACCACAATCTTTATCATATTCCTGCTTCTTATCGGATTGGGAATTTTCGCTTTTATCAAGCTTCCCATAGATCTCTTTCCCGAGATCAATCCTCCCTACCTCGTGGTGTACACCAGTTATACGGGGGCAGGGCCTGAGGAAGTAGAACGATCCGTAACACGGACTCTGGAGGCGGCGCTTTCTTCCGCTTCCGGCCTTGAAAAAGTAACCAGCACGAGTTCCAAGGGTACCAGTATGGTAATCATGGAATTTACCTACGGGACGGATCTGGCCGACGCATCCAACTCCGTGCGGGACGCACTGGAGCAGGTTCGCAACTACATGCCTACCGGTTCCGATTCGCCGCTTATCTTCAAATTCGATCCCTCCATGATACCTATCATGGGCCTTATGGTTACGGGAAACCGGAGCCCCGAAGAACTGCGGGAGATTGCGGAGGATACCATCATTCCCCGCATCGAACAGACTCCCGGAGTAGCTACGGCAAGTGTCAACGGCGGACGGGAAAAGATTATCCGGGTGGAAGTACCCCAAAACCGTCTTGAGGCATACGGCCTTACGGTAACCCAGATCCAGCAGATGCTGGCCGCCCAGAACATGCAGGTGGCTGCGGGCACCATCACCGAAGGCGGGCTTTCCTATATTCTTACTACCATGGGCGAATACACAAGCCTCGACCAGATACGCAATACGGTCATTTCCTACAAGGGGGGAGGCTATGTGGACGGTCAGGTGGAAAACCCCCGGAGCGTATACCTGCGGGACATTGCCGATGTCTTTGAAGGTTTCAAGGATGAAACCAGCACGGTGTATGTAAACGGCCAGCCCGCGGTAATGATGAGTGTGCAGAAACAGAGCGGCAAGAACTCTGTCCAGACCGCACGGGATCTCCGCAGCCGTCTTATGCGGATTGCCAGAGAGATTCCCCAGGACATCAAGATTACCGAAGTTTTCAATACCACCGATCAGATTGAAAATTCGCTTAACCAGGTCAGCAGTACCGCCATTTCCGGCGCCCTCCTGGCGATTCTCATTCTCTTTGTCTTCCTCCGTTCAATTAAACCGACCCTGATCATCGGCATCAGTATTCCTGTTTCCCTGATTGTTACGATAATGCTGATGTACTTTGCGGGCCTTACCCTTAATCTTATGACCATGGCAGGGCTGGTGTTGGGTATAGGGATGCTGGTTGATAACTCCATTGTAATTCTGGAGAATATCTACCATTACCGGGAGAAAGGGGCAAAGCTGAAATCCGCGGCGGTGCTGGGTACATCCGAGATGATGATAGCAATTACCGCCAGCACTCTTACTACGATCTGTGTATTTGCCCCTCTTGTGGCTTTCCAGGGACTTCTTGAGATGGCGGGTGAACTTTTTGCCGGCCTGGCCTTTACCGTAGTCATCTCTCTGACGATAAGCCTTCTTGTGGCCGTTGTTCTTGTTCCGGTGTTATCCAGCCACTATTTCCCGCTGGTTACCCGCAAGCAGAAGCCCCTCAGTGGTATTCTGGGCAAAATAGACGGAGCCTTTGGGAGATTTTTTACGTCTCTGGATAACAGTTACCGCTGGGCGGTAAAGAAGGTTCTCAAGCACAAGCTTGTTGTCATCGGTTTCCTGTTGGTACTCTTTATCGGTTCGCTGATCATGATCCCGGTGATCGGCTGGGTCTTTATGCCTACCCAGGAGGCGGATAATGTTGAAATCAATGTAAGCCTTCCCATGGGAACTCCCCTTCCGGAAACGGAGGCCGTTCTCCGCCAACTGGAAGCCATTGTGGAAAGAGAAATTGATCCTGCCGCGTATGAAAGGATGGTTCTCAATGCCGGCGGCGGCAACATGTTCTCGGGCGGGAACACCAGTTCCGGTTCATTACGGATCAATCTGGTGAAGTTTGACAAAAGGACTCTGACGGCGGACAATATCAAGGATACTATCCGTACCCATGTCCATGAATTCCCCGGAGTGGCCATTTCCTTTAGCGGCGGGGGTATGGGTATGGGCATGGGCAACCCCATCGACATCGTAATCCGTACAGACGATCTTGTAAAAGGCAAGGCCATTGCGGAACAGATTGCGGAAGTAGTGCGAAGGGATATACCGGAGGCAAAGGAGCCTACGGTGGATCTTAAAGACGGACTTCCCCAGATCGAGATTGAGCTTGACCGGGACAGAATGTATGCGCTGGGGCTCAACACATATACTGCGGGAAACGAAATAAAGGCGGCGGTGGACGGAATCACCGCAACCCGCTACAAGACCGGAGGCCATGACTACGATGTGGTACTTATTCTGGCGGAAGCCGACCGGAGCACGCGGCCTGCCCTGGATCATATCTTTGTGAACAGCCAGATAGCCGGCCGGGTTCCCCTTTCCAGTTTTGCATCATACAAGGAAGGCACGGGTCCGCTTACGATCAGCCGGGAAAACCAGAGCCGGGTTATTCACGTAAGCGCCCAGGTACAGCCGGGCACCAAGCTCAATACCCTGGAAGAAAAAGTCCGTACGGCAGTCCAGACCGCCATCCCCGCGGAAGATGATGTTATTATTGAATATGCCGGAGATAACGCTGAGATGATGAAGATGATGGGTAACTTTGTAATCATCCTCATTGTGGCGGCCTTTCTGGTGTTCGGAGTCATGGCGAGCCTCTTTGAATCTTTCCGCGATCCCTTTATCATCATCTTTACCATTCCTTTGAGCGTAATCGGCATTGTCGGAATCTACCTTATGACCAATACGGTATTCGATGTGCTTACCGCCGTGGGGCTTCTCGTCCTGATGGGAGTCATCGTCAACAACGGTATTGTTTTGGTGGATTATACCAACATGCTCCGCAAACGCGGCTACGGCCTCGAAGAGGCCTGTATTGAAGCGGCAGGGAACAGACTCCGCCCGATACTGATGACCACCCTCACCACGATTCTGGGCCTTGTCCCCATGGCTTTCTTCCCCGGCGAAGGCTCTGAAATGGTAGGGCCCATCGGCAAGACCGTTCTTGGAGGACTCTCCATCGGTACGCTTATGACACTGTTCCTGATGCCCACCCTCTATGCGGTGATAAACAAAAATTCCGACGAAAGACTTGCCAGGGCGGAGGCCCGGCGTGAGCGGATTGCCCTGGGACTCAAGGGCAGGCAGAAGGAAGGAAAAAAAGCCCTTGGTCAGGGCGCCGCAAAAATTGCGGAAACTCCGGTTTTATCCGGAGCATCCCGCCGGGTAAACGAAAGTGAGCAAAGCTTCCCTTCGGGGGAGCCCATCACGGGGGAGGCATTATGATCCGGGTAGAGATTATCGCAAATCATTCGGTTGAGGAAAACATCCTCGAAGCCTTTAAGGATGAGGAAGTGGGAAAGTACTACACCCTCTACCCAAACGTTACAGGCATCGGTTCTTCGGGCCCCCGAATGGGGGACGCTATATGGCCTGAGGAAAACTTTGCACTGGTAATCTGGTGCGAGGCGGAAGAGGCCGCCGGAATCAGGCGGGCAGTGGCAAAGGTAAAAGAGCGCTTCCCCGACGAGGGGGTCAGACTCTTCAGCCTTGGCGGAGAGACCGCAGACAGCGTTCCGGTGAATACGGATACGGATTCAGCTCCCCGGCCTCCCGCGTCTCCCCTGCCCAATTACGCCGGGGAGAATATCTAGATTTTTGAGATAAAAACAGCAGCCCCGGACAATTCCGGGGCTGTTCTTTTGTGGCAATACTCCAATTAAGGTTTTATAGGGAAAAATGACTGAGTTGAATACTGAATTAAAAAAATCAATCATCCTGGCGAATGCGGGGCTTGAAAACGTTGATGAAGTCCCCTTCGTCGTCGAAGTCGGACCGGTTCATTTAGCCACTACAAGATATTTTAACGATCCCGAAGCGGAGCTCGCATGGAACAAGAAATTCCACGGTGAACGGCAAAATTATAATGATTACGCATGGCCTAACATCAAGCCAAACACGGGCATCAATATCATTGCCGAAGCTTTTGGCTGCGAATGCCGGGTTAACAATGAGGCTGATCCCTGGGTAAAAAACCGCATTAGTGAAGAAAACGCCGGAATTGTATATGACCTGGAAATCCCCAATGTGGAAACGAATCCGGCGTTCCGCAGGGTATGGGATCGAATAGAATGGCTCCAGACCCACTCGGAGCTTCCCCTGCGGGCAGCCAATGTCCCCTCCCCCCTGGTGAGCGCTTCCCTTATATGGGATTATACTAACTTTATAGAAGCCCTCCTCATCTATCCGAAAGAAGTACATACCCTTATGGAAAAAGTTACCCAGGCGACCATAAATTATATTAAAGAGCAGTTCAGACGTATCAAGAATCTCTACAGCGTGGGCCATGAGCTTTGGGGCCTTCCGAAAGAGATGGGAGTACGGATAAGCGATGATACGGCAGCCCTTCTTTCGCCGAAGCTCTATCGGGAATTTGGCGTAAAGTATAACGCTATGATAGCCGAGGAATTCGGCGGCATTGTTGTACATTCCTGCGGTGACCCTCGGAACGCGGCAGCCGGTATGCTTGAGATTCCCCGCTTAAAAGGCCTGGATTTTACTATCCCCCAGGTGGAGGACTGGACTGCTTTGCGCGATGTCGCCGCCGGTAAGACGGCCCTCTTTCTGCGGCACTGTTACTGGGATCATCTGGATGGAAATGTTGATATGGCGGACTACACAAAAGCGATCCTGGATGTTTTTGGAAGAAAAGGGCTTTTTATTCAAACTTCCATGCCTGCCACAGAGGAAGCAATGGCCCTTTGTGGGAAGTTGCACAACATTCTTTCAAAATAACTGCTTGATTGACACTGCGGATTTAATGCCGTTATGGAAAATCATACATTTTTCTACTATTCATAATCTCATTCTGGCTAATTGAGCCATTTTGACACACTGCTGTTTTGGAAAAATGTTGCCTCTAAATTATGGCAGATGGATTACACCTTTCCGTAGTTTCAACAGCCCTTCTAACTGCTCTAAGGCGTAGTCTTGGAAATCTGGCGGCAATTCATTGAAGATACTGACTAATCTTGTCATTTTTTCATCCGGCGCTTTGTAAAACATCTCTCCTTCACCGTCTTTCAACCATCTTTCACTCACTCCATAGGTTATAGAGATAAGTTTTACGACGCGGTCATTCGCCTTTCGGTAGTCGTTTTCTACATCGGCAAGGTAAGAATTTGAGATACAAATACCCTTCGCCAAGTCCTTTTGGGACATTTTAAGAGTTTTCCGTACCTCTCGTATACGTTCATTAACAGTCATCTACCCCATTATAACGAGAAAAATACGCATAGCAAGGTATTTTTTTGAAAAAGGGTATTGAGAAAAATTGCATTGCGTAATATAATTATACTATGCGTAATATGGAACAAAAAGACCACAAGCGGGAACGACTTTGTAAAGGGTTCTCCCTGTTAGACGATAGAGACCAGGAGTATATGCTCGGTCTCCTGGAGGGGCTTTACTTCGTTAATAAGAAACGGCAAGGGGCCATACTTCCCGATACCCCATCATCCCCAAAAATGACTATGCCATCCAAATTTTAAAGGAATGAGAGTATTTAAGGCTTAACAAAGTTAAATACAGAGACATATGTCCCTGTAAAAATAGAAAAGGAGTTTATATGAGAAAGTCTCTATTTCTTCCAGCATCCCTCTGGTGCGTCTTGATGATCGCACTCTTCTCCTCCTGCTCCGATGGCGGGTCCGTGTCCATTTCCGGGCCGAGACTGGTGGAGTCCGTTACCCTCAGCGAGACTGCAATAAGTCTGGCCGTAGGCGATACAAGGCAGCTTTCCGCCACGGTGGAACCGCAGGATGCCGAAAACAAGGCCCTGTCCTGGACTTCCACCACCCCCGGCTTCGCCGCAGTAAGCGATACCGGCCTGGTAACCGCGGTAACAGAGGGTACGACGGTAGTTTCCGCCACGACAAGGGACGGGAGCAATAAAGTTGCCTCCTGTACGGTAACGGTAACCCCACCTCCGGTAAAAATAACGTCCATCACGATAAGCTCAGAATCAGGAACCTTATCCCTTGAACGAGGTTCAACGCTCCAGTTAAGCGTCACGGTGGAACCGGAGGATGCTGCGGATAAGACGGTAACATGGTCGTCCGGCAACCAGGTGGTAGCAACAGTAGATTCCACCGGACTGGTAAGAGGCATAGTGGCAAGCGCTACGGCGGTAACCATCACCGCCACCGCCAATGACGGCAGTGGGGTATCCGGTACGGTAGAAGTAACCGTAACCCTGCCTTCGGGGTATACTGAGGTAACGTCTATAATAGCAACTCCGTCCCCGTCACCTATTCCTTCACCGCTTTATCCCGGTGATAACTTCACCATAAGTACCGTTGTTGATCCGTCAAACGCCACGGATAAAGAGGTGATCTGGTCGGTCCAGCCTGCCGGGATTGTAGGTCTGAGCACAAATACCGGTTCATCTATCACCGTAACCGGAGTCGCGGCCGGGACAGCTACTATCACCGCTACTGCTACCGGCGGGGTGGATATTACCGATACTGTTTTGGTTACGGTTACGGCAACCCCATCATCGGAATCGGAATTTGAAGGGACTTGGAAACATTCTATGGATGTACTAAATGCTGTTTTTGTCATTACCGGCAATAACTGGAGTTTTACCTCATCTGCCCCAGAGGAATATAATGTAGCACCAGGGCCATTGGCTGGAACTTTCACCGCTGATGATACTTCAATAACATTTACTGCTACCAGTGGCGGTTCAGGCAGTTGGACGCAACCATATACATTCGAAACATCATGGAGCAACGAAGAAGTAATGAGGCTTTATTCCTCCACCAGTGGGAATATGCTAACAAGACTGCTGGGTCAATTTATCAAACAATAAATCTTCTTCAAAAAGGAACATTAACCGCCGCTGATGCGGCGGTTATTTTTTTGTCCTGTAAAGTTAATACTATTAAGCGTAAAGGGAAGGTTCAAGAATTCTCCAAAAATGGGTCTTGGAAAAATGGGTCTATAATGCCGTTTTTCAGGCAAAACGCCCTATTTTTCCCTTGAAAATAAGCGAAAACTTTGCGTTTTTACGCTGTTTTTCGCATGCTTTCTTGTCTATTTTGGAGGTGAGGGGAATTGAACCAACCTTCTATATCGTAAATCACTATAACATAGAGAGTTACGTCATTTCTGGTATAGGTCGCCACAATATGGGTCTATCCCCTACCCTTACGCTGTCTATACTATATCACAAAAGAAAAAGAAAAACAAGAGAAATGTCCGCTTGCTTCTAAGGGGTTTCTAAGGAATTAAAAACGCGCCAGGCGGAACGGAGAACGCCTCTTTGCCTGCCGGGTAGAACCGGGCGGTTACCCACCCGGAACCCCCACAGACCCGGACGTGCCCCATTAAGGCATCCGGTTCCTCAAGAAAAAGTTTCGCTTAGTTCCAAGAGTGCAGTATCTTCGGGTGGACCTTCCCCCATCTGATAGACAGAAAAATAAGCATGGAATACAAACAAGAAGGAGAAACAGATGGGAAAAATGGACAAAGAGCGGCGTACTTACTCGAAGGAGTTCAAGGCCGAGGCGGCGGCGCTGGC
>JAISCR010000119.1 GCA_031265435.1 Treponema sp.
GGGGCTCCTTCTTTCAGAAAAGGGGAGGGCTTGTCTATCACCATATCTCCTTCGGCAAGGCCCTCTTCGATCCAGAGCATGCCGTCCTTGCGGGAGTGAACCTTTACGGTTTTGATCAGTGCCGCGCCTCTTGCCGCGCAAAACACATAGTCCTCCCCTCCCCTATCCGTAAGAAGCGCTGTCTCGGGGATCGCCGGCAGGAGCAGTTCTTCTGTTCTTGGGATGAGGCACCTGATAAACATCCCCGGCTTTATTTTCAGATCCCCGTTGGGAAGGGAAGCCTTGACAGAAAAATTACCGCTCCGGGGATCTGCCGCGGGGGATATTTCGTCCAGTTTTACCTGGAGCCTCCGTTCCAGGGAGGGTATCTCTATCTCCGCCGCCGCGCCTTCGGACAGATGAATCATGTCCTGCTCCTGAATATAAAAAAGGGCGAATACTTCGGATGTGTCCATAACGGTAGCGAATCTTTCGTTTTGGGGGATGTGTTCGCCGTTTTCAAAATACAGCGCCCCCACAAGGCCGGAGACGGTGGAACGGACGGTCAGTTCCCCGATAAGCCGCTTTACCGACTCAAGGTTTTTTTCCGCGCTCCGCATCTCCGCTTCGGCGGCTTCCAGTTCCGCGGCGGCGCTGCGGGTGTTAAATTCGATAAACTGCCGGGTCTTTTCCGGGGGATCGGCGGAAAGCTCAAAACCCGCCGCCGCAAGATCCTCGTCCCTCAGTCCCAGCCGGGTAATCTCAATGTCCTTTTTCAGTACCGCGATACCCGCTTCCCTGGCGCTGAGGGAAACCTCCATGTCCCTGAAGGCGGCGCTGGTAACGCCCCCCAGGCCGAGGAGTTTCCGCTGTTTCTCAAGGGATTCGGCGGCCTCGGCAAATTCAAGTTCCTGCTGGACCAGGCTGTACTCCCCTTTCGCCAGGGAAAGGAGCCGGGAGTCCACGGCAAGCCGGGCGTTCTGCATGCCTGCCCGGGCGGTGTTAAGTTTCGCCGCCGCCGCGTCCATGACATTCTCGTACTGTTCCTTCTGTGTTTCCAGATCCAGGTTCCGCAGCAGGGCCAGGGGCTGTCCGGCCTCTACCCGGTCTCCCTCTTTCACGTAAAGGGCGGCTATGTTCCCCTCCACCTGGACGGTAATATCGTTCTTTATCCGGTAGGTGATAGTACCAAAACTGTTAAGGATATCGCGCAGGGGTCTTGATTCAACCGCCGCCGCCTGAACGGCAAACGCCCGTTCCCCGGATGGCGCCGGTTTACTGGAGCAGGAAAACTGTGTCAGAGAAAGGGGGATCAGGCTAAGCAGTATTGGTATAAACCCGCCGGCGAAGCGCGATGCGGAGAGCCCCGCCGCCGGGGCCTTAGCGCTCAAGACATTCATGCCTTAAACCTCCAAAGGGAAAATTGGTAAGTATCTCCAGGGATCGTTCCAGCGCCACCGACTGGATCTGCTGTTCCTTCAGGGCGATCTTTGTCCGGCTCAGTTCGATTAACTCGTTAAGAAAATCGATCCGCTTTTCACGGCCCTGTTCCACCAGGAGCCGGGAAAATTCTATCCGTTTTTCCAGCACCTCTATCATCCGCCGGGACGTATCGGCGGAACGGAGGCTGGAATCGTGGGCTATGATCAGATCGTAGAGCCCTTCGGCCAGTTCCTTTTCCGTCTCGGTCTGCTGAATCTTGCTTTGCAGCACCGAGATATCCTCCAGTTTCCGGACAACGGGGTAGGCGGGGTTTGGCGAGACGCTTGCGGAGACACCGTTGCTAACCTGGTAAAGCCGGTTCCGCTCGAATCCGTAACCCGGATTTATACCCAGAGGCATAAGGTTCAGGTTGGAAAAGTCAAAACTCAGTTTAAGGGAATACCTCGGCTCGGTAAGCGGATAGTCCAGGCCGGTAAAAGAAACGCTGCCCTGGACGCCCACCGAGGGGATATACCAGCGCCGGCTGTAGATAAGCTGTTTTTGGGCGCTCTGGGCCGCCAGGTTCTGTTTTTTCAGCTCAACGCTGCCGGTTTTAACCAGTCCCCAGAGGAATTCCAGATAAGGCTCGTAGTAGAAGTATTCAAAATCCCCGGGAATACCGTCCCGGATCTCCAGTTCCGCCTCCCGGTCAAGGCCGACAGCATCCTTCAGACGCCTTTTCCGGGTTTCCAGATCCCGCAGGCTCTGATCCCGTTCATACTCGATGGCGATACAGGAGGCAAGGTATTCAAGGTAATCCGTTTCAAGGCTCAGGCCCAGATCGGTTTCCCAGCGGATAATTTCAAGCTGCTCCGCCGCGGCCCTTGCCAGGTCTTCCCGGATGCGGATTGTTTCCGCCTGGGTAACGCAGCTATAGTACTGGGAGATAATATCGGAACGGAATTTTCTGAATTCCCCCAGGTATTCCTGATAGGCGTAGAGTGAACTCAGGCGGCCCGTATCGTATGCCAGCTTGTTTTTGCCCCCGTCAAAGATCTTCTGGCTTACCGACGCCTGTATGCTCTTGCTGCGGGAATCGCCGGCCATAAGGGCCGTACTGTCCGACTCGTTGAGGGAAAAACTGAAACCGGGAAGGAATTCCCGAAGATCCCGTTTGGCCGCCTTCATGTTCTGCAGAACCTCCTGCCTGCGCAGTATCCATACACTCGAATTCCTGGCGGCGAAATCAGCCGCGTCTTCCGCCGAGCGGAACAGAACTTTCCCGGCTCCGGCCCTTTCTTCCGGGGCAAGCTTCCCCGTTAAGGCGAGGAGGGTAATAAAAACAGTCAGGAACCGCTTAGTTTTCATGTTTTCCGTTATAATCCGCTAGGGCTCTGTAGCGTTTCTCTTGATCCCCCAGAAGCTTTTCCATGACGCGCTTCATGATCCGGTACTGCTCCGGGGCGACTACCAGGTTCCGCCTGCCCGTGGTATACTCGTTTTCCCTGGCGTAAACCGTCCCCTCCCCGTCTCTAAGGACGCAGGATATGTAGATGGTGTTGTAGAACTCCGCGCCCCGTATAAAGGAACGCTGTTCCATGGTAACATCCAGAAACAGTACCCTGTCTGTTTTGATGTCGTAGTTTTGGTTCCCGTCCAGCCATGTTTGGATGATAGTCTCAATTTGTCCGGCGATGCCTTCCTCCCTGACGCGGTCAATCGTCACGTTTATTCTGCCGGGCCGGCATTCCCAGAAAAAAGGAAGGGGCGGGTAACCGGCAAAGGAAGATCGTTTGGCCCCGGTCGCGCAGGAAGCGCCCAGCAGGGCAAAGACGCCCAGAAAGAAACAGTAAAATTGCCGCCTCATGGTTCTCCTCCGGTAGAACGTTTCAGGGTTTCCTCAATCCTTCCAAACGGGATATTAGCGCCTGAAACGGTTCGGGCTTTTTCCAGGTAAGCGGCGGCCCGGTCTTTAAGCCCCAGGGCGTACCATGCCACCGCCAGATCCAGATAGACTTTGGCGCTGTCGCTGAGCACCGTTTCCGCCTGCCTTCCCATGGAAAGCCTCTTTTCGTAATCCCCGGTCTTCTGGGCCAGCAGCGCGTAAAGGTACAGGGGCCGCCAGTCCGACGGATTAAAGGAAAGCTCCCTGTCAAGCAGGCTCGCGGCCTCACCGTGCTTTCCCTTCAGGACAAGGCAGCGGATCAGCCAGAGACGGGCCTCGGTGTATTCGGGGCGCCGTTTTACCAGCCGGGAAAATACCGCCAGGGCCTCGTCTTCCTCCCCGGAAAAAAAGAGCGCCTTGCCCAGAAGAAAACCGGCCTGGTAAAAGTTCCGGTCCGCTTTAAGGGCCCGGCGGACCTGGGCAAGCGCCTCCGGGTAATTTCCCCCGCCGTAGGCTTCCGCCGCGGCCAGGTAGGCCCGCTCGGCTTCCCCGTTTTGCCGGGAACCGCAGGAAAACAGCATTGCCGCGCCAAGGATGATCCATGGCCGCAGCCCCCGGGGAGACAGGGCCCTCATTCTTCAAAGCCAAGGAACCGGGTAAGTTCCCCCCAGGCGGGTTTCGCGTAAACCCCTTCCCTGTCCAGGGCGATCACTTTTTGCAGGGCGGCCAGATATTCCGCGGGAGGCCTTTCGCCGATCAGCAGGGCGCCCTGCCAGAGATTCCAGTAGTAGGAGGGGAAGGCGCGGAAGTAGGGTTCCAGGGAGAGGTAGCGGCTAAAATCCGTTTCCGTAAGGGAGCCTTCAAGGATCTTTTTTTTGCAAAGAATGTAGTCTCCCGCGAAAAAAGACGCTTCATAAGACGCGGGGGCGCTGGTTTCCGGATCGTAGAGGCTGCGCAGAAGCCGCAAAGGCTGGGCCGCCCTTCCGTCTCCGCCGCCTCCTAACCCCTCCCTTCCAATCCGTTCCTCCAGGTTCCCGATATTTTGCAGAAACGTTCCGTCATCGTTTCCCTTAAAGCCCGACTGGTATTCGTAGTCCAGAAAAGCCGCCAGAACCGCTTTGCCGGTATCTCCGGAAGATTCGTATACCGATGAAGCGAAAATGCCCAGGCCGGGAAAGTAAGCGCCTTTTTCAAAGAAGAGGTCGGCCATCTCCGCCGCTTCGGCTGCCCGTCCCGCGCCGGCCAGAAGGTACATATAGGCGCGGATGTCTTCGGGCCCCGCGTCTTCACGGCGGGATTTGAAAAGCCCGTCCAGGAATTCCAGGGCCTTTTCACCCTCCTCCCTGGCGATAAGGATATGCCCCTTAAGGAACAGAAGTTCCGGCTTTTCCCCGCGGCTCAGGGCGACAGCCTTTTCCACGTATTCCAGGGCCCGCCCGTATTCCCCCCGGATCAGATCCATCCGGGCCAGGGATTCAAGCTCCTCCCCGCTGTATCCTCCCTCTTTTCCGCATGAAAACAGGAACGCCGCCGCAAGACCAAGCGCCGCCGCGGATAATCTTCCCGCCATATCCACTCCTTTCCCGGCCGGCGCGCATAAAAGCCTCCGGCTGTTTTTATGCCTATACTAAGGGCGCGGATCAGCGGATTTGGTTTAATGAAAGGCCAAATTTTTTTGAAGTGCGGAAACAGGAGGGCATAGAAACGGCATCGTAAACACGGATGAAAGGAATGCGCTACAGGCTATAGCCCCTCCCTCTTTTTTGTCCATTTGTTGAAGGTCTGCGGGTTTATTCCGTTCTCCTTCGCGTAAGGCCCACGGGCTTTTTCCGCTCTGCTTCCAGTCTTCTAGTAGATTTATTATATGTCAAATTTTTCTTTTTGCAATTTTAATAAAGATTTTGATTGTTCTAATAAATAATTTCTTAAAACTACATCAAGCTGTTTATATATTTCAATCAAATTTTCAAGTTGAATATCAGGAGGTGGAGCGGTAAACATATCACCTTGACCAGTTAAAATCCAATCTTTATTGAGATTGAATTCTGTTGAAATTAATTGAATTGTTCTATCCGTAACGGTTCTATTCCCTAATTCAATTTCGCCTAATAAGGTTTGGCTAATAAATATTCTTTGGGAAAAATCCCGCTGAGAAATATTCAACCTTGTTCTAATTTCTTTTATCCGCTCTTTTATTCCGTTCATAAACAACCTATCGCTTAAAGATAGCGAAAAATGTGGTTTTACTCAAGACAACAATCAAGTGTATGAAATAGTAGACTATTTGGGCGGCCTTTTTATGTTTTTTTTCTGATTTACCTATTGACATGGTATTTTGTGGTTGATATAATGACCACAAAATGAGATTAAGGGGTTTGGGATGGTTGACAATTCAGAGATAGCCGATTTATCAGAGGTTTACAACGAAATGAATATTGACGGAAAGAATAAAATGACCTTGATGGCTAAACAGTTGTTAAGCGTTCAGTTAATTGGAAAAGGTCAAAAAAAGGGTTCACCGGATAAAAACGAAAAAGAGAAGGCTGGGAATGGCAATTAAACTTTCGTATGAGAGTTTAAAATATTTGGTATCCCATCCAAAACAAACATGGGAAAAGGAAAAATTGTATGAAGAAATCCCTTCTCTCCCGGCTTGCCAAGAATGGCAATTCTTCGTTCTCCCGCAGCCTGTCAAAGATGACAGTTCTGCTTTTCGCCCTCGTGGCACTCGGCTTCCTATTCGTAGGATGTGATAATCCGGCTGGTGATGATGGCGGAAGCCCCACTCCAACGGAATTCCCCGAAGCGTGGGTTGGAACCTGGAAAACCCCTGCTGAACCTCCTCACATAATTACACTTACAAAAACCACGATAACTTTTCAGTATACACAAACCGAAACCCTTCTTACTTTTAAATCTATTACTTCGTTGGGCAACGAGTTCGGTGTCGATATGTATCGGGTTGAAGTAACAAATGAGGGCACTGTTGAAGTTTATCAATTTGAATATTATGCCAATGACCATGTCATTGAGATTTATGACGAAAATGGAAACGGAAACTGGGATAGCCAGGTCATAACATACGGAACCTACTCAAAACAGTCCTAAACCCTTCGGCCCCTTAATCAGTATTCTAGGATACTGTGATTGGGGCCTCTTTTACTCTCCACTCTTTGTGGAGGGATTTCCTTTTAGGAAAATCAATATTATATCAACATGCCTTTCATAAAGGCAAAAATATATTTAAAAGGGCTGCTATGACAGACTCGAACTGGGAAAAAATGGAAGTTTGTAAATATACCAACGTTCAAGATTGTCATTCCGAAGAGTTACGCAATAGCGGGAAATGCCAAGAATGTGAGGTATTTGAGAAACTTAGAAACTTCAAGGAAATATTGAAAAAAGCTGCTAATGAAAATAAAGAAATTAAATGGTATATCATGCCGTGAAATCATTTAAATTATTTCTTTAGCAATTTGGTTGTCTTAACTCCCCGACTGTTCATAAATTATCTATATATTGTGCTTCTTTTTCATATTCTTCCATTAGTTTGTTAGCCCTTTCTATTTCTCTTTTCTGCCAATTTTCAAATGACAAATAATTAGAAGCACTATTTTCTTCTCTTTTTTTAATTAAGCAAATACTTCATTAACCAATAATTGCATAAAAAATATCAGAAAAATATACTTTTTCATATTTGCTCCTGCCATAGAAATTAATGCGAACACGCATTTCATGGATAATCCCTTAAAAAAGAGTTACTGGTTCTTTCGGCAATCGTGCTCCCGAAACATCATCTGTGCGGCGCACATAAATCTTGTATTTATGAGGACCTTTCCACATATCAATAACAATATAGCCGGTAAATTGGCGTAATTCCTCATCGTCTCCCCAGGCATCTATTCCATCTCCATCAGGAATCGGAGGTTCATTATAAATGGTTTCATAAAATGCCAGAATTTCATTATAAGCTTCAATAATTCCATTCATATGGAAATATTTATCTTTAAATATATCGCCCAATAAAGAGGATGAGACATATGTGTGATAAATCCATCTTTTTCCATTAAACTCGTTTAATACCAAGGAAGATCCGGTATATGGACCGATTTCTTTTAGATATATGACAGCAGAGGGACTATCTAATAAGACCTCCAGACTACCTCCGTTGATTAATTCGACCCTCGCCGCAAACTGATGATCGATGCCCAATCTTTTAACAAATGAAATCTTTTTTATTTCCGGGTTTTTTCTAAGCGCTTTTATGACTTCTAAACGGCTTCCTCTGCAAGACATAAACATTATTACAAACATGAAAATAAGGACTTTATATGTAGTATCAGTTCTCATTGTTATGCCCCCTTATTAATAATTACATCCCTGGGCCTTAGCTCAGGTTCTCTGGAAGCTGCTCCAAAAGCTGAAGTTTTGGAACAGCCTCTGTTCTTTCCGTTACCGGTTATAGGCGAACCGGGTACCCGCCAGGCCGCGCCACACCTCGTCGCAGGCGGCAAGGATCTCCTTTCCCGGAAGCTCCCCCTCCAGGGAGGCGATGTTCTGCTTGATCTGTTCAAGCCGGCTTACCCCGCTGATGAT
>JAISCR010000173.1 GCA_031265435.1 Treponema sp.
CTGGCCCTTGAACTGGAACAGGATTACTACGCGAACAAGGCTAATTCAACCTTACTGAAACACAATGCGGTCCCGATGGGGATACTGAAAACGGAACAGAGTATCAGACCGGAGGAAGCAGAGGCTATTGAGCGGCGGTGGGAGAGCAAGTACGGGGCGGTAAAGGCAGGGAGGAAGATAGCCGTCCTGGGCAAGGGGACGGAGTTTAAACCGCTGGCCTTCAGCCCCGATGTGGTGAAGCTGTTTGAGTTGAAACGGTGGAACCTCTACACGATATTGGCGAAGTACGGCATCCCGCCGAGGGTGGCGAATATCAATGATAAAACGGCAAGCCTTTCCGGGAAGGACACGGCGGAGCAGCACGCTGCTTTCTGGAAGTATACGCTTATCCCCACCCTGAAACAATTTGAACAGATACTTGAGACCCAGTTTTTTGTCCGGTACGGGCTGAAAGAAGCCGGGGTATTTGAGTTGTCGGATATACCCGAATTGCAGGAGAGCGAAGACGCGCAGAGCAGCCGGGATATTGCGGAGATTAACGCCGGGCTGAAAACGATTAACGAAGTGTTGAAAGAACGGGGGAAGGAAGGGAAACCCTGGGGGGACATTTGGTATCGTCCTAAGAATCTGATCGCCACCTCCGGTGGAGAATCCGCCGCCAAGGGGGAAACGGAGAATTGAAGCGGCGGGGCGGCTCCGTAAGCGACCCCGCCGGGGGATACCGGGGCGGGGCGCTTATTGTGTGTAGGCGCGGCGGTATTATTCCGCTTGGAAAAATGCTCCTCCGCTCGATGGGGTGTTTTGACGTGCATGGGACGATGGTAAGCAACAACGGGCTGGTGTTTATCATCAACGATTTGAAGCCCCGGATTATGTTTGTGGAGGCCGGTTTGTACCATGACGCTACGCCGTTCAGGATGGAGGAACTGGCGGCGCAACTGCCGGGCTTAAAGATAGCCGCCTTTTCACTGGGAAACTACTCGGACTCTGTGGCGATAGAATTCAAATACCGCAAATTGCAGGGGTATATCAACCTTGAGGACGGGATTAGTGAATTCCGGCGGGGGCTGAAAAAGATTTTGAAGGGGGATAGGTATTTCTCGAAAATGACGGAAATGCAGGAAAGTATGACGGATAAAGAACCGAATGTGGGCATTGATTGCACGGCGCGGGAACGGGAAGTTTTGAAACTGGTTGTCAACGGGTTGACCAGTGAACAGATTGCGAAGCAGCTCAATATAAGCATACGGACGGTGGAAGACCACCGGGGGAATTTATTGGAGAAACACCATGCGGCGAATACGGTTGAACTGACCCGGCTTAGTCTGTATTTGGGATATGCCAGGGTGGATGAGTTTCATTTTTACCGGGATGGGGAAGGAGGGCAATATGCTGGTTAGAAACAAGCGGGGGGAATTTGCGGCAGGGGATGCATTGGTACTGCTTGATTTCCTCGGCGTGAAGAAAGATGCGGGGCCGCAGAAGGTGGCGGGGGACGTGGAGTTGATCGCTTCCGTACCGTTCCGACTGGCGGCTGATGGCGAAGCGGTCGGTATACCTGCTGTTCCTGACGGAATAGCTGCTATCCCTGACGGGATAGCTTGGACGCTTTCAACCTTTGATCTTGACCGCTTTTCGGAGCGGATAGACCCGGCGGGATGGGACTTTAAGCGGTACATGGAAAACCCGGTTATCGAATGGGCGCACCGGTACGATATTCCGGCCATCGGGAAAGCGGAACATATCTACGCCGATGAGAAAGGGCTGCATGGCTCCATCGTCTTTAATTCAAAAGACTATGACCCTTTCGGCTGGGCTATCGGACAGCGGGTAAAGGCCGGGGTGATCCGGGCGGGTTCCGTGGGGTTCCGGGTTATCGAGATTGAACTACCGGACAAGGAGACCGGCAAGGACGGAACAACGCTGATATTCCGCAAGCAGGAACTTTTAGAGTTTTCGATCTGCAATGTTCCGGCTAATCCTTTCGCTTTGACTAAAACCATGGCGGAGGGGAAACCAGAAACAACACAGGAATTAGGCGGCTCTATGTTTTGGGGCGGCTTGATAAATAATTTGTAAGAGGTAATGGATGGGTAATGAGGAACTGGAAGCGGTTAAGAAACAATTAGCCGCCATGAAGAAAATCGAGTTGACCGGCTTTACCAACACGGAGGCCGCAACGGCCTACTTCAAGGAAAAAGAGGCTATCCTGGAGGGGATTGTCAAAACCCTTGAAACAGTTACAGTACAGGAAACCGCCGAAGTGGAGGCCCTGAAAAGTACCGTAAAATCATTGCGGGACGAGATGAAAGGCAGGGCGGCTAACCCCCGGGAACTCTCCCGGCGCGAACTGCTGTATAACCTGGGCAAAGGAATTGCGGCGGCATGGGCGGGAAACCATAAGGCCCTGGCCGACTTGTCCTTCTCCCCCAACCTCAAGGCCGATAACTGGACGAACCCCCGTGATGTGTCCTGGGGTGAAAAGGGCTGGATCACGGCGGAAAAAGCGGCGCTGGGATCGCCGGTGGGGAACATGGCGACGAATGACCAATATCTGATTAACCCCATTTATGAAACGGAGATTATGACCGATGCGGCTAAAAAATCGGTGATGATGTCGCTGGTCCGGCACAGGCCGATGATAGGGCCGTTCATCTTCCTCCCTACCCAGAACCGGGGCGGGGTGGAACTCCATTGGCTCACCGCCTACGG
>JAISCR010000181.1 GCA_031265435.1 Treponema sp.
GAAAACGGCACAACAGTATTCCTCACTACCCATTACATTGACGAAGCGGAAAATGTTGATAAACTGTGCATGATACAGCAGGGGAGAATTGTTTTTTCAGGCGCGCCCGCTGAATTGAAAAAATCTCTGGAGGGCGAATCGGCGTCAGCAGAGCTGACGTTGGAGGACGCTTACGTTGGACTTTTAACAAAAGGAGGCCGCGCCTCTGAAGGAAGACGGTGATGAAAAATAAATTCTTGCGTGAAATTAACGCGGTCATTACGATTGCGATGAGGGATATAACATTCAGCCTGAAATCACCGGCAAAACTTGTTCAATGCCTCATAATGCCTGTTATGTTTTTAGGGTTATTCGGTGGACAGTTATCACAGAACATGGGAATCAACATGGGTTTTGATTTTAATACCTTTATGCTGGTTGGTATGCTGGTGCAGGGTATGTTTATGATAATGGGGAACGGCATTACCTCGCTGGTGGAAGACCGCATGACCGACTTCACCCAGGAAATCCTCGTAAGTCCCGTTTCCCGGTATTCCATTATTCTGGGGAAAATCGCGGGCGCGGCATATGCGAGTTATATTACCTTTTTCTTTACTATCGGCATCGGTTATGCCATCGGCGCGAGATTAAGCGTTTCGCAGTTTCTTATCCTGCTTGCGTTCTCTCCGCTTATGTGTCTCGCGGCGGGTTCACTCGCCATTCTATGCGTGGGCTGTGTTCAAAAAGCCGCAACAGCGGGAATTGTCATTATGTCGCTGTCAATGGCGCAGACCTTTCTTTCCGGCGCATTAATTCCGGTGAATCATTCGACCGGCGTCATGGCGGTAGTAAGCCGCCTTTTGCCGATGACCTATTGCGTTGATTTTATGCGGGGCGTGTTTTATTCGGGAGGAACGGAAGGCGCGGCAACCACGCCACGCTTCACGCGCCGCTTTTCAATCTGATTATCATCATCGCGTTTACCGCGCTGTTTCTTGTCGCGGGAACGGCCGGGTTTGTGCGGGCTGAGAAAAATAAGTAGGCCGCACGGATTGTATGGCGCGTCATTCTGTTGCCGAAAGTTTTAATCTCTACCGTGAGCGGCTTCTACAATTCATCCGTTCACGGGTTCGCCTCCTTGAAGACGCGGAAGATATTTTACAGGACGTATTCGGTGAACTTGCCCGCGCTGACGGCGCGGTGAATCCGGTAGAGAACGCCGCCGCGTGGCTCTACCGCGCCGCCCGTAACAGGATTATCGACCATTATAGGAAAAAGAAGGACGAACCTTTTCCGGTTGTGTATGACGAAGAAGAGGACGAATATATTTTTGACGAAATTGCGGATATTCTGTACGGCGCGGCGGCAACGCGGTTTGTTTTTGGACGAAATACAAACCGCTCTTGACGAATTGCCGGAAGAACAGCGGACGGTTTTTGAGCTTACCGAAATCGCGGGAGTCCCGGTAAAAGAAGTCGCGGAAAAAACGCATACCCCGGTAAACACCGTGCTTTCCCGCAAGCACTATGCGGTGAAACATTTGCGAAAATCTCTCACAGAGTTGTATGCGGATTTGATGCGGGGGTAAGCAGACGCTATCCGAGGCGTTCTACGGGACATTAAAGTAGACAGAATAAACATTATGGATAGTAAAATATATCCGATTCAGGTCGAATATAAGGAGCATAAAGTGATACTTTCCTTCTACTTTTTTACTTCTTCGACGTTGCGGTTGGTTCATTCATGTCTTAAATTTTTCGTACATCCAATGATGTCAGGTAAGTTAAGAGCTTACGGATTCGGCAAGGCAAAAATACCTACAAAAGTCGGAGCGCTGTAGATGGGAGTAAAGTTGGAATCAATTCCGGTAACAACAATGTACATGGCGGCATAGGTAAAACGGGAACCGCTTATACCGGTTCTGTTCGCCACATCGGCATTTACCGTGGACGAAACATTTGAACTGGAATTGAGTTCTGAAGTATTAAGAAAATAACGGTTGGGAACGGGATTAAAACTCCCCTCCCCTGTTGATCGGTGGAGAGTATAGGAACTGCCGTCTATGCTCAGGAAAGGCCGTACACCAACCGGAAAATCTATGATCAGCGTTTGTCCCATGATCTCGTTTGACAGAACATTATCTATATTTGCATTTTCCAATTCGAGTCTGTAAAAATTACGGCCTTTGAAAAGTGAACCGGTAGTAGCGGATACGGTAGTATCGCTCTGTGTGTAGGGTTCGATGGCGAAGTAATCGGAAGAAAGATACGGATTGATGGAGCTCAGAGAGGCCTGGGAAGTTTGAATGGTTCCCGATTCCTGGTTTCCGGAAATATAGAGCCGGTAGAAAATGGTAAAGTTGGTAAAGTAATAATATTCGTCACTCAGGCTTGGAAGCTGAATGGTTGCGCGGTTATTCAGGGTAACCTGAATGTTTCCCTGCGGCACGGAATAGAGAAAATAATAATCCTCTATTCCACAGGAAGAAAGGAGAAGCGCAAGAATGAAAAAAAAGAAAGAAAAGGCTTTCCTTCTCATTATTTTTCCAAAACAACAATCCGGCTCCGGGCAAGATTTGTCCAGACCGGATCCTGGGGCCACCTGCTGACCAGGCTGCGGTAAGATTCAAGCGCCGCTGTTTTTTCATTCCGTCCTTCCTGAAGCCTCCCGATGGAAAACTGGGCCCTGGCGGCGACAGGAAAATGATCGGAAAGGGCAAGGCTTTCATTGTAAAATTGTATTGCTTCATCAATATTGTTCTGTTCTTCCGCCGCAACCGCGGCATTATACCATGCCGCGGGGGCAAGATAAGTTTTTGCGGCGGCGTTTGCCGCGTTGACCCAGGAGGCCTGAGCATCGGGCCACTCTTTCCGGTCGGCATGAATGTTCGCCGCAATATTCCATGCCTGGGCATGCGCGTAGCCTGAAGCCTTTCCCGCAAATTCCTTTACATCGGAAAGCAGTGTATCTATCTCATCCTTCTTTTCTTCGGAAGTAATGTCAAAACGGAGAACTTCATAACGGCGGCTGAGTTCTTCTACCGCACTAAAAGATTTATTGCGGAGATTGTCCCGAATGGCAAAGGCCGCGATAAAGCCGGCAATGACAATAACCACAAGACCCGCAAAGGCCGCAATAAACTTCCGGTTTTTTTGAATAAATTGCTCGATCTGTTCCTGTGTTCCGTGTTTTTCATTTACATCAGACATTAAATTCTCCTTCATTCTTCCGGATGATTGATATCCAGTTCCTTTATCAGCCTTGAAAGATAGGTACGCTGGATATCCAGCGCCCTGGCCGCTTCGGTTTGATTCCACTTGTTTTCTTCCAATATCTTCCTGATGAAGTGGGCCTTAAACACATTGATTGCGTTTTTTAAGTCCCGGCTTCCGGTTTCCGGTTCGGAAATAACAGGGCCGTTCTTGAGCAGGAGATCTTCCCCCTGAATCCATTTATTCCGGCTGATCACACAGGCCCGTTCAACACAGTTTTCCAACTCCCGGATATTTCCCGGCCAACTGCAGGAAAGCATTGCCTCCATCGCTTCGTTGGAGAAACCTTCAAACTGTTTTTTTGTTTCCCTCATGAATTTTTTAAGAAAAAAGGCTGCCAGCTCAGGAATATCCTCAGGCCGCTGTCTGAGGGGCGGGATGTAGATGGGAAGTACATTGAGCCTGTAGTAGAGAT
Organism: Treponema sp.; assembly: GCA_031265435.1. GTDB lineage: Bacteria > Spirochaetota > Spirochaetia > Treponematales > Breznakiellaceae > JAIRNJ01. Next base: position 3,667 of record JAISCR010000181.1, read on the forward strand.
CGCTCCGGAATTCCCCCTGCTCTATCAAGGCTTCAATATCCTTGTTTGTAGCCGCCAGGATCCGCACATTGACGGTGATTGTGGTATCGGCGCCCACTTTTTCAAAGCTTCTCTCCTGAATAACCCTGAGCAGCTTTGCCTGAAGAGACAGGGGCAAATCCCCAATCTCATCCAGAAAGATCGTCCCGCCGTCGGCCAGTTCAAAACGGCCCTGCCGGTTGGAAATAGCATTGGTAAAGGCTCCCTTGACGTGGCCGAAGAGTTCACTCTCCAGAAGGCCCTCGGGCAGGGCCGCGCAGTTTACCCGGATAAAAGGCTTCCGGCTCCGCTGACTCTTCTGGTGTATCTGTTCGGCAAAGATCTCCTTCCCTACTCCGCTTTCCCCCAGGAGCAGTACCGAAGAATCCGTCTTTGCGACCCTTTCGATAATGTCAAGCTTTTCAAGAATCACAGGACTCTTTGCAATGAGGGTGTGATAGCCCTGATCGGTATTGATCCTGTCCTGCAGGAACTGCAATTCATTGCGGGCCTGTTCAAAACTCCGGGCATTGATAATGGCCAGGGCAGCCTGATTGGAAAAAATTTCAAGCCATTCAAGATCATCCTGACTAAAATTTTTTCCGTCTTTTTTATTTATCAATTCAATGACACCGATACATTGATCCTTGATCCGCATGGGAACTGCCAGCATTGTTTTTGCGGGATAGTCGATCTGCCTGGAAATTTCCCGGAGATGACGCTTGTCGTTGGCCACATCATTGACGATTATGGCTTTATTGTGCTGGGCTACCCAGCCGGCAATTCCCTCTCCCGGCTTGAGGGTAAAACGTTTTACATCAGAACCTTTGGTACCCAGCGCTATTTCAAAGTATAACTCCCGGCCTTCCTTGTTCATAAGGAGCAGGCTGGAAGCCTCTCCCTCACAAAGCCGTGTTGCCGATTCAAGAATCCGGGTCAAAAGAATATGGACATCCTCATAGTTCGAATTTATGAGTGTGTTAATCTCAATAAGAGTATTAAATTTCTGTACATCGATCTTAGACAGCATACAAGCCGCGGCACTTATTCGGCAACGCCGCCCTTATCAGTTCCCTCGTTCTCATTCTTGTTCCTTTCAGGAGAAGCTGCCCGGCCTTTGGTCTCGGCAGAAGAATCCGACTTGGACTTCAGGAAATCCCCCAGGGTAAAGGCCGACCCGTCAGACTCTTCTCCTGCCATATAGCGGGAAATTTCATCACGCTGTACCTTTTTCTGGTAATCCCGAATGGAGAAGGCAACCTTCTGTTTTTCAGGCTGCAGTTCCAAAACCACTGCCTTGATCTTGTCCCCGATCTGGTACTTCTTGAGCGCGTCATCGGGATTATCATCCCGGTTTTCCACCAGGTTTGTCTTATGAATAAGCCCTTCGATGCCGCCGGGAACACGGACAAATATTCCAAAATCGGTAATCGAAGAAACTTCCCCTTCCACCATTGTTCCGGGTTTATAGGCCTCCGCAAAGCTCTTCCAGGGATCTTCGGTAAGCTGTTTGATACCCAGCCTGATATTGTGGGCTTCCGGTTCGGCGCTGATAACCATGATCTCCAGTTCCTGGCCCGCAGTTAATTCGCTGCCCGGATGTTTGACTTTCTTCGTCCAGGAAATATCGTCGGCATGGAGGAAACCGTCTATTCCCTCTTCCAGTTCTATATAAGCCCCCGCATTGGTGATCTTTACCACCTTGCGGGTAAGCCTGGTGCCTACAGGATACTTCTCCTCCACATCACTCCAGGGATTCGAGGTAACCTGCTTGAGGCCCAGGGAAACCCGGCCGGCCTGGAGATCGTAACCGAGGATCATGCACTCAACTTCGTCGCCGATGGAAAGAAGATCGCCGGGTTTCTGGATCTTCTTGACCCAGGAGAACTCGGAAATATGGGCAAGCCCTTCGATGCCTTCTTCAAGCTCTATAAAGGCGCCAAAATCGGTTAACTTGGTAACCCTTCCCTTGACGATATCATTGACATGGTACTTATCCTCGAAATGCACCCAGGGATCATCACTAAAATGCTTGAGGGAAAGATTGATCCGTTTCTCCTGCTTGTCGACGCGGATCACCTTGAGATGAATTTCCTGACCTTTCTTTACAAAGTCTTTGGGCCGGGTGACATGGCCCCAACTCATATCGTTGATATGGAGAAGCCCGTCAAAGCCTCCCAGATCGACAAAGGCGCCGAAGGAGGTAAAGCTCTTGATCGTCCCGGTTACATCTGCGCCAATGGGGGTATTTTCAAAGAAATCGTTCCGTTTGCGTTCAATTTCTTCTTCCAGCCACTTGCGGCGGTTTACCACCACATTGACTTTCCCGTCCGAATAGAGCCGTTCCACATAGAATTCGGCCTTTAGGTCGAGCAGCTTTTCCGGTTTTTCTACCCTGATAACGTCGGACTGGCTTATGGGGAGAAAAGCCCTGACTCCGCCGCCGAGATTCACATCGTATCCGCCCTTGACGCGCTTTTCGATAAGCCCTTCAACCATGGTATGATCCTGGAAAGCCTGGCGGAGGTTCTTCCAGAAGATCTTTACATCCGCTTTCTGCTTGGAAACGATGACTTCACCGTATTTATTCTCTTTGGTAACGAGGATTACCGAGACGGTATCCCCGATTTTTGGAATTTCAGTGAATTCCCCTATAGGGATCTTTCCTTCGGATTTATAACCCACATCGATAAAGACCTGATCGGGAGTCACCTGAATGACTACACCGTCAACGAGCTGCCCTTCTTCGAGGGATTCAAGAGTTTTTAAGTATTCTTCCTGTAATTGTGTCTGGATATTGTCGGCAGGGGTCTTCGGCTCATCCTTTTGAGTAATATCCGGTTCCACATCCTTCTCAGCCATTGTTGTTCCTTCCATCATTATTTTCTCTACTAATCTGTCATAAACTTGTTGGATGGTCAAGTCCGAAGTATCCAAATAGTCAACCCCGGGAACCAGAATCAGACTCCCCTCTTCCTTGTTCCTGTCAAGCCTGTCACGCTCTTCAATGCCGGAACGGATCTCCTCAAGACTGAGCCTGGAAACTCCCTGATCATGACGGCGTTTAGCCCGCGCTTCCACCGAAGCATCCAGGTAAAAGCGGTATTCCGCATGGGGAAAAACCACGGTGGTCATGTCCCTCCCCTCCACCACCGCGTTGAATCCTGCGGCAAGGCGCCGGATGATGTCATTTACCGCATGTCTCACCGGCACAATGGCGGAAAGCGGCGATACCAGGGCGTCTACTTCGTCACTGTGAAGCAGGGATTCTACGTTTTCCCCGTCCAGCAGGAGTTCTCCGTCCCGGTATTCAATTTTCGTTTCGCCGGCATAGGCCGCCGCGGCTTCGGCATCTTCAATTTTTATGCCCCGGCGCATACAGCCCAGGGTTATGGCCCGGTAGAGATTGCCGGAGTTGATATAGGTAAAGGCTTCATTTTTCGGAGGAATACGCAGCCTCCGGGCAAGCATTTCGGCGATGCTGCTTTTCCCGGAGCCCGCAGGCCCATCAATCGCTATCACCATACCGCAGCTCCTTTTCCCAATTCTTTCAATTCCTTTTCCGTGAGAGGCCGGGAACAACCTTCGGCAAGATCCTCCAGCAGTACCGGCCCTATGCGTATACGGCAGAGCTTTTCCGGATGCAGATGAAAATGGGAAAAAACCCGCCGTATCTCCCGGTTTTTCCCCTCAATAAGGACAATACGCAGGCTTCTCCAGCTTGTTCTTTCAACTTCCAGGGCTTTGTAAAAAATTCCTTCCACCTCAATCCCCTTTGAAAACGCCTCAAGCGCCTGGTCGGGTATGGAGCCGGAAGCCTCCACCAGGTATTCTTTTTCTATCTCCGCCGAAGGGTGGGACACACGGGCGGTAAAATCTCCGTCATTGGTAAAGATGATAAGCCCGGAAGAACGAAAATCCAGACGGCCCACACTGAAAAGCCGTTCTCCACTATCCCTGGGCAGGAGATCCGACGCCAAAGGACGGTTCTGGGGATCAAAGGAACTGCATATATAGCCGGGAGGCTTATGAAGGACCAGATAAAAACGGCGTTTTTCAAGTGTCACAGGCCGGCCGTCCAGCAATACCTGATCCCTGGAAGGATCTACCTTTTCCCCCAGTACCGTAACAGTTTTTCCGTTAACACTTACCCTTCCGGCAAGAATAATTGCCTCTGAAGAACGCCTGCTGGCTACACCCGCATGGGCAAGGTACACCTGGAGCCGGAGGCTCGATTGAAGATTAGGCTTCTCCGACAAGTTCAAACCGATCCTTCTCCCGATCGCTCAGTTTGGGAAGATCCGCAATACTGCCAAGATGGAAAAGTTTTAAAAATTCTTTGGTTGTTCCGTACTGAACCGGCTTGCCGGGCACATCTTTCTTGCCCGCTTCCCTGATCAGTTTCCGCTCTATAAGCAGGTGTATCATGTTATCCGCCGAAACTCCCCGGATTGCTTCAATTTCCGTCCGGGTAATGGGCTGGGAGTAGGCAATTATTGAAAGGGTCTCCATGGCGGCCCGTGAGAGCCGGTTTTCGTTCCGTTTTCCGTAACGTTCCTTGAGACTGTCCCAGTATTCTTTCTTGGGAGATATCATGACCCCCCCGCCGATATAACTGAGTTCCAGCCCCGATTCTTCCCGGGCATAACGGGCATCCAGCAGCTCAATACACTCCTTGACCACCTCTTTTGCAAGGCCGGAATTTCGGCTGACGGAAGCTTCATCTATAGGATCGGTTTCAAGAAAGAGGATCGCCTCCACCAATGCGGTTTCTTTTTGTAATTGTTCGCTCACTTCTATCCCTTTGAGGCCAGGCTTAAAATTGAACCGGGTACCCCTCTTGAAACGATTTTCATTGCATACCCGGCCTGATAAGTATATCACCAAACATGCGGTTCTGAAATATGATCACCATCCGGATCTTTACCGCCTCAAGAATCGCAAGAAAGGCGCAGATAATATCCATCACCGAGCCCTGTCTGACCACAAGATCGGTAAAACGACATTCTCCCCGGTTTTCCAGAAGTTCCGAAAGAAGTGTTATTTTTTCGTTTACCGAAACTTCTTCATAGAGATCCATGATTCGCTCTCCGGGGAGCTTTGACATGAGCGCCGCAAAGACATTGAGGAGATCCAGAACATCTACCTGTTCCCACAGTTCATCATCATTGAAAGGCAGAGTCCGCTGAAGCTTATTGCGTTCAACGATCCATTCGGTTTCCCTTTCTTTCTCTTCCATCAGCTCGGAAAGCTTTTTATAGCGCTGATACTCGATAAGCCGTTCAACCAGTTCCTGCCGGGGATCCTCGATGTCATCGGAAGGATCGAGCCCGGAGGGAAGCAGAGTCCGGCTTTTGATATAGAGGAGCGCGGCGGCCATGGCATGGAATTCCGACACCTCTTCAAGGTCGAGTTCCGTAGCATAGCTCAGGTATTCGAGAAACTGTTCGGTAATCTGGGCAATGGGAATATCGTAAATGTTTATCTCGTTTTTCTTTATCAGAAAGAGAAGCAGATCCAGGGGGCCTTCAAAGTCCTTGAGGCGGAAACGGTGACCGTTCCATTGAGTATCTATATTTTCCTGAATCACCGAAGTTCCCATCCGTCAGTCCGGTTTCCTAAAAGAGCCCGTCGTCGCGGACCTGAGTCTCCTGGACTTTCCTCGGTCTGCCCGGTCCCCGCGGTTGTTCTGCGGCAGGCGCGGGGGGAACGGATTTTGCGGCGGAAGGAGGCCTTCCCGGGCCCCGGTGAGGAGGAGCGGCTTCCGCAGGCCTGGCAACAGGACTTGCCGGGGCCGGCCCGGGAGCCGCGGGGCCGGAAACCTGTGAAGGTTCCGGCATACCGGGATCTTCTTCTTCTTCGGCGGCCGGCTTTGGGGCTTCGGGCGCCGAGGTCTCTAAAACCGCGGGTTTTGCGGCCGCCTTCTTTTCCGTACTTCCCGGAGAAGGGAATTCCCGGCCCGGGGAAATGATCTTGCGCAGTTTTATTTCCACCTCTTTGGCAAAATCAGGGTTGTTTTCCAGGTATTCACGGGCATTCTCCCTGCCCTGCCCTATCTTTTCTTCCCCGTATGCGTACCAGGCGCCCTTCTTGTCGATGATTTCGTATTTTACCGCCGCGTCAAGGAGGCTCCCGATGGCGGAAACGCCCTTGCCGAACCTGATCTCCAGGTCCACCTTTCTGAAGGGAGGAGCCACCTTGTTTTTTACCACCTTTACCCGTACACGGTTCCCGATGGCATCCTCATCTTTCCCCGCTTCAATGGTCTCGATCTTTCGAACTTCCAGGCGCACCGACGCATAAAATTTGAGAGCATTGCCGCCGGTGGTTGTTTCAGGGTTCCCGAACATGACACCGATCTTCATGCGAATCTGGTTGATAAAGATGAGAATTGTTCGTGAACGGCCTATGATGGCGGTAAGCTTCCGCAGGGCCTGACTCATGAGCCGGGCCTGGAGACCCATGTGGGCATCCCCCATATCCCCTTCAATTTCCGCCTGGGGAGTCAAAGCGGCAACAGAGTCCACCACGATGATGTCCACGGCCCCCGAACGGATCAGGCTTTCGGTTATCTCCAGGGCCTGTTCCCCGGTATCCGGCTGGGAAACCCAGAGATCGTCTATGTTAACCCCCAGGTTTTTGGCATAAATCGGATCCAGGGCATGTTCGGCATCCACAAATGCCGCTGTTCCGCCGAGTTTTTGGGCTTCCGCGATGGCATGAAGGGCCAGCGTTGTCTTACCGGAAGACTCAGGGCCATAAATTTCGATGATACGTCCCCGCGGATAACCGCCGATTCCCAGGGCCTCATCGAGAAGTATCGAGCCGGAAGGAACCGTTTCAATACCCGATGCATTGGAATGATCTCCCAGCTTCATGATCGCACCGGCCCCGAACTGCTTTTCAATCTGCAGCCGGGCTGCTTCCAGTACCTTTGCCTTTTCTTCTCCACTGACCGGTGCAATAGTCCTGGATTTTTCGCTTTCAGCCATCTTTGCCACCTTTCCCTCCCTGCGTGTTTTCTGTTTTACAGACACTGCATATAAGGCATTCTGCTGTGAATTACTTCAATAAAGTCAGAGGAATTTTACCATTTTTTTCAGGAATTGAAAAGGCTGGGAGATTTGAGATAGATTTCCGCATTGAAAGGCCGCAGAAGCTTACTCATGGAGGCCTCTGTGATGATCGCGCGGATCACCATGGCGCTGAGGCCTGCGGAAGGGACCAGCACCATATTGGGTACCTCGAGCCGGGAAAAATGGGGAGCGCAGATCGTATCGGTGACAATAACCCGTTTGAGGAGCCCTTCCGCGGAAAGCGCGTTGAGCCTCTCCACCGCAGGCTCTGAAAAGATGGCATGTACGGCAATCAGGTTGATTTCCACGGGTTTATGGGGCGCCAAGGCCCGGATAAGGCTTTCCGCAGAGGCTGCCGTATCGATCATATCGTCTACAATCCAGAGTGTCCTGGATTCAAGGGGTTCGGCGGAGAGGATGTTGATGGACTCTATGGTATTGGCATGGGAATAATCCCGCTGTTTATGGGCCACAACCAGGCTTGCTCCAAAGGAATTGGCAAAATCCCTGGCCAGTTTTTCCCCTCCGGCATCCACGGAACAGAATGCCCAGTTGGGCCTTACAATCTGCTCCAGGCTTGAAAGATCCTGTATATACGCATCGCACAGGTAGCGCTTGAGGAGATTGAGGGCGGGAATATCCTCGATGATGTAACGGGTTGGATCAACTATTGATTTGGATTTGTCCGAATGAAGCTGAAAGGTAACGATATGATCCATGCCCAGATTCACCAGGGTCTGAAAGTGAACCCAGAGCCCCACGGAACTGCGGCGGTTGGTTCTGTCCGAACGGGAACAGGAAATGAAGGGTTCAAAGACAATGATCCTGCCTGCCTGGGAACGCTTCAGGGCATCTACCGCATGGTAGAGTTCAATCTTTGCCTCTTCCACTGATATTCCCGCTTCATTCCTGGCGGAGCTGGTAAAGAGCACTACATCCCTGCCCCGAATGGAAGTGTTTACCACTACCTCCATCTCGCCGTCGGCAAAACGGTCTGCCCCGAGCAGATTAACGCCATCTATTTCTTCTTTCAATCCGGAAAATTCAGGATATTTAAGAAAGCTCTCCACTACTTTGGAGGCATAACTCCGCATTGATCGTGTCGCGCTTATAATGAAGCCTTTCATTGCCCTCACTCTACCATACCTAGGAACGGGAATCCAGCAAAATAGTAACCGGGCCGTCGTTGGTATATGTTACCGCCATGTGAGTCCTGAAAACCCCTGACTCGCATGGGATACCCTGTTTACGGATCTGCGTTATAAAGAATTCATAGAGTTTGTTTGCCATTTCCGGGTCTGCCGCTTCCCCATAGTAGGGCCGCCGTCCTTTTCGGGCATCGGCAAGAAGGGTGAATTGGCTCACCGCAAGGATGCCCAAAACTGAGCGAACAACGTTATTATAAATACCATCGGTATGCGTATCCGGCTTGTTATCGGTCCTTGTTTCGGTTTCAAAAAGATCCCGTATCGAAAGGTTCATTACTCCTTTTTCATCATTAAAGATCCGCAGATTGACGGCTTTTTCAACCATCCAGAGGACGTCTTCTTCGGTATCGGAACGGCCCACTCCAAGATATACGAGGAGTCCGCGGTCTATCCGGCCTGAGATTCTTCCTTCCGAGGAAACCGAAGCCTCAAGAACCCGCTGGATTACAGCCTTCATGGCCGGCCCGTTACATTCTGGTGTATTGATATGCCTTCAATGGCTATAGTAAGACCGGCAGGACTTGAAACAGGAACAATGCGGCCCAGCAATTCCAGGGCTTCTTCACTGTTGACATTGACCGCGCCGGGAAACTTGACCTCTACAATTCCTTCAAGATTTGTTTTTTTGTCATAACCGACAAGAAAGTCAAATGAACCTTCTTCGGCCCTGACGTTGGTAGCCATGCCCCGCCAGATAACACCGCAGTCCCGGTAAAGCAGAGGATCCTTCATCACTTCGGAGTAGCTGAAATTGTCGCCGCGCCTGAAGCTGTCAAAACCCGGTTTCTCCATAAAGGAGGCAAGGATCCGGACCTTGTTCTTTACCGGATCGGAGGCGTTGGATTCAAGGAGCCGGTTGATCCGGACTCTGGCTTGTTCATCCCGGAATTCGGAAAAGAGGGAAAGAGCCCGGCCGTACTCATCCAGCACCTGGTCTCTTGTAAGGATGTAACGATAGACGCCGCCTGTCTCTACGGGATTTGCCTTTTCTGCCCTGTCCAGCGCCGCCTCTCCTATGTCCCGTTCGGAAACCCGGTTCCAGGGAGAGGGAATGACCTCCTGCCATATAAGGACTCCCGTTACCCCCGCGGATATACCCAGAACCCCGATAAGAACGGGTATAAGAATCCTGTTCCAGGTAAGGGGGATCTTTGGGACCTGGGGAAAGATCTTCCTGAAGGCCGTGGAATTCATCCAGTCCGAGAGGCGTTTACCGGATGAATACTTTTTTATAAGCCTTAAAGCTTTTTCCGCGATCTTGTTATTTTCATCATCGTCGAGAATTTCAAGATAATAATCCACCGCGGCGGCGGTATCCCCCCGGTGAAGATAGAGTGCCGCAAAACCCAGAAGGATTCCCGGATCCCGGGAGGCGTCGCGGGTATCTTTCTGTTTGGATTTCAGGGCCTGGTCAAAATAAAATTTGGCATTCTTAAAATCCCGTACATTGAGGTAAGCTGCCGCCAGAAGATAGTAATAGAGATACGAACCCCGGTAACGGCTGGCCTCGGGCTCAAGGATGCGGATTGCCCTGTCGTAGCCGCCTTGTCTGATGAAGCGGATTGCCTTTTCCAGAACGGGTTCCAGTCTCATGGGCTTACCGTTTGTTGTACCGATCCTTCAGGCGGCTTATGGACAATTCCAGAGCGGCAATTTCTTCGTCCGAGGCGCCGGAAAGCGGAGACATATATTCATCGAGCTTCTTCAGGAGTTCCCGGAGCGTCTCCAGATCTGCCTGCATGGAAGAGCGATTCGGGGTATTATCCGGGAAGGCGCCGGTTTCCCGCAGATCCGCGGAAACGGCGGCAAAACCCTGTTCATCTCCCGATGCAAGCAGAAGTTCCCAGGTTTGAGTTTCTCCCCTGTTCAGAGGCTTCTGATCAAAATAGTAACACACCGCGGAATCTCCGATAGAAAAGGGTATATAGTGAAAACTTCTCCCGGATGAGTAATTGATCTTCCAGGAAGCGTCGCTGAGTCTCTTCCAGTTGGAAAAGATGATCGACTCCGCGGGGGTATTTACTCCTTCGGATATACTTCCCATAAGGGAAAGATCATTACAGTTTTCGGACAACCACCAGCGTTCTGTTGAATTCGCATCATAAGCGGTTTCTCCGTTCATCTTTCCTTTCGCGGTAACAAAGGGTGTTCCTCCCCTCCCCTCTCCCAGCATGGTATCGATAAGAAGCCGCGCGCCGACAGAAGCCTGTTTGCTGTTCAAATTTTCTACCGTGACGCTGACTTTTACACCATTTGCCTCGGAAGAACCGGCAGTTCTTATAAAACTGAATTCTTCAATGACTCTTAAAAACGAAGATTCAAAGATCAGGGAAGGATTTCTCCCGGCTTCTACCCGGAAACGAAAGGCGCTGGATTCACCGAGACGGTAGACCTTTTTATTAACACGAAGGGCCAGAAAAGTCGACCGCGGATCTTTGTCGGAAAAAAGCGGTTCATAGAGTGACCGTGCGGGATCGCTAAGGTAATACAGGGAAAAACGGCCTTCCTCTTCGTGGAGGGTGAGCCGTATAAGCCCTTCGGAAAAATCCACAGCCTTCAGGGAAAGGGCAGGAAGAAAGAGAAACAGGCAGCAGAGGGGAAACAGAAAGCCCTTCATCACAAATCTCCCGCGTCTGTTCCCAGGCTTTCTTCCAGCTGATTCTGTAATTCCAGTGCCTGGCTTTTAATGCTGTTGAGACGCGTACTTCTGTCTCCACCTCCCGGAGAAGGCGGGGAAATTCCGGGAAGGGAAGTAGAAGGAACCCCTGTGCCGGTTTCCGGACCGCGCTCCTGCGCCTGGGAAGGCTGCTGACGGTACTGTGCGGCGGCCTCGGCGCCGGAAGAAGGAGATTCCTTGAGCATGTCGGCGATACGTTTCTGATAGGCTATGATCGCCTGATCATAGGCCCGTTCCCGGCGCTGGTATTCTTCAATGGTTTTAAGGGATTCTTCGTGGCTCCACTTGAGCAGAGCCAAGAGTTCAGTCTCAATCTTCTTCTGGTTTATCAGGGAGATCCGGTAGGAGGCGGCCTCAAACTTTGCGCTTGAAGGATAGTTTTCCGTGATAGTGCTGAATATATCCTTTGCTTTTTCCATCTGGCCCATGGAATAGAGAGATTCTCCTATCCAATAGAGAGCGGCGCTTTTCCCGGGATCTCCGGGATCGCTTAAATTCTCCGCAAAGGCGCTCAAAAGGCGTATTCCCTCATCATAACGGCCCAGATAGTAACAGACCCTGCCCTTGTGATAGAGAATCTCTGTGGCCCGTGTTCCGCCAATTTTTTCCAGGGCTTCCATATCCTGAAAAGCCCTTTCATAGTCCGCAGCCCCCAGTTCCGCAAGGGAAATCCAGTAGAGGACTTCCGCCTGTACCGCGGGATCCTTCTGTTCCTCATAATAGGGTCTCAGGTTTTGAAGAGCCTCCTGATAGCGGCCTTCACCGTAGAGGCTAAGCCCCCGCTGGAGAACGGTTTCCGTTTGGGCATGGCCCCTTCCGGCAGCAAGCAAAAAAATACAGAAAAACACTACGGAAATACGCCGTACCGAACCGGAGGAAACTGAAAAAGTTGACATTTTTCCCGGCATCCGCCCTGACTCCTCTCTGAAAAGTGAGCTTGCTGCTTCAGAATTTAACATTTTGGAACAGCCTCAAGTACAATATGGGCCGCTTCAAAATTGACATTATGAAAGCGCCTCATCCTTATATCTTTCGGCATTTTACTCAAAGTACTCCAGCGCGGAGAGAGCGTATATAGGCGGCTTTGTCTTTGCTTGAGAAGAAGGATGAACCGGAAACAAGCACATCCGCCCCCGCCTGCCGGGCCGGAAGGGCTGTTTTTTCGTTTATGCCGCCGTCTACCGAGATAAGGAAAGAGAAACCCTTCTCCCTGCGGATCTCTGCAAGGCATTTTACCTTGTCAAGACATTCGGGAATCAACTCTTGTCCTCCAAAACCGGGGTTTACCGTCATCACCAGCACCTGATCCAGGTAGGGCAGAAGAAATTCCAGCATGGAAACCGGAGTGGAGGGGACTATGCTTATCCCCGCATGTTTTCCCATCTCCCGGATAGAGCCAAGAAGCCTGTGGGAATGAAGCTCCGCCTCGTAATGAAAGGTAATGCTGTCCGCTCCCGCGGAGGCAAATTCCGCCGCAAGCCGGGCCGGAGTTTCGATCATCAGGTGAACATCGAAATAGAGACCGCATTTCTGCCGCAGATCGCGTACAAGTTTGGGGCCAAAGGTCAAATTGGGGACAAACCGCCCGTCCATTACATCCAGATGCAGCCAATCGGCGCCGGAAGCGGCAATTTCCGCAGCCCCCTCCGCAAAAGAGGAGAAATCGGCGGAAAGAATCGAGGGCGCCACCAACGCGGAAGGTACAGGAAAAGAGGGAAGCATGCTTTTATACTAACCGCCGGAGGGGTTGTTGTAAAGGCTGGGGAAAACTCCGGGCTGCTTCGGGCCGGAGACCCGGGGTTAGGCCCTTGCAAAACACTGATAAAATATGGTTTAATACAAAAGATATACTTTTTATCAGATTGCTTTAAACAATGCAAGGTATGAACGCGGAAACAGGCGCACAGAGGCTTCTTCAACAAGCCTATACGGATCTGAAAGAAGCTGACGCGGTTTCCGCCAGAAAACATTTGGAGGAAGCTCTCAGACAGGATTTTGGGAATCCGGAAGTAAAATACAGCCTCATGTGTGTCAAGTGGTGGCTGGATCGTATGGGCAGCATCGATCAATTTCGGGAACCCTATGACAAGGCCGGCTATATCATGTCCCAATGGAAGGCATGGTACAGTTTTCTTGACCGTGTGGGGGAAGCCTGTGATTCCTGCCGGTATGCGGTGAAGCATTATGTTTTTAACAGTGCGCTCAGGTATTTTGAAGAAACCCTGGGAGACAGAACAAGCCGGCGTGATCCGGTCTTAATGCTTCAGATAGGCAGATGTTATAAGGGTGTCGGCAACTATGAAGAGGCCCTGAAATGGCTGGAAGAGTCGGTCAGGCTTATAAAGGAAGACGGGGAAACCCTGGCGGAACTGGCCGATGTAAACGCCCTTCTGATGAAAAACAGGGTGGCAAAAGCTCTGTTCCGGGAAGCTTTTTTCCTGGATCCCCAGAAGGTGGATCTTCGGGACATGGAGTCGGAGCTGATAGTAAGGCTTCAGGATCATGTGGCAGCCCTGGGCTATAGGGGGCCTGAATTGGCCGAATGGATACCGGTTTACGGATCGCTTATAGGGGTCTTTTCGGTTAAACGGGAACTGAGACCGGTGGAACTGGGACGGCTCAAGCAGTCGATCTTTTCTCTGGAAAATGATATCCGGTCAAATCCTTCGGTAAGTGCGGTTTTGAAGCCGCGGCTTATTAACCGGTATTTCTGGTTGATAGATTATTGCGAGAATATTCAGGCCTATTCAAGCCTGGTCGAAGATACCAAGCTTAAGCTGAAGCTTATCGACAAGGCGATCTTTGACCGGTATGTGCGGTAAGAGTAAAACATTTAGGAGTACATGATGTCTGAAGCTTTTGATGAAAAAGCACCTGTTGATGAAAAGGTTACGTTCCTCAAAAATGTCCAGGAAATGCTGAACGAGGAAAAATGGACCAGGGCGACCCTGAGTAATTATTCTGCCAATCAGTTCAAGGAACTGGATCAGATTCTTAAGGAAGCCCGGGACGGCAGAATAATCCGGGACGGTCAGGATCTCAGGCTGGACATGGAATTAAAGGGACTCTGTGATGAACACCTTACCCATTCAAAGAACAGTATCATAGCGCTCTACCTTTCGGGGATGATCTCTATTTCTCATGATGTCATTGAAGATTCAAACATGAACAGCCTTGTGGGGATCTTTCTGGATAACCACAAATGGAATATAGTCAATTATCTTTGTGAACGGATTCTTGATTACGGTGAATCAAAATTCGCTCTCCGTACCCTGGTAGAGTGTTATAAAAATGAAAGCAAGGAAGATGCGATCTACGGCATCTGGGAAAGGCTTGTCAAGGTTGATTATGAGGAAGCCGATATCGCCAAATCTCTGGCGGAACACTACGAAAAACAGGGCGACAAAGAAAACGCGATTGACTACTACAAGAAAGCCCTTCACCGCTATATTAACAAGGCGCTGATCACCAATGTACGGGAAATTTGGGAAAAACTCCTCGGTTACTGTTCCAAAGACATTGACTTCTTCCTCCATGTGGAAAAACGGATAGCCAAAAATATAAGCGAAGACAAGGCGGTTCTTCTCCTGCAGGATGTGTACCAGGTCTGCAGAAAAAAGGATGATATAGAAACCGCCATAAATATCCTCAAGATCATCCTTCAGTATGATGAAAGGGATGTCCATGCCCGTAAGGAACTGGTGGAATGTTTCAGGCAGAAATATGCGGCGCACAGCCAGCTTGAAGAATACATCCGCATTTCCAATATTTCCCAGAACTGGCGGCCGGTTCATGAGGCGGTTGCGGATTTTGAAAAACACATCGCCTTTGACAAGGGAAATTTTGTGTTCCACAGGACATGGGGCGCGGGCAGGATTGACAGCGTACAGGGGGACAAGATTGTTATCGATTTTGCAAAGAAGCGCTCCCAATCCATGTCTCTGCGTATGGCGGTAAATTCCCTTCAGACCCTTTCCAAAAACCATATCTGGGTGCTCAAGGCGACCCGAAAGAAGGAAGCCCTCCACGATAAAATCAAGGAAGACCATGCCTGGGCTCTGAAAACCGTGATAAAAAGCTTTGGGAACTCCTGCGATATAAAAAAGATCAAGGCCGAACTGGTGCCTTCGATTCTCAGCGCCGGGGAATGGACTACCTGGGTTACCAAGGCGCGGGATATTCTCAAATCGGATCCCAACTTCGGAGTCAGCCCCGATAACATCGATCTTTTTACCGTGCGGGACAGGCCGATCAGTATTGAGGAAAAGCTCTACAATGAATTCAAGGCGGAACGGAATTTCTTTAACAGGGCCCAGACGCTGAGGCTTTACCTTACACAGGCGGATGTGGAACTGGATTCGGAGTATTTTAAGGAGATGTTTGACTATTTTACCTCATATCTCCCCTCCGCCTCTTCAATAAAGCAGGTAAACGAGAATATAGTTGCCTCCTGCCTCCTGATCAAGGAATTGGCGGGTAAATTCCCCAAGTTGGCAAACGGGCTTAGCCTCAATTTCGCCCCCCTCTTTGAAAAAATTGAGGATGTACCTGAACTTTTCCAAAATCTTAAAGACAGCAAGCTGCGGGAAGAGTTTTTGAAACAGGTAAAACTGCTTTCGGGCTGGGAGGATGTCTATATTCAGCTTTTTCCCTACATTCTCTCCAATTCCATCATTGAGGATCTGCTTGCCGGAGCCTATGAAAATAAACTTGTTGCGCTGGTATCTTCAAGTTTTGAAAATATCCGCGAGAGCAGCGCGGTCCGGGAAACTGCCGTATGGTTCTTTAAAAATGCTTCGGATACTCCCTGGTTCAAAAAGGCCTGTTTAGGCTATGAAAAGCAGCTCATTACCCTGATTCACATTCTGGATATCAGTTACCGGGATATTGAAAACCACCGGGATACTCCGGATAACCGCAAGGTTAACAAGCAGGTTTACAGTCTTCTTTTTACCGACAAAAGACTCATTGATTTTATCGATCAGGGTGACCGGGATACGATCATGCGTATCTTTACCTTTATTCAGGATGTAAAGGATCTCGACCCTGCCGACAAGATTGAGCTGAAAAAACAGATTCTCCTCAAGCATCCCGATTTCAAATTTCTGGGAAATGAAGAAAAAACGGTCATTACCAGGGGCCTCATGGTTACCGCCGCCAAATATGAAGAGAAGAACAGGCAGCTTGCCCATATCATGGAGGTGGAAGTACCGGCCAACTCAAAGGAGATTGGCTTTGCCCTGTCCCTGGGAGACCTCCGGGAAAATGCGGAGTACAAGGCCGCCAAGGAAAAGCAGGAAATTCTCAATTCCACGGTGGCAAAACTCAAGGACGAGATTGACCGCGCCCAGATCTTCGATCCTGCGGCGGTGAATACCAGCCGGGTGTCTTTTGGTACCAAAGTGGTATTGCGCAGCACAAAGAAGAAGGACCGTGAGGAATACTCCATTCTGGGGCCATGGGAATCCGATCCGGAAAACAATGTTATTTCTTATCTTTCTCCCTTTGGAAGTACCATGCTCAATAAGGTCGCGGGAGAAGGATTTGATTTTTCCGCAAATAACGAAACTGTCCACTATGTGGTAGAAGAAATATCTGCGGTATCCATATAACAGGTACCGTCTGGAGGAGGAAGGATGAAACCCCGGTTAATAAGTAAAGCGATCCTGGGGATCGCCGGATTCCTGTTTTTGGGGAACCTGCCTTGTTCCTTCGGCCAAACCCGGCAGGGAACCGACCTTATCCTGCTTTTGGATGTTTCTTCCAGCATGAGCGCCTGGCATGAAGAGGTTTCAGGCTATCTTTCCGGTCCTTTTTTGAAGGAAAATCTCAAGATTGGCGATACGTTTCACCTTATTTCGATTGCCGGGAAACCCCGGCTTGAAATATCCCGCCTGGTTGAAGGCCGGGGAGACCTGGAAACCATAATCGGGCGCATGTTTTTGATGTATCCCCTGGAATCTTCCGCCGATCTGGCGGGAGCTTTAAGCTTTGCGGATAGTTATATATCGTCCCTCCCTTCCCCGCGGTCCAAAAAAGTGGTTCTGGTTACCGACGGAGGAGAAAATGAGGCCGACCGGATTAGCGATGCGGGGCGGCGGCTGGAAACAGGGGGAAATAGTTTTGTGTATGTGCAGGTGCCTCAGGCCCTGGCAAAATACGGGCCCTCCCTGACTGCTCCTCCCGCGGCTGTTGCTTCGGGATCGGGGGTGTCCCAAAGCGGCGGGGATTCCGCGGGGACAGACGCTAGTCCCCGGAGTCAGGGCTCTCCGGCATCGCAGGGACAAAGTTCTCCGGCGTTACAGAGACAGGGCTCTCCGGCATCGGAAGGGCAAGGTGCTTCGGTATCGCAGGGACAGGGGTCTCCGACATCGGGGCAAGACTCGCCGTCGTTACCGGGGCAGGGTTCTTCGGTATTACAGGGGCAGAGTGCCGCGTCCGGACAACCGGCCCCTGCCGGAGAGGAGCAGGCTCCCGCAAGCCCGGCGGCGGGTACCGGGTTTGAGGAACAGTTTTCAGATTCAGGTGAGGCAGACTCCGGCCAGGGCGGAACGGTGTTTCGGGAAAGTACTGAAGAAACTTCGTCCTCTGCCCCTGTTACAGGCGGAGATACCGGTTCCTCAGAGGCTCAAAGTCCGGCGTCTCCGGTATCTTCGGCTCCCTCCGAAGGGGAATCCCGGCCTTCAGGCGCGGCGGAAGATTCCGGCAGGGCTGCGGGTTCAGGCTTAAGCTTAAGTATGCCGGTTCTCGCGGGACTCGGGATTGGCGCCCTGCTGGTGCTGGGGCTTATTATTTTCCTTGTCGCGCGCAGGCTTCAGGATTCGCCGAAACGGGTTATAGCCCAGGCGGCTTCACCCTCCCCTGCCCCGGCATCTCCGGTTTCCGCTGCCGCGAGCCGTCCGTCCGGTTCAGATACTTCGGTAATGGAGAACTATGCCGCCAGCCGGAAACCCCGGAGCACTCCCTATCAGAATACCTACAAGCCACCTGCCAGAACCGAAGGCCCCCTGATGATCTCCCTCTTTGTGGAAGATCAGAATACCATGATCGGCAAGCGGAACATTCATATTGCCAAGCCGGGCTACAGTTTTACCGTTGGAGGCGGGAAATCGGATTTTCTAATCTTCCTGGTCTCCGTTCCTCCCCATATTGCGGAAGTCCGGGTTGACGGAGAACGCTGTGCCTTTATTCCGAGGAAACCCCAGTTCTTCCCGGATACCGGTTCCCAGCAGATTTCGGATTGTATAGGCAAGATGATTAGGATCGTATCGGAGAAGGGTTATGAACTCCACCTCAGGATGGAGCGTTACGAGGATCCTCTTCTCTCCCTTAATCGGCTTCTTCACTCGGTTGACGTTCCGGGTTAGCGGATAGTCCCAGTTTTTCAAGTGTTGTCCGGGCTTTCCGGGCCAGACTGCCGTTCTTTTTTTCATCCAGCAGAGGCCTTATGTCGTCTTCAAGGCCGGTCAGCCTGTTGTTTAACGCCATGTCCAGGGCATAGGATTTTTCGATAACTCCCCCGCCGGCAAGGAAACGGCGGGCGGTTGTTTCCAGCTTTGCCGTTTTTGCCCCGCCCGCTGCCTTGAGAAGGCCGTTGTAGAGGGGAATCTGGCTGGCCTGCTTTGCCTCGTCCATCTCCACTATCAGCTTTTCAATATACGTGTCCGGATCGTTATTGATGATCATCTCCGCCGCAAGAATCCGCGCCCGGTCATTGTTCTTTCTCTCTTCAAAAAGAGTTTTGAGAAAATCCAGGCACTCTTTACTGCCGATTTCTCCCAGGGCCCGGATGGCTTCGTCCCTGACTGCCGGTACATCGTCCCGTTCCGTACGGAATTTGAGATACGGCACGGCTTCGGCGAGTTTTCTCTCTTTGGCGGCCTTTGCCGCTGCCAGGCGGGTACGGTAATACGAATCCCGGAAGGCTTCAATGATCGCGGCCCCGGCCTCTTCCGACTGAAAGGGCCCCAAAGCGCCTACCGCGGCGGCACGGACATTGGGATCCTGATCCGTAACGGCCCCTATAATCAGGGGAAGACCGTCAATATTGCCGATCTTTGACAGGGCTTCCACGGCCGCTATACGGATTACCGCTCTCGTTTCCTCATTCTCAACAAGCTCACTGAGGAAGGAGATTCCCTCATTTGAACCTGTTTCCCCGACTGCCGTTACAATCTCCCGTTGATTCTCCGCGGAAGGTTCCCTGTTTTGATAGTAATCGATTAGATACGCGGCTGTCGCATCGGACTCTTCATTGTTCCTTCCGGCCCTGCCCAAAGCCCTGAACCCTGAGGTGGAAAAGCGCTTTTCTCCCAAATCAATAAGGTTCATGAGGGGCCTTACCGCGGATTGGGCGTTAACTTTTCCAAGATAATCTATTGCCGCGACGACTGTGGCATTGGTTTCCTCATCCCGTTCTTCAATGGCCCGGATCGCCCGCTCTTCAAGCCCCTTCTTGTTCCTGTCCGCAAAAAAGGAAAAAACACCGGTAAGTATATTCCGGTTTTTTGTGTTTTGAATCAGTGTAATCAGGGCTTCATCAAGATAAGAGTCATTTTCATTTTTCAGGGTCTGGATAAGGGAGGATATTTCAGTCTCGGTGCCGAAACGGATGGTTCTCCTCCGGCTGTCATCTTCCGCGGCTATGGTGTCTTCAAGAGACTCCGCATGTGCCGCTTTCTCCGGAAAGGAAACATGCAAAAACAAAAACAGCAAACTTAAAAAAACGAATGATTTTTTATACATCATAAAGCTTTTTCTTTACTCCATTTGGCTGAATCGGGCAAGGAATTCTCTTTTGAAGTCTCCAAACCTGTTTTCCTCAATCGCCCTGCGGCTCTCCAGTACCAGCCTGTTAAGAAAGTACAGATTGTGGTAGCTTGCCAGCATGGAACAGAGGATCTCCTGCGCCTTGAACAGGTGCCTGAGATACGCACGGGAATAGTTCCGGCACACCTTACACCCGCACTCTTCATCTATCGGCCGAAAGTCCACGCGGTTTTCGGCTTTTTTTAGGGAAAGCGGGCCTTTGCTTGTAAAAACTCTCCCGTTTCGGCCTTCCCTGGTGGGAAGTACACAGTCAAACATATCTATGCCGTTTTCAATGGCGGTGAGAATATAGTCCGGGGTGCCTATACCCATCACATAGCGGGGCTTGTTTTCCGGTAAAAATGACGCGGTAAGGGCCAGATACTCCCGGTAGGTTTCCGGCGGCTCCCCCACGGAGAGCCCTCCGATGGCAATACCCGGCGTATCCGCTTCGGCACACAGGGCCGCGCTTTTCTCCCGGAGATCCCGGTAAAAATTCCCCTGCACTATGGAAAAGAGAAGCCCCTCGTACCCGTTTTCGCGTTTCTCAAGCCAGGCTTTTTGAGCCCTTTCTAGCCATTGTCCGGTTATGTCCAGGGCTTTTACCGCGTCCCTGTACTCTGTTCCCCAGCCGGTGCAGACATCAAGCTGCATCTGTATATCGCTCCCCAGGATTGTCTGGATCTCCACAGCCTTTTCCGGACTGAGGACATGGAGGGAACCGTCGATGTGGGAACGAAATTTCGCCCCTTCTGGGGTAATTTTCCGGAAGGGCGCAAGGGAAAAAACCTGAAACCCTCCCGAATCGGTAAGGATATTACGATCCCAGCGCATGAAGCGGTGGAGTCCGCCGGCCTCCCCTATCACCTCCGTACCGGGCCTCAGGTACAGGTGGTAGGTATTGGAAAGGATGATCTCAAAACCGATCTCCTCAAGATCTTCCCTGGTCAAGGCCTTTACCGTACCGTTGGTTCCGACAGGCATAAAAACAGGGGTACTCACTTTCCCATGAAACAGGTCCAGTTCCCCTGTCCTGGCCGCGGAATTCCCGTCCCTGTGTTTTATAGTAAAGATACGTTCACTCATGCCCCAATCCTGGCTTTTGGAGATCCGGCCCTGCCGGATCTATGTTTTTGCGCTTCTCAAAAGCAGCCCCCCCACTGCCACGAAGGTGGCAACCGGGAACCACGCGCCCGCGAGGGGAGGAATATAGCCCAGCCTGGCCATCATCATGGTGATCATCTCCATGACATAGAAACCTACGGCGGTTACAAGGCTTGCGAGAAGACTCATCAGGAGGATATTTTTTCTGAAACGGCCTCCCATAGAGATTGAAAGGATCATCACGACAAAGGAGGTTGTCGCGTAAGAATAACGGTGATAGTAATCCGCAAGGGCCTGAATAAAGGGGAGACCGGCGGCCTTGAGATCTTGTACCAGGAGATTCGCCTCTTTGGCGGGAAGTTCTTCCACATTGGCGGCATTTCTGCGGAACGTATCCGGTTTTTCCCGGTACATATCCGTATCCTCCAGGGGCCGGGTACGGAGCAGGCCGTCTCTCCACTCATAGATAACCGGGTTGCTGAGAAACCAGAAGTCGCCGGTCCAGGCAGCCCTGGGGGAACGAACCAGAGATACAAATTCACCCCGTTCATTTTTTTCTACAATACTGACTCCGTTCAAAGCCTGGGCGTTGTGATCGTAGTAGTCCACCGAATAGATAATGAGGCCGTTATTCGCCTTGATCACTATATCCGAATTATTTTCCGTACGCTGCTGGTGCAGGAGGATTCTTGAAAGATCATTTTTTATTTTAAGGGTTGGAATTACTATACGGTCATCGAAGTAAAATGAAAAGATGGTTGCCAGAAACCCTACCAGGACGAGGGGCAGACAGAAACGCCTGAAGGGAATGCCCGAAGAAAAAATCGATGTAAGCTCGTTGCGGGCATAGAGATCGCCCAGTGTATAGGCCGCGGCAAACAGAAGGGAGATCGGCATGGCATAGGAAAAACTTTTGGGAAGGTAGTAATAACTTACCGTTATGATCTGCTTAAAGGGAACCTCATAGTTGAGGTAACGCCAGAGATTGGCAAAAAGATCGATAAGTGAAAGGAGGAGCACAAACATGGTAACCGCTACTACAAAGATGGGGAAGAATTGCCTTAAAAGATAACGGTCCAGGGTCATTTCCTCATCCTCAAAATACACAGGAACAGGCCTATTGATACGGCCAGAATATTGGGCAGCCACATTGTCCAGAAGGGGGAATAACCGAGACGCATACCCATGGTCTGTCCTCCCAGGAGCAAGGCCCAATAGATAACCGAAATAATCAGTCCAAAGATAAAACCTACCGTCTGACCGCTTTTCTTTGCAAAGAGCCCAAGGGGAACCGCCAGAAAGACAAAGGAGAGGGCCCCGAAGGGAATTGAATATTTTTTATAGTACTCAAGCCGGTACACAAGCAGGCTGCGATCTCTTTTAATTGAACGGGCCGAATCATCTTCCCTTATAAAACTGGCAAGATCGTTGATTCTGCGGTTCCAGGTATCCGCGTCGGGCCCCCGGCGGAGGCTTTCCTCCAGGAGCAGGGCCTGTGAAGTAACGCGGCCATACTGTTCATCCAGCCTGACACCCAGATCCGCCGTCTTTTTTTTTATCTCCCGCCACACATCAATGGAACTCATCTCCCGGGGGCCGATGGAGGATACGGCCTGGATGAGATCCTCCTGGGGTATCCAGTACTGGAGGTAGCGGGTCGAGGCATAATCGTAGTCCTGGCGGGCTACTTCCTTGGAAGACTGGATAAAGGCCTGCTCAAGATCCAGGGAGAGTCCGTCTTTCCCTCCGTCTTTAAGCACCGCATTATTGGCCATGATCACACGCCGTTCTCCGTCGCTGGTTCTGTCCAGAATGAGGACGGAATCAATGGAATTGCCTATCACCTCTCCGGTGACTATGACGGTTTCCTTGAAACGCTTCACCGAATTGGCCTCCAGTTCCAGGGCCGGGGTAGAAACAAGGATACGGCGGTAAAGCCGGGCAAAGGAAACGGTTCCCGCGGGAAGCAGCACGTCATTGGCAAAAAAGGAGAGCAGGGAAATTACCACCCCTACTGAAAGCGCGGGAATAAAAATGTTCCGGTAAGAGAGACCCGATGAGAGCATCACAAGAATTTCGTTATCGCTTGTCATCCGGCCTATGGTCATGAGCGTTCCCACAAGGGACGCAAAGGGAGCCGCCATGGCGATTATCGAAGGCAGGGAATAGAGCACGAGAAGGGCTACCTGATTAAAGGGTACATGCTTGGTAAGAATCTCCTGGGCCATCAGGAGAAGCTGGTTGACGAAAAAAATAAAAAAGAAAAAGAGAAAGGAAACCCAAAAGGAAAAGAGAGCCTCCATGATCACATAACGGAAGAGGGTCTTTGAAACACTAAGCCTGTGTTCCAGTCCCGCCTCTTCAGGCCGGGAACTCAAGGAAAGTGCCTGTACGCTGCCGCTTTCGGCGGCTTGCGCTTCATCCGGGCCGGTTTTCTCCATACCCTATATTCCCGTAGAGCCGAAGCCCCCTCCGCCCCGCGTGGTCTGTGACAGCGTCCCGCTTTCTTCCATGGGGAGCCGGGCTACCGGGGCGATGACCAGTTGGGCAATACGATCTCCGTTTTGAATGATAAAGGATTCAATCCCCAGATTGACAAGCAGAATCTCCAGTTCTCCCCGGTAATCCGAATCTATGGTACCGGGAGAATTGAGGATCGTAACGCCGTGACGGGCCGCAAGACCTGAACGGGGCCTTACCTGGGCCTCATAACCCTGAGGTATCTCAACATAGAGGCCGGTTGGAATTTTGGCCCTGCCCATGGGAGGCATCAGCACCTCTTTCTGAAGAAAGGCCCGCAGATCCATTCCCGCCGCTCCCTCGCTGGCATATTCAGGCAGGGAGACACGGGAATCCTTCCGCATAAATTTTATACTAACGGCGGAACTTTCCGCCATCCCTGTTTCCCTGCCGGGGCCGCTCGGCCCTGCCCTGTCCGGCGGGAACTTCACCGTCCGGGTCAATTGCATCGATATAGGAAAGGTTAAGCCGGCCCATCTTGTCAATTTCCAGAAGTTTTACCGGGATCTCCTGACCTTCGTGGAGAACTTCGGTAACCGTATTGATCCGCTGCCGGGACAGCTTGCTGATATGAACAAGCCCTTCCTTGCCGGGGAGAATCTCCACAAAGGCGCCAAAATCCATGATCCTCATGACTTTGCCGTTGTAGATCCGTCCGGTTTCAGGATCCGCGGCGATACCGATAACGGCGCCCTTGGCTTCTTCCGCATCCTTGGCGTTCTTTCCGTAAATCGTCACAGTACCGTCGTTTTCCGTATTGATCGTAACCTTGTACTGTTCGCAGAGGGCTTTGATGTTCTTACCCCCGGGGCCGATGAGTGCGCCGATCTTGTCCACTTCGATCTTGAGGGTAACGATCTTGGGAGCGTATTCACTGATTTCGGAAGAGGGTTTTGAAATGGTCGCCTCCATGATGGAGAGGATGTGGAGCCTTCCCTGCCTGGCCTGATCCAGAGCCTTCCGCATGATGGCGGTGGAAACACCGGCAATCTTGATATCCATCTGGAAACCGGTGATCCCGTCCTGGGTACCGGCAACCTTAAAGTCCATGTCTCCGAGGTGGTCTTCTTCCCCCAGAATGTCGGAAAGAACGGCAAAACGTTCACCATCCTTGCCGGAACCTTCCGTGATAAGGCCCATGGCGATACCCGCGACAGGTTTCTTCATCGGCACCCCCGCGTGGAGCATGGAAAGCGTGCCACCGCAAACGGATGCCATGGACGAAGAACCGTTGGACTCCGTAATTTCAGAGACAACCCGGATGGTATAGGGAAATTCATCTTTGCCGGGCACCATGGCTTCCAGTGAACGGCGGGCCAGGTTTCCGTGGCCTATCTCCCGGCGGCCTGTACCCATACGGCCTACTTCGCCTACCGAATAGGGAGGGAAGTTGTAGTGCAGGATGAAATTTTCCCGCTTATCCCCTTCTATGTCGTCGAAAATCTGTTCATCAAAGACAGTTCCCAGGGTGCTTACCGCAAGGGCCTGGGTCTCGCCTCTGGTAAAGAGGGCTGAACCATGGGGCCTGGGAAGAACTCCCACTTCACAGCTAATCGGCCTGATATCCTCAAGCCCGCGGCCGTCAACCCGGCGGCTCTTGTCCAGAATCGAAGAGCGGAGGATCCGGTACTGCATGTCTTCAAAGAGAGCGTCAAAAAGCTTTTTCTGCTTTTCATCTTCCAGTTGAGATGCGTATTGTTCCGCAATTTCTTTTTTTACCGCCTTTATTCCGTCGTGCCTCTCTCCCTTTGTGGGGAGGAAACAGGCCTTTTCAAGCCTTGGATAGGCTGCCCCATGGATGGCGTCTTCATTTTCCAGCTTGACGCCGACTTCGGTAAGGGGAAGTTTTTCTTTCCCGGCAAGCCTGCGAAGCTCTTCCTGAAGATTACAGAATTCGAGGATCACCGCACGGGCCTTATCCAGGGCTTCGATCATGAGGTCTTCGCCGACCTCTTTGGCTCCCCCTTCTACCATGGTGATACCGTCTTTGGTACCTGCCACCACGATTTCCAGAGTGGATTTCTCTATTTCTTCATAGGTGGGATTCACCACAAGTTCCCCGTTAACCTGGCAGATCCTCACCCCGGCGATGGGGCCGTTAAAAGGGATATCGGAAATATGTACCGCCGCGGAACTGGCTATGATGGCAAGAATATCGGGAGGATTGACCATATCGGCGGAAACCGTCATGGGTACGATCTGGATTTCCCGGCCGAAGCTCTTGTCAAAGAGAGGCCGCATTGGCCTGTCTATGAGCCGGGAGATGAGGATCTCCTTGTCTTTGGGCCTCCCTTCCCGTTTGATAAAACCTCCGGGGATCTTCCCGGCGGCATAGTATTTTTCATTGTAGTCAACAGTCAGGGGAACGTAGTCGAGACCTTCCACCGATTCTGAAGATGAACACACGGTGGCAATCACCGCAGAACCCGCATACTGGGCAAAAACAGAACCGTTGGCCTGCCTTGCGATCCTGCCGGTTTCGAGAATTAACTCTTTTCCGGCTATTTGATAGGTTACTTTTTGAAGCATTATTATTTGCGGATCCCCAATTCCTTGATGAGGGAACGGTACTTTTCAAGATCCCTGCGCTGAAGGTATTTCAGAACCCGGCGGCGATGACCGACAAGGATTAACAGCCCCCGGTTGCTGGATTTGTCCTTCTTGAACTGTTTGCAATGCTCCGTGAGCTGGTTGATCCGCTCGGTAAGCAGGGCAATCTGTACTTCCGTGGCGCCGGTATCTTTTTCGCTTTTACCGAACTTGCCGACAATGGAAGTTGTTTCATCTTTGCTTAATGCCATATTTTCATTCTCCTTGGGAACAAATTATAGAAATTCTGTGTATTCCGCAGCTGAAACTGAGGGAATCGACAGACAGCCGTCATGAACCGTGAGAGTTCTTTCGAGCCATTCACCATTACTCAATACCCTGACAGGATACACACCTGCCGGAGGCAAGAGCCGTAAAGCAGCCTTTGCATCCCGGTAAAAACCATCTCCCGTCCCGAAGGCTTCAATTCCCTGAAGCTCAATTCCGTAAGGTCTCCCCAGGAGGGAAGCGGCTCCCCGTAAATCCCCCTCCACCACAAGAGAGCGAATCCTGCTGGAACTGACAGGCCGGCGGCCTTCCATAAGCGGCGGCAAGACCTCTGTTTTAACCCCCGCCTTTTCACAGATACTCTTAAAAAGGGCGGCATCGGTATCCTGCCTGAATCCGCAATGGAAATTGGAACCCACAACCATAAGGCCGATTTTATGCTTTACGGTCAAAAGACGGATAAATTCTCTTCCAGATAATGCACTGAAATCGGTAGAAAAGTCAATAACCAGGGCCTGAAGCACCCCGAGACTTTCCATAATGACCAGTTTTCGGGAAAGGCTGGTAATCTCCCCTTGTTGGTTTCCCTTTTTAAGGATTTGACGGGGGTTTTGGGCAAAGGTAAGGACTGTCGGAACATGGGGAGAGGCCGTAATACGCCGGATTAACTCCTGATGGCCCCGGTGAACCCCGTCAAAAACACCGATGCTGAGGGAAATTCCCTCCTCCGGTTCGGATATTCTGTTGTGTATGTAGTCCATCCAGTCAATAATTTGCATGTGTCCCTCTGTACCCCGGACGCAGGAAGCCTGATGGGCCTGAGCGGGTTTCGGCGGCTTGTGCAAAAACAAACCCATAGCTCCAGACGCCGGATTTTTTTTCTACAAGAGCCAGGAAGCTGTTGTCTTCGGAGAAAAGTCCTGCGCAAAAATCATCTTCGGGGTTTTTTTCCATGCCGTTATCAGCGGAAAAACTCATCTCCGCATGATCCAGCAGGGGGCCAAGAGGTTTGCCATGTATAATATTTTGTACATCATGAAGTTTTACTTTAATGATTGGCATCCCGAGAAGGCTGAAAATTTCCGGCCTTATGTCCATGAGCGCTTCGGGAGCCGCTTCCCTGAGGGCTTCTTCTACCCGGAAACCGGAAACCCTTGTCCGCCGGAGGGCTTCCAGGCAGCCCCTGCTTCCCGCGGCAAGGGCCAGATCCCGGGCCAGTGAACGGATATAGGTTCCGCCGGAACAGCTCACGGAGAAAGAGCCCAGAGGCGGCTCCCAGGAGAGGAGGCGGATACTATAGATATTCACCTTTCGTTCTTTCATGTGGGGAACTTCTCCGGCCCGCGCAAGCTGCGAAGCCCGCTTTCCCCCGATATGAATGGCCGAATACATTGGCGGAACCTGCAAAATTTCCCCGAGAAAGGCGGGCATCGCCTCTTCTACCGCTTTCCGGGACGGAAGAGGAGCTTCGCCAATCACACTGCCTTCGGGATCGAGGGTATCGGTTTCTTCTCCAAAACGGATGAGGGCCTCATATTCTTTATTACAGCGGCTGAACCAGGGGCTTAGTCTCAGCGCCCGGCCCGTGAGGATTACAAGAAGCCCGGAGGCAAACTTGTCCAGGGTTCCCGTGTGTCCGACTTTTTTGGTGTTCAGGGCCTTTTTTACCTGCCTGAGACTGTCAAAGCTGGTGATCCCCGGAGCCTTGTCCAGGAGTAAAAGGCCGTCCCTATTCTCCGCCGCTCTCATCTGCCTCCGGTTGTTTTGGAGCATTCAGCTCTTCAATTTTTTTTATCATGTCAAAACCTTCACGGATGCTTGAATCTTCATGAAAACGGAGACGGGGTGTCTTGCGGATATGCATTTCTCCCGCAAGCCGGGCCTGGATGAAGCTCGCGGCACTCTGCAGACCCGCGGTTCCTTTGGCAATTCCCGGCTTGCCGCTGATGTTTGAGACATACACATCGGCATAAGAGAGATCTCTTGAAACATTCACCCTGGTAATGGAGAGAAAGGAGTTTACCCGGGGATCCTTGATGCTGCCGTTGAGGATCAAGGCGCTGATCTTCTCCTGTATCAGATGACCAATACGTTCGGTACGATATTCCGGCAATTCCGCCCTCTAACTGAGTTTCCGTGCAACCTGCACCATCTCGAATACTTCAAGCTGATCGTCTACCTGAATGTCATTGAAATCATAAATACCCAGCCCGCATTCAAAGCCGGCGGCCACTTCCCTGGCATCGTCCTTGAAACGTTTGAGACTGGAGATCTTTCCTGTATGGATAACTATTTCGTTCCTGATGAGGTTAACACTGGCGTTGCGCTTCACCGTACCGCTGAGTACATAGCAGCCCGCAATGGTACCGGCCTTGGGAACCTTGAAGGTATTCCGCACCTCTATCATTCCAATGACCTCTTCCTTTGTATCCGGCTTGAGCATGCCTTCCATGGCCTGCTGGATCTCTTCCACCGCCTTGTAGATTACATTGTACTTCCGGATATCGACCTTTTCCTGGTCGGCAAGAACCTTGGCCCTGGGTACGGGCCGGACATTGAAACCGATGATGATCGCATTGGAGGCAATGGCCAGATCCACATCCCCTTCGTTGATGGCGCCGGGAAGGGCCTGAATGACATGGAGGCGGATCTCTTTTGTGGAAAGTTTTTCCAAGCTGGACTTGAGGGCTTCCGCGGAACCCTGAACATCAGACTTGATGATTACCTTGAGTTCCTGCATACCGCCGTCGTTTATCATGTCGTGCAAGTTATCCATGGTAACTTTCTTGATATTCTTGGCATCTTCAAAGCGTTTGAGTTCCTGGCGTTTGGAAGAATAACCGCGTGCAAGTTTTTCATCTTCCACCACCTGGAAGGGGTCTCCCGCATTGGGAATGCCTTCAAAACCGAGAACTACCACCGGCATTGAAGGAGTGGCCTCTTCGAGTTTTTCTCCCTTGTCGTTGAAGATGGCCCTCACCTTTCCAGGCCAGATCCCCGCCACAAAGGAGTCTCCCACCCTGAGAGTCCCCCTTTCGACCATGATGGTGGCAACGATGCCCCGGCCATGATCTATCTGGGATTCCAGGACCTTGCCTTCGGCAACGTGGCTGTAGTTGACCTTGAGTTCGAGAAAATCCGCCTGGAGGATTATGGCTTCGATGAGTTTTTCGATGCCCTGCTTCTTGAGCGCGGAAAGCTCCACAAACATGGTCTGCCCTCCCCACTCTTCCGGGCTGAGTCCCAGATCCGCAAGCTGGCTCTTTACCCGGTCAGGGTTAGCCTCGGGTTTGTCTATCTTGTTTACCGCTACGATGATCGGAACATTCGCCTCTTTGGCGTGGTTGATCGCTTCCACAGTTTGAGGCATGACTCCGTCGTCGGCGGCCACCACAAGCACCACTATGTCGGTAACCTGGGCGCCTCTGGCCCGCATGCGGGTAAAAGCTTCGTGGCCGGGGGTATCCAGGAAGGTAATGCGGCCTCCGGGAGTATCCACCGTATAGGCGCCGATATGCTGGGTGATACCGCCGAATTCTCCCGCTACCACATCGGTACTGCGGATCGCATCGAGAAGCTTGGTCTTGCCGTGATCGACATGGCCCATTACGGTAACCACCGGCGGCCGGGGTTTGAGTTCCACCCCATCATCCGAAGTAGAGGAGATTACCGTTTCATCGTAGAGGCTGATGATCTTTACATCCGCTCCGAATTCCGCCGCAAGAATCGTGGCGGTTTCCGCATCGATCTGCTGGTTGATGGTAACCATCATCCCCATGCTCATCAGTTTCTGGATAAGATCGGAAGCCTTGAGGTTCATCTTGCGGGCAAGTTCCGAAACGGAGATAACCTCCATGATATCGATACTCTTGGGTACCGGATTGGTCGTTTGCGTTATCTTTTTCTTGGTCTGGAGGAGTTTCTCCTGCATCTCGTGTTCTTTTTCTTTACGATAATTAACCGTTTTCTTGGCCTTGAAGATACGCTTCGCAGTGCCCTTGCCTTCCGGCAGAGGAGCCGCCGTGTTGGGCCCTCCACCGCGGTTGGGGCCTCCTGCGGGTCTCGGGCCGAAGCCGGGTCTGCCCTGGCCAAAACCGGGCCTGCCGCCGCTGGGACGGGGGCCCTGACCAAAGCCCGGCCGAGGAGGGCCTCCTGCGGGACGGAAACCGCCTTCGCCGCGCGGAGGACCTGCGGGACGGCCGCCGACTCTGCCTGCTGTTCCGGTGGGACGGCTTGAGAAAGGCGACGAGGGCCTGCGCGGGCCTTCTTCACGGCGGGGAGGAGGGCCTACCGGTTTTCCCCCTACTCTGCCCGCGGCCGCCGCGGGCCGCTGAGTTACGGGGAAGGAGGCAACATGGCTGTCATCTCTGGGCTTTTCATCCCGGCTTTCCCTGGAGTCTTCGGAAGAATCCTTTGTCCGCTGACCTGCTACAACTACCTTGGGCTGCATCTTCCTGGGATTGGGTGCGGCGGGAGGATTCTGGGGCTTCTTTTTTACCACAATAATCTTTCGGGGGGGAGGGTCGGCCTTTCCTTTCCGGGAGCCATCCTTTTTTTCGGGAGAAGCTTCCTGCCCTGTCGCTTCGTGCTCCGCCGGACTGCGCTTGATGAGTTCCGCTTTCGGTTTTTGTGTGTTTTCTACTTCTTCAGCCATGTTCCACCTGTATATTTTTATGGAAAAACCTACATCAGGTTTCTCCAGGATGCTCCATGTATCCGGTTCATCATTCGTCCTCGTATTCAAAGCTCAGGCCAATACCACAATTCGGACAAACCGTCATATCAATGGTTATTTTGGCCCCGCATTCGGGACACTCGTACTCTTCCGTCTCGGGCGCAGTCTCAGCTTCCCGATCGGAACCCTCCTCTTCGGTTTCCTTTTCAGCATACTCATCCTGCTCTTCTTCCACAATCTCTACATTTTCTTCGATGAGTTTTTGGAGGGTTTCAAGCTGTTCCGCGGTGATGCCTTGAACCGCACTGAGTTCCTCCTGGGACATGGCAAGGTAGTCTTCGATAAAGTCGATACCCGCGCTGAGCAGCGCCTCGGCAGCCGCAGGCTCCACCCCGGGAAGTTCCGAGATCCGGGAAATTTCTTCTTCGTATTCTTCGTCGTCTCCGAAAAGCTGGGATACCGCCTTGCGGGATTCCGCGGCAATATCCATGGCTTCAAACTGGGCGTCGGTCTTGACATCGATACTCCAGTCGCAGAGCCGGTTGGCAAGCCGCACATTGAGACCCTGCTTGCCTATAGCCAGAGAAAGCTGGGTATCGGCAACCACCGCCAGAGCCAGGTGTTTGGCTTCATCGAGAATGATCACATCCCGAACTTCCGCGGGAGAAAGGGCATTCTTGATAAAGTTATGGGGATTGGGATCGTACTTGAGGATATCGATCTTCTCTCCTTCCAGTTCCTTGATAACCGCCTGAATCCGCACGCCTTTGAGACCCACACAGGCTCCCACAGGATCCACGTCTTCCCTGTTGGAATATACGGCAAGCTTGGTTCTGTAGCCCGCCTCGCGGACGATTTTGTGAATCTCCACGGTTTTATCGTAGACTTCGGGAACTTCAAGTTCAAAGATGGCCCGGACAAAATCCGTATGGGTTCTGGAGAGGACTACCTGGAGGCCCGTGGGAGTCTTGTTCACTTCCGTGATAAGGGCCTTGATCCGGTCATTTACATGGTAGGTTTCCCTGGGACTCTGGTTCTTCTTGGGAAGTATGCCTTCCATTTTACCCAGATCCACATAGATGGTGCCGTTTTTTTCCCGCTGGTAGTATCCTATGATAATCTCCCCTACCTTGTCCTTGAATTCCGAATAGAGGCTGTCTTTCTGGATTTCCCGGATAGACTGATGGGCGGTCTGTTTGGCGCTTTGTACCGAAATACGGTCAAAATCTTTCGGGTCAACTTCGATGAGAAGTTCGTCGCCAATCTCCGCATTGGGGTTAAGTTCCCTGGCTTCGTTTATATCTATCTCCGCAGCCTCTTCAACACCGTCAATTTCTCCATCAACGATTTTTTTCTGGGCGTATATGGACACTTTCCTGTCATCGGAAAAGCGGACGATGGCATTATCCACATTTCCATACTTCCGTTTATAGGCCGCAAGGAGCGTGTTCTCAATAGTCCTCAGTATCAACTCTTCGGATATACCCCGTTCCTGGTTTATCTGGCGGATTGCATCCGATATGTCTATAGCCACTTTAGGTATACCTCCTTCAATAGGTTTTGCTCTTATTCCAGAGAATAATCAAGCTTTGCTTTTGCGATAAGCGAATAAGGAATACGTAGTTCCCCTTCCCTGTTCCGTAACACTATACCCTCTTCATCGGAGGAAAGCAGTATCCCGCTGCTCCAGTCCGAAATATCGGTACGGTAACAGCGGATACCCCGGCCTCTATAGTGGACAAATTCGCTTCCATCCTTGATAAGCCGGTCTATTCCCGGGGAAGACACCTCCAGATAGAGCTCCTGCCCGGGAAAAGCCAGTTCCAGCCGGGGAAGTACGGCATGATGAACCCGGGAACAGTCATTAATACCAACGGGAAGGGGTTTCTCCTCAAGCCGCGCAGGAGAGGAAAGGCTTATACCGGCCGCCAATGCGGCTCTCCTGTAAACTACCACCCGTATCTGAACCGAACCCCTATGCCGGGAAACCGTTACCTCAATGAGATCCAGGCCCAGTCCCTCTACCACCGGCCCGATGGATTCCAGCAAGGAGCCGTCATCTTTCCCCCTGCCGTAGTTCATTATTTTCCACCTTTTCTTAAAAAAAAAGGGCCTTGAAAAGACCCTTTTTTATGATTAAGTTTAACTTTCTGAAAATATAATAGCAGGTATGGAAAAATATGTCAAGCTTTCGGTGACATTTCGGTAACATTTCTATTTGAGGCATTTCGGCGGCGGCATTGCCTCATCGAAATTCTAACCGAAAAGGGGTCATGACTCATCAAAATTCCAGCCGAAAAGGGGCCGGTTCATCTTTTCAGCTCTACCGTATAGGTGAAAAAATCACCCCGGACAATTGACACGCAGTATTCAATAATCTCAGGCCCGTCAAAAGTTGTTCTTTCGATATGGATGATGGGCTTTCCTGTTTTAAGATTCATCAGTCCGGCCTCATATGAGCGGATGGCATCGGCGCGGAATTTTTCTATGATCTTCCGGGGATTAACCCCCAGGCTGCGCATGGAATTGTACAAACCCTTCTTTACAATGTCTTTTTCCTTCAATTTGGGACAGCAGCTGTAAGGAATATAAGAGGTTTCCACCACATAGGCGGTATCGTCTACTATACGCAGCCGAAACACTTTGAATATTTTTTCATCTTTTACGATTCCAAGAGATTCGGCGATAGCGAAGTCGGCTTTCTCTACGGTAAATGAGAGCATTTTAACATGTTCTTTTTCCCCTTTTTGCAGCAGCGCTTCGCTAAAAGAATAAAATTTTGAAAGTTTTTGTTCAAAATTGATACTCGCCACAAAAGTCCCTTTGCCCTGAAAACGAACCAGATATCCGCCATGAACGAGTTCTTCGATGGCTTTCCGTACCGTTATGCGGCTTAAATTGTACATCCGGCAGAGTTCGGTTTCGGGAGGTATTTTTTGTCCGCTTTTCCATTCATTGTTTTGAATTTTTTTTAAAAGCTCTTCCTGGAGCTGGTAATAAAGAGTGACCGGTTTTGATCGATCGAATACAGACGCCGTTTCATTTTTGTTCGCCATTGGAAATCTCCGACTCAAAGGATCGATTTACCGGCGCAGCCGCAGATCCGCATCTTTTCGATAACTTTGGTACGGACGGCATTCCGGGCGGCATCTCCGTATTTTTTGGGATCCATGACACCGGAATCGCCGGAAAGATATTTTTTTACCGCTTCGGTGTAGGCGATCCGCAGTTCCGTGGCAAAGTTTACCTTGGCTATGCCCCGTGAAATACAGTCCATGACCACTTCATCCGCCAGGCCCGAGGCTCCATGGAGTACCATGGGTACGGTGACGGTTTCTTTCAGTACGCTGATCAGGCCCGCTTTTAAAACAGGAGTTTTCTTATAAACACCGTGGGCGGTACCTACCCCTACGGCAAGGGAATTGACTCCGGTCTTTTGAACGAATTCGGCCGCCTCTTCAGGGTCGGTGTAAGCGTCGCCGCCTTCCTCTCCATCCTCTTTTCCGCCGACTCTTCCCAATTCCCCTTCCACGCTTACCCCGTTGGGTTCGCATATTTTTACTGCCGATTCGGTAAGGTCAATATTTTCTCCCAATGGCAGTTTGGAACCGTCTATCATGATGGATGTATACCCGGTTCGCAGGGCCTGGGATGCAAGGGAAAAAGTGTCCCCGTGATCCAGATGAATGGAGACCTCCGCAGGCGATTTTTTTGCCCTGGCCAGCGCGATGGCGAAGTAAAGATCCAGGCTGCCGTACTTCAGGGTTCCGGGAGTAGTCTGAATAATAACCGGCGCCTTGAGTTCTTCGGCGGCTTCTATGATGGCCTGGATCATTTCCATATTCTCGGCATTGAAGGCGCCTACGGCCCAGCCGCCTTCCCGGGCCCTCTTTAGCATGGATTCTGTATTTATCAAAGGCATAGTCACTCCTATAAAAAGCGGACGTTTCGCCGCTTATGTCAATCGGACATTAACACGAAGTGTTAATAATCACTCCTATAAAAAGCGGACGTTTCGCCGCTTATGTCAATCGGACATTAACACGAAGTGTTAATAATCACTCCTTACTTGTTCGGGAACCCGATTGGTTCTCTCTTGTTCTCTTGAGAAAACCCCGCGGCCGCAGAATAAAGGGCAAGGGTTTCCTGAATATGGGCAATGACGAGATTCCATGGTTTTGCCGGAATGTATCCTTCGCTCACGGCGTCAATGAGATTAGGCATAAACTGACTAATGAGACTATAAGGTATTCCGGTGCGGGAAAGATTGGTAAAAAGCCTGTCCACCGAAGCGGAGAGTTCGCTTCTGCTCCAGTAATACCGGCTCCGATCACTCAAGCTGTATTTTCTGCTGAAGCGTTTCTCTTCTTCGCTCCCATGGTAGTACTTTTCCCAATAGTTGGGCCGGGAGCCACGCATCAACTCTTCCATAACCTGTTCCAGTGCGGAACAATCTTCTTCCCGGTGAATAAGTTCTTTTTCAATCCGGGCAAGGGAGAAGAGAGCTTCCCTGTAACGGAAGGTGAGCCAGGGACCGGCTTTTAATATACAAAAGTGATCTTCCACCATTTTCCGGAGCCCTGAGGCCCTCTGGTAATCTGTGGAATGTACTTCAAAAACAAGATGAGTATCATCCAGTGAGGCGCTTAATTCACGGGCCTTAAAACGGTCATAGTAAAAAACCCGGTGATCGGAAAATTCAAGCCCCGGCTGGGCCACAATGCCGATGACCCGGTTCCAGGCATCTTCAAGATGTGCGTCACAAAATGCTTTTTGATGCACCGCGATGGTTTCAAGCAGGCTGCTCCGGGAACTTGGCCGGGGCGCGGCCTCCTCCTCTTTGGTTCCGCCGGGGACAGGTACTTCGGTACCGATGATATACAGGGGTTTTTCTTTCTGTCCCTCCGCCGTTTTCTCGCAGACCTTACAGAGTTCCACTGCCCGTTCAGCCACTATCCTGTCCGGCAGGGGGAGCTTCCGGTCTCCGGGATCATCGGCGCAGAACATGCTCGTATCCAGATGGATTTTTTTATAACCCGCTTCCACGCAGGCCTTTACGAGGCTTCGCCCTTTCTCCATGGCGCTCCGGGAACTTTCCTGCTGCCACACATTCGGCCCCAGGTGATCCCCGCCAAAGATTATCCGATCCGGCGGAAAATCCAGGGCAAAGGCAATAGATTTTACAAAGGCTGTAAACCGCTCAGGGTTTAATTCGGTATAGCCGCCGAATTGATCCACCTGGTTTGAAGTAGACTCAATCAGCATAAAACTGTTATCTTTCTTTGCCTGCAGAATCGCGGCTTCAATAACCGTTTTATGGGCACTGCAAACAGAATAGATACCCAAAGGCTTCTGTTGTTTATTGTCGAGGAGCCTTTTTTTAAGTTCTTCCGTCGTATTCGTCATCCTATAAACCGCAGTGCGTTTTTGGAGTAATACTTATCCCTCCGGGCCTGAGTTACCCTGGCAAGATCCAAAGCTTCTTTATCCATGGCCAGAATCTCTGTGGTATAAGCGGAACTGTAGTTATTATTACAATCAGTCCCAAAAATTACATTATCCTCTATGTCGTAGCCTATGGTATAAATCTTGCCCAAAACTTCATTCCGGTATATTTTTGGCGTCCCCGGCGTCGTGTCGATGAACATTTCCGCGCTGGTGGTTCCCTGCTCAAGCATACTCCTGTAATGCCCGTACATGGAAAGGTTTTCATCATGCCAGGGCCAGGAAACATGGGCCAAGGCAAAGCGCAGCCTGGGGATCTCCAGAAGTTTTTCAAATCCTACCGGCCGGTTGTATTGGGAAGAAGCTTTGGGGCCGTAGAGTATTCCCGAATGAAAAAGAACAGGCTTCCCTTTTTGGGCAATATACGTCCACACTTCCATGGGTTTTTCATCACCCGGGAAATGACGATTGCAGATTACCTTGAATCCCCTGATTCCCGCATCTATAGCCCTGTCAACCTGCTTTATGGCATCGCTTTCCAGAGGATCGATCCAATAAAAAGGAATAATCCGATCTGAGAAGGCAGACCACTCCATGACAGCCTTCAGGGTTTCGGCGGGGTTAAGCGTTTTCTTTTCAAGCAGTTTCCCTTCGGGGCTGTAATTGTAAAATGAGGCAGGATGATTGGAAAGAAGAATTATTTTATCCACCCCCGCTTCATCCATACTTTTGAGCAAAGCGCCCTTGTCCTCTACTTCCGCATGAGTGTGAACATGACAGTCAATAAGCATAAAATTCTCTCCTTAAGGTTAATTTGAATTAAGCTTTAAGACCGGTTATTGTAAGTATAAGGGTAAGGGGCATTAAAGGCATTGTCAAGTATTTTAAAAATTTTTTTATGGATTTTTATCATAACGAGACCCCGGCATTTGACAGGCAGGCCCCAAGGTGATAATAATGTTATAACAATAATATGATCGAGGCAGATACATGGATATATGGGAAACTTTCTACGGATGTGATGAGAGC
Organism: Treponema sp.; assembly: GCA_031265435.1. Classification (GTDB taxonomy): domain Bacteria; phylum Spirochaetota; class Spirochaetia; order Treponematales; family Breznakiellaceae; genus JAIRNJ01. The sequence goes on from JAISCR010000181.1 coordinate 41,044, forward strand.
TGGTTCTCATCAAAAAAATGCGTTTATACCTCCGCCGAGATAGCCCGGCAGGGTGATCTTTGGCGTGTCCTGGGCTCTTATCTTCTCTCAAAGGAGGATACAATTCTTGATTTTATCGGCAGGATGGGAGGTCTTGGGAAGAGGCGCATAATCCTTACCGGCGCGGGGAGTTCCGCTTTTGCGGGAGAAACCGCGGCTCTTATGGCCGGCAAAGCCTGGGGGCTCCCTGTTGAGTCTATTCATACCACGGATATTGTCTCTTCACCGTATTCGGTGCTTTTCCCCGATGTTCCGACCCTCCTGGTTTCCTTTGGGCGCTCGGGCAACAGTCCCGAATCGACGGAAGCGGTTAAATATGTCCGCACTATTGTGAAAGATCTCTACGAACTGACACTGGTCTGCGACGGCGAGTCAAATCTCGCCAAAATAACATCAACGGGAAAGGGGCTGGCCCTGATCATGCCCGAGGGGTCAAATGATAACGGGTTTGCCATGACTTCCAGTTTTACCTGTATGGCCTTGGCGGGATGCGCTTTTTTGAGCGCCGGAAAAATCAGGGCTGTTGTAGAGGATATAAACCGGCTTGCCGGTGTTTTTGACAGGCAGGGGAAAGCCCTGGCCGCTGTTGCGCGTAAGTGGGCGGAGACCGGCTATGACCGCCTTGTTGCCCTCGGCAGCGGCTGTCTGCGGGGGCTGTCCCGGGAAGCGGCCCTTAAATCCCTGGAACTCACTGCCGGGGAAGTGAGCACCGGTTGGGACAGTTCCCTGGGATTCCGGCACGGCCCAAAATCAATAATCAGGGATAAAACCCTTACGATACATTTTGTTTCCCCGGATTCTTTCACCGCCCGTTACGATCTGGATCTCCTGGATGAAATTAACCGGCAGAAAAAAGGAAACAAGGTAATTGCCCTGAGCGGCGAAAAACTTTCGATTCCGGTAGACGAGAATATTGTAATAGGGGGAGAAGGTTACGGCGAAACAGGTGAAATCTGCCGGGGTATTTCTTATCTTGTCTTCTGTCAGCTTTTAGCGATGTTTAAATCTTTGTCCCTTGGAATTCCTACCGACAATCCTGTTCCTTCAGGAGAGCTTACCAGGGTGGTTTCAGGGGTAACGCTCTACGAACTGGAGAAATAAAAATGGCGGATACAAAATTTGATGTTCTTGCCATGGGCGAACTCAATACCGATCTCATCATTACCGGGTTAAAGGAAGCGCCGTCTTTGAACCGTGAAATTATTGCGGCGGGATTTAAAAAAACCCTTGGAAGCTCCACCGCTCTTTGCGCGGCGAATCTTGTAAAATTCGGCCTCACCGTTGCTTTCTGCGGAAAAACCGGCGATGACGAAGACGGCCGCTATGTAATACGGGAATTGGAGAACCGGGGTATCAATACAAGTTACTGCAAAACGGCCCCGTCGGAAGAAACCGGCGTCACCCTGGCTCTTAACTGGGGCGGAGATCGGGCGCTTGTAACCGTTCCGGGAACGATCGGCACTTTTTGTTTTGCCGATATTGATCCTGCTGTTTTGAAGAGCGCCGGGCATATTCATGTGGGATCTTTTTTCCTGCAGACCGCCCTGCGGCCGGATCTGGCGCGGATCTTCAAAACCGCCCATGGTTACGGGGTAAGCACTTCCCTGGATGCCGGATGGGATGATACCGGAACCTGGGATTTTGGCATCAGGGAAGTTCTCTCTCATACGGATATTTTTTTTCCCAGCGAAACAGAAGCTTTGAGTATCACGGGGAAATCATCCTGTGATGACGCCGCGCAGGAACTGGGAAAAATCTGCGCCACGGCTGTGGTAAAGCGCGGAAAAAACGGGGCCTGCTGCGCAAGCGGCGGCAGGCTGTTTTCAACAACAGCCTACAGTGATGTCAGGGTGATAGACACTACCGGTGCGGGTGATTCTTTTAATGCGGGTTTTATCTATGGATTTATCCGGGGTTTTCCGGCCGGGCAATGCCTTGAATACGGTAATGCCTGCGGTAATATCTCGGTTGGCGTTGTCGGCGGCGCCAATGCGGACTTGAGTGTTAAAAATGTCGAAGCTGTGATGGCGGATCATGGGCGTTTATAAACATTTCATTTTTGATATGGACGGAACCTTGTCGGATACGGCAAAGGCAACGATCATTGCCTGCAATGAAGCCGCGAAAAAATTGGGGCTCCCGCCTTTTTCGGCCGAACAGGTTAAAGCGGCTATGGGTTATCCCGGACTTGAGTATTACCAGGTGCTTCTTGGCAATGTAAAGCCAGGCTCACATATCGAATCGAACATAAAACAAAGTTTTACGCGGGAACTTCTCCTTGCATTCCAGGCAGAAACGGATCTGGGAGAGGCGCGGGAAATACGGCGTATCGGCAGGGGGATGCTTTTTCCGGGCATTGAGGAAATTCTGGAAGAACTCAAAGGCCTTGGGGTGGAATTATATATTGCCAGTACAGGCCACCCGGATCATATCAACCTTCTGCTGGATGTAACCGGCATCAGACCTTTTTTTAAGAGTATCTGCTGCGGAAGATCCCGGAAGGTCGAAATGACCGGGGAAATCATAAGTACCGCGGGAACTTCATTTTTGGGAGACTGGCTTTTTGTAGGCGACAGGCATATTGACGCCGAAGCGGCAAAGGGTAACGGCATCCTGGCGGTGGGCGCGGGATACGGTTATTGCCTCGAAGAGGAAAGGGAACTTTTTGACATTATCGCCGAAAGACCGGAAGATCTTCTGAAACTGGCGAAATAGAGAGGCTTTCCCAAAACTTCAGTTTGCGGACAGACACGAAATGGATTTACGGGGGAATGAGATTTATGTTTTTTGGAAAAAAGCGTTTCAGGTTTGTCTTTATCGGCGCGGGCAGCACTGTCTTTACCCTGAAACTTGCCGGGGATCTGCTCATGGAAAAGTATATCGACGGAGGCGTTCTGGCCCTGGTTGATATTGACGAAAAAAAACTCGAGGAAGTTACCGAAGGGGTAAAGCGGTTGGCGGCGTATACCGGACGGGACTTTACTGTAGAATCCCACACCCATTATTCGGCAGCGCTAAAGGATGCGGATTTTGTCTTTTTTACCTATGCGGTAGGGAGCATTGAGTCCTGGAAGCAGGATATAGAAATCTGTACCAAGCACGGAGTTGCTCAATCGGTAGGGGATACCATAGGTCCCGGCGCCATGATTCGTATTCTCCGTTCAATCCCCCTGGCTTTGGACATTGCCCACAAGATGGAAGAAGTATGTCCTGAAGCCTATATTATAAATTACACGAATCCTGAGGGAGCCCAGTGTCTTGCCATCCAGGCATATTCAAAAATACGCTGTTTCGGTCTCTGTCATGGAACTCCCGATACGGCCCGCGATTTGGCCGAAAAGGTTTTCGGGGTTTCACCGGAGCGGCTTAAATATGAAGCGGCGGGGGTAAATCATCTAACCTGGTTCACCAGGCTTTCGATAGACGGGGAAGATGTTTATCCGAAGCTGCGGAAAGCTCTTGAAACTTCCGGCTTTGGTCAAAGGGAGCAGGTTTCCCGGGATCTTTACCGGATTTTCGGCCTCTACCCTGCCCCGGGAGACAGGCATGTGGAGGAATTTTTTTCCGCCTTTCTCAAGGACAGCGTGATGAAGGAACGGAACCTTGAGTGGAAGAACAATGATTTCAGGGCAATAGACGAATGGCGGGAACATGATCGGGAAAATCTCGAAGGACTCATAAAGGAAAACAGGGGACATGAAAAATTTCTGGATGGATCCGGAGAGACGGCCACGCATTTTATAAAAGCCCTGGCTGCCGGAGAAGTGACAACCGAAATGGTAAATCTCCAAAACAGGGGTTATATTGAAAACGTATCCCGGAACATGATAGTGGAGGTTCCCGCCTTTATTGACTTTTTCGGTCTCCATCCGCAAAGCGTGGGAAAACTTCCCGCTGGGATAGCCGCCAAGTGTGATATTTTGGGCCGGGAGTATGATCTTCTGGTTGATTCGGCGCGTAACTGCGATAAAGATCTGCTGCTTCAGGCGGCGTATCTGGATCCCCTGACGGCAAACTGCGATTATCCCGAACGGCTTCTCAATGAGCTTATCAGGGAAAATCTGCAGTATCTTCCCGCGGGCTGGAAAAAATTCAGTTGACAGGATTTTGAACTGGTTTTACAATTGTTATGATGATATAATATCTTGATTCAATATGAAGGAAGGTACCATGAGAAAAAAATTTGTTTTTATCGGAGCCGGTTCGCTGGGTTTCACGCAGGGCCTTACACGGGATATCCTGAGTTTCGACAGTTTCAAGGACGCGGAATTTCATCTGGTAGATATTCATGAAGGCCGCCTGGGCTACGCCGCGAAGGCATTGGAGCGATTGATCAAGGCGGGCTCTTATGGCGCTACCGTGCACGCTGCCACGGATCGGAAAAAGGCCCTGGCCGGGGCGGATGGGGTACTCATCACCATCCTTCAGGGGGGTGTGGATGTCTGGCGCCACGATATTGAAATACCAAAAAAATACGGGGTAGATATCAACGTAGGGGACACCCGGGGGCCTTCGGGAATTTTCCGTTTCCTCCGTACCGCCCCGGTAATGCTGGATATCATCAAGGATGTGGAACAGCTCTGCCCCAACGCGGTGGTACTGAATTATACGAACCCCATGGCCCTGCTCTGCAGTTATCTTCAAAAACAAAGCACGGTAAATGTTACCGGCCTCTGCCACAGCGTTCAGGGAACTGCCGCCATGCTGGCCGGCTGGCTTGGCGCGGAAAAGAAAGATATTTCCTATACCTGCGCAGGGATCAATCATCAGGCTTTTTATCTTGACTACAAGTGGAAAGGAAAAGATGCCTATCCCCTTCTCCGGGAAGCCGTCCTCAACAAACCTGAAATATACAACGAGGAATTGGTGCGGAACGAAATGTTCCTCAATCTGGGCTATTACCCCACCGAATCTTCGGGACATAACTCCGAATATAACGCGTGGTTCAGAAAACGGCCGGACTTAATCGAAAAATACTGCACCAGTGGAACCGGCTGGAATCCGGGAGTCTATGCCTATATTCTCAATGAATATACGCAGAAGGAGAAAACATGGGAAGAAGAATTCAAAAAGAGACTTGATTCCGAGGAAGTGGATCTTAAACGGGGGGAAGAATACGCCTCCAATATTTTCAACGCGATTTTTGGGGATCAGACTCCCTTTGAGTTTAACGGCAACCTGCCCAATACCGGACTCATCCCAAACCTGCCGCCCATGGCCTGTGTAGAGGTTCCGGTTCTGGCGTCAAAGGCGGGGATCAAACCTTTCTATGTAGGTTCCCTTCCCGATCATCTGGCGATTCTGATCAATACCTCAAGCCGCTGTGAGGAGCTTGCCATAGCCGGAGCAATAGAAGGTAACCCCGAAAAAATATTCCAGGCTGTCCTTTTTGATCCTTTGACTTCCAGTGTTCTTTCGATGGCGGAAATTCGTAACATGACCAGGGAGATGCTCGAAAAAAACAAGCCTTTCCTGGATTGCTTTAAATCGATATCTATTTAGGAGGATAATGATGAAAAGAAATTTATCTGTTTCTGTTTTAGTGATTGCCTCTCTTATGGTGCTTGCCGCCGGGTGCTCAAAGAAGGCGGGGGGGGGGGGGGGGGGGG
>JAISCR010000027.1 GCA_031265435.1 Treponema sp.
GGTGATTTCCGCTATGGCGGTACTCTTGTAAGCATTGGTGACGTGTTCCTTGACAGACGAATCCGGGAAGACGCCCTTAATTATCTTGGCAATACCCACGGCAGCGTTGAATGTGTAAACGGTAATTGGTATGTGTTTTATCACCGTCAGACAAATTTGAATCAGTTCTCACGGCAGGCTTGCGCCGAACCCATCAGGCTGATGCCGGATGGTTCTATACCCCAGGCGGAATTGACAAGCTGCGGGCTGAACGGCGGCCCTCTTGCAGGACGTGGAATTTATGAAGCCCGAATTGCCTGTAACCTACGTTCAGAAAACGGCGTTTTTGCCTATGCCATGGTAAAGCCTGAAAATAGCGGCCACCCGTATTTTACCCAGGACGGAACCGATCGTGAAGATAATCCAGGTCAGTATATCGCAAACATGAGGGACGGCAGCATGGCGGGGTTTAAGTATTTCAACATGGACGGCGCGGAAGAAATAAGCGTAACCATCCGTGGCGTCGCAGATGGTTTTCTTGTCCTTTCCGCAGAAACAGATGCTTCTCCGGCAGCGCGGATACCAATAACGTCTTGCGGCAAATGGTATGAACTATCCGTGTCCCTGCCGCCTCTTTACGGAAAGCACGCGTTGTATTTTACCTATCAGGGCAGCGGCAGTCTGGATTTTAAGTCATTCAGATTAATATGAGAGGACAGGCAACGAACGAAAAAAAATAACACGTTTTAATTGGCGTAAAAGAAAGCGGGAAGGCCGGTTTGCTCCAGCTAATCATAACCGCCATTGGCGGTTTGATTGCCATCCTCGTGATTCTGGCGGATAATAAAATCGGCAATCTGTATGCTCATCCCGGCGCTGATGAATTCATTCGGCATCTTTCTGGTCCGCCAGGTGATGAGCCAGGTGCCCCGGGAACTGTACGAAAGCGCCCTGATTGACGGCTGTGGAGAACTGTACCTCTTTTCCCGCATTGCCGTACCCTTGAGCGTTTCGGGCCTGGGTATCCTGGGGGTGCTCAACTTCATGGGCTGCTGGAACGACTTTATGACCCCCCTCATCTACCTGAATCAGGAAGCCATGTATACCCTCCCCATCGGTCTTATGCGGCTTCAGAATTTCTACAAGGTTACCTACGGTGCTCCGCTGGCGGGAGCTTTTCTCTCCTGTGTGCCGGTCATTATAATACTTACCGTGGTGGGACAGAAATACTTTATCAGGGGCCTCATGGCAGGGGCCGTCAAAGGATAGTACTATGACATTGCCGGACAGGCCCTTGGGCCGGGAAGAACTCAAAAAGGTGATCGAAGGAAGGGGCGCGGCCCGGCGTATCCCCATGGCGGTTCACGAATGGATCAATCCGGAGATCTTTGGCAGCAGGGCCCCCCAATACCGGGAAGTGCTGGCTCAGTATCCTTCGGATATAGTAAAAATCTACCTGAATATTCCCCAGGTCTTTGACGCTCCCGGGGATGATCCTTCATACAGGTGGCTTAACTTTGATAATCCCTTCCCCAGGGGTACAGCCCTGGACGCCGTAAGCGCCCTGGACGACTGGGCAAAACTTGACGGTGTTCTTGCGGATTTTCCCAACCCCAACTATCCGGGGCTTATCACTAAAAATCCGCCCTCCGGTGACGGCGTTTACCGTGTGGGCCTCTGGTGGTATTGGCTCTTTGAGCGGCTCTGGTCCCTCAGGGGGATGGAAAACGCGCTCTGCGATTTCTACGAAAACGGGGAAGAAGTCCACCGCCTCTTCCGGGCTTTGACCGATTTTTACAAGGCCATCGTTGCCAGAGGCCGCAGGGAACTGGGGCTTGACGCCATCTGGACCAGTGACGATATAGGCATGCAGACCGGCCCCTTCTTTTCCGTGGACATATTCCGGGAATTCTTTAAGCCCTATTACAGGGAACTCATCGCCCACTGCCACAGTCTGGGCATGCATTTCTGGCTCCACACCTGCGGGAATATCAAAACCTTTATTCCGGATTTAATAGAGATTGGCCTGGACGTACTCCATCCCATTCAAAAATATACCATGGATGAAAAAGAAATTGCCGCGGATTTTGGCAAAGATATCTGTATTTGGGCCGGCATGGATGTGCAGCGTACCATCCCTTACGGCAGTCCCGAAGATGTCCGCCGGGAAGTCCGCTTCATGTTCGATACCTATTACCGGAAATCCGGCCGCCTCATTCTGGCGGCGGGTAACAACATGACGGCAGACACCCCGCTGGAAAGCCTCCGCGCCCTTCTGGACGAAGCCCTGCGCTACGGAACCCGGCTCTGTTCGGATGCGTAACCGCGTCCTTCCCTCCCCCTTCATTGCGCCCGATCCGGTGTTCCGAACGGAAAAACCCGAAGCCGATTGACAGGGTGTTCTATTTTCGATCCAGTTCGGCTATTTCTTTCTTTATGCGGTCCAGATCCAGGGGATATTTGCCGTATTCCCGTATCAGTTCCACCATGTACGCGTAGGAATCCGGGGAAACGCCGCTGGTAACCGAATGATCACTCTGGCAGATCCAGCCGCCGCCCAGGGCGCTTTGCAGCTTGTAAAGGGCCTGCCGTTTGATACGGTTTCTGTCGCCGCTTTCGAGTTCCCGCACATCGTAGTTCCCCACAAAACAGAGTCTCCCGCCGTAATCCTTCTTCAACTCCACCACATCAAGATGGGCCTTACATTCCACAGGGTTATAACCTTCAAGACCAATGTCAATAAAATCGTTGTAAATGAGGCTCGCGTTGCCGCAGCCGTGGTATATGACCATAAGCCCCGCCTTGTGGCAGGCGCCGATTATCCGCTCGGTAATGGGTTTAAAATATTCCCGCCAGATTGCGGGGCTGAAGAGCATGCCGTTAACATAGGCCACATCACCCCAGACATACATTCCCGAAAGCCTTCCTCTGCTTTCTTCAATCTGGTATTCCGTGAGCCCTACCAGGAAATCGCCGAGCCGCTTCACAAACGCGCCGAACATCTCAGGTTCGGTCATCATCCAGATGAGGGAATTCTCCGTCCCGATGCAGCGCCAGAGATATTCGTAGCCTTCACAGATGGAGCCGAAAACGGGGAAATCTTTACAGTACGCGTCAACCCGTTCGGTCCATGAGGGGATGTTTCTTCCTATGGCGTCCCCTACGCCGTTTATTTGATCGTCTCCGGTACGATAGAGCCGGCGTTTGTCCCTGGCGCTCTCGATAACGAATTCTTCCATTTCTTCCGGTTCGCTTACAGAAAATGTGTCGTAGTGGGGCATGGGCGCGGAGCCGGATCTTCTGATTGTAGCGCCAAAGCCGGTACGCAATTTGATATTCACCCCGTTGTCTTCGAGAATTTCAAAATCCCGGATTACCGGATCCATGTTTGGATTAACAACAATATAATCAAGATCGAACTTTCGGTATATGTCCAGATCATCTCCCCATTTTTCTTTTGCTTTTAACATAAAGCCGGTCCAGAAAAAATCGGAAACCGGTACCCGGTCACCTTCTTTATTGGCAAGCGCGGCGCGCATTCTTGCTTCTTTTTGTTCTTTTATATTCATTATTTTCTCCTCCGGTCCGGTTTTTTCTGGGTTAAAATTTCTTTAATCGCAGTGAAACACTTCTTCCGCGTCGGCCCACCACTCCCCTTCCCCACAGGAATCAAGGGGTTTCTGGCAGGGCTTACAGACATCCCACCACTTCTGCGTCGCGGGATCGGCGGCCATTTTTGCCATATCGGCCTCATAATTACTGCCTGAGTATTCGAAGTAACTGAAGAGGAGGCCGTCCCGGTAGTAAATAGAATAATTGCGGATATTGCATGCCCCAATCATGTTTAAAACATCCGGCCACACCGCGGCGTGGAGTTTCTTGTACTCATCAAGTTTTTCCGGACGGACGCCTATTACCGAACCATAACGTTTCATATTTTTCTCCTGTTAAAATATTTACTCGCACACGATTTTCATCGCAATATTCGCTATTTTTGTAAGTCTCGACGGATCGTAGTGTACGGTGCTTATGTCCTTGAAGATAATTTCCAGGGGACAGCCGTACTGCCGGGCCAGATCTTTTGTCTGCGCCAGATCCTTTCCAACGGCCTCTTCGTCAAAATTATCCCATGCGAGGAAGGCCGGGTTGGGCTTGCTGGAAAGGACATAGTCGCGGCCTAACTGCTCGGCCATGCTCTGACGATTGGCCCAGGGGCTGACCGAAACCTTGCGGAGGTTCGGGATGCGGCGAACCGCGTCCATCTTGTGTTCCAGGGGATCGCAGCAGCCGTAGTAGACCAGGCCGAAGCGGCTGAAGATGGGCATGAGGTAGTCGATTTCATATTCCTCATACATGGCCGGCGAAACCGAAACGAGGGGTTGGGCCATGGCATACATCCAGAGATCTCTGGTACGGGGCCGTTTGGGGTCAAAGCCGGGCGCGGGAAGTTTATCCGTCCAGGCGCCTGTGGTATGAATCGTGGCCTGGGGGTAACGGTAGAGAAGACCCTGTTCCTCAAGCTGATCCAGCATGGACATATAGGCCGCCGCAAGCCTCCCGATGAGCGCATGCATTAAATCGGAATTATCGACCAGGCCCATAAGGAGATCCGTCATGCTCATCCACATGCCGATAGGATCCCAGCAGGAGAGATAGGGGTCGTAGCCCCAGCCTTCTTCGCGCAGGGGCATGATGCCATCGAAGAGCCAGTGGGCTTTTTCCATGCGCCGTTGGGTTTCCGCCTCATCATGGCCGACCACGGGCATCCTTATTTTTTGCATGACATCATCAATGGAACTGAACTGATTTTCATAATCGTGGCTCACGACATCGTTGGCCGCGTCGGTGGCCAGGGTGTGCTCCCGGATTTTCATGCCGAACATGGAGCCGGGGAGGTTATTTACCGCCGTAGGTGCGTCGATCAGGGCCAGGGGAACGCGAATATAATCTTCCACAACCATGTCTACAGGGAACTTTTCCCACTGGTAGAGGACTTTACGGAACCGGTCTTCATAGAAGCGGCAGAGTTCGTCGGAACATCTCAGGCTGAGCGCCTCATCGGCATTGAGTTCGTTCCAGCAGACCTGGTCGATCGTGACCATGGGCCTTTCGGGTGAAAGGCCGTTGAGCGCTCTCCAGAGCCGCTTTTTTTCTTCCTGTACCGGCAGGACCGCGATTTCGGCAACTTTCCCGGCAAGCTCCCGGAGGATGTCTCTGTCTTGGTTAAGCGATTGCATATATCTCTAATACTCCAATTCCTAATTCAGCCGTAATATGTATCCAGCACATTCGTAACTATTCGCGCCCAGGAAAAAATATTTTCCGGGTTTTTACCTACGGTACTGACATCCTTGAGGACAAACTCATACGGACATTTGTTTGCCATGCAGACATCCACGGTTTCGCTTATTTCGCGGCGCAGTACATCCTCGTCGATCCCCATTGCAACGGCCGCGGGATTCGGCTTTCGGGCTATAACGAAATGCCCGCCGGATTCTTCGGCCATCCGCCGGACGTCCGCCCAGGGGCTGCAGCCGATTTTTCGCATATTGGGAAATGTTTTGAGAATATCCATGCAATTATCCATAGGCTCGCAACAGCCGTAATACACAAGGCCGAATTTCGACATGAAGGGCCGGATATAGTCAAACTCGAATTCTTTCCGCATCGCGGGGGACACCATGGAAAGGCACTGGGCCATCCCCCGATACCACAGATCCTTGTATCTGACAGTACCGGTGTAATCTTCGGCGGGAAGTTCACTTGTATAAGTCGGGGTGCAGTGCAGAGTTTCAATGTTCCAGTCAAGCAAACCCTGCGCAAGCATTTGGTCAAAAGCCACAATGCCGAGTTCGGTAAATTTCGCCATGGTTTTGTGAATAAACTCAGGCCGTTCAACAATATCTTCAAGGCAGGGGGTAACACCGCGGTACATCGAAAGAGAGTCCCATGTTGAAAGCCTTACAAAGTGTCCGCGGAGCTTGACATTGAGTATACCGTCAAAGAGTTCGCAAAGAGCCGCCGCATTTTCCGCGTCGATTTCAGGATATGCCTTGATGACAGGAGTTTTGAGCGCCTCCAGTTTATCTTCGGTATCAAGCTGATCCTTATAGCCGTGGGAGACAACGTCATTATCTTTGTCCATTACAAGAATGTCTTCATCTATGCCGATTCCTATACCGGTATTCGTATAGGCCTTCATCAGGTAGAGGGCGTCCTCCACAACCATATCAACCTGAAAATGCTTCCAGCGGAAAAGACTGCGCCTGAAAAAATCTTCCGGGATGCGCCCTTCTTCGGATTCGCAGTGCAGGGTAAGTTCTCCATTCCAGTTCATTTCGTTCCAGGGAAGCTCGTCTATCAACACCGGCGGGCGGACAGGCTTTAGGGAGTGCATATCTTTGCCTCGCCGGATACGCTCGGCGTTTACAGGATTGGCCGCGATTTCCCCGTATTGCTTTGCAAGTTCGCGGAGAAGCCGCTTATCACCGGCGGGCAGATTCCACTCCGGTTTCAAGACCTCTTCCGGCCCGGAAAACCCAATCGCCCCGCCGCTTAATCCGCCTACACTAAACAGTTTCCCCATATCAGTTCTCCATAAAGCGAACGGAGAAAACCGCGTGGCGATTTTCTCCGCTGCATTTCAAAAACGCATTTACCACTGCGGCGGCTGGAATCCCGCAACATTTCCCGTGGTGATAATGTCCTGGGCGAGGTATCCCAGTTCAGGAAGGGACTTGCCGTTGAAGAAGTCGGCCATGGCCTTGACCACCGCCGCGCCGTCTCCTTCGGCGGTCTGATAGGTGATGCCAAGCACATCGCCGGCGGCAACAAGATCCATCCCCGCCTTTGAATTGCCCGCCGCCACGACGAGAACATCGGTACGGCCCGCTTCCTTGAGGGCGTCAACCGCGCCAATGGCCTGGGACGAATCGTCGGCCAGGAAGATGGCGTTGAGGTCTCTGCCGAAACGGGTGATCCAGTCGGCCACTACCTGCTTGGTGGCGGCAGCGTCAAAGCCGGGGCTCTGGAAATCCAGAGTCCTGATGTCGGGGGCGTAACCCCTCAGTTCCGTGCGAGGGCCCCACATACGGGCAAAGTAGGGAGAACCGCCGGGGTTGTGGGTAACGTAGACAATACCGCCCTTCTTCCCCATGGTGTCCGCCATGTGGCGGGCCAGTTTCCGCATCTGTCCCCAATCATCCGGCCCGGTCCAGGTTACCATGTAGCGCATAGCCTCGGCGGTGGTAAGGGTGTTGGTCCCAAAGGCGGGAATACCTGTCTGGTTGATATTGCGGAACTGCTGTACCGCGGATTCCGCGTTGATGGGGATAACCCCGATGGCGTCGGGTTTGGCGTTGATCGCCTGGGCTATCATCTGGTTCTGCACGTTGACATCCCAGTTCGGCGACCAGAGATCGATGGTCATACCCAGGGCCTCGGCAGCTTTCTTGGCCCCATTTATATAGGCGGTAGTCCAGGGATGATCCCCATGAACAATCACGATAACATGCTTGCCGATACTGCCGTTGGCAGGTGATTTGGCCGGGTTGATCTTCGATCCGGCGTTCCACCCCGCGTATTCCTGATCGTACCAGTGCAGGGGATCATCCTCCGGCAGGGCGTTGGGGTCCGAAGGCCGCGCGGGAACCTGCTTTGCGGAAAGGGGCGGCATCAAGGGCTGTCCGTCGGTACTCCTGACACCTGAATAATTCAGGGCCAGAGACTTCTCCAGATTATCACTGGCGACTCCACCTCCGCCTCCGGCCTGTCTGCCGCCGCCGGCGAAGAGCAGGGATCCGCCGAGAGCCAGAACCACAAGAACCGTCAAACACACACGTTTCTTCATACTTTCCTCCAAAAAAGATAAATTCTATGCTAAAGGAGCGAGCCTCAAAAGAAGATCGCTCCAGGCATACATTTTATGCGCCGGTGCGCAAAATCCGCTTCCCGTTCCGTGACCCTCAACCGGACCCAAGGCCGCCGGCGTGAGAAGGCCGTCGAGGTTCGCCTTCTGAAAGTTCCTCCAGAAGCTGCGCCCGCTCTCCGATCCGCTTTGACCGGAAGTAGTTGGTAATGGTCTCGTAGACAACACAGGCCGCCAAAACCAAGCCGTTGAAGAGTATCTGTACCTCGTATTTACCGGAAAGGGAAGTGAGCACATTGGACATGACCATGAGGCCGTATACCGAAGCGTAGGTATTCCACACGCTGCCTTTTCCGCCCGAAGTGGCGGTTCCTCCGATGATCGTTGCCGCCAGGGCAACAAGGAGGGGAGAGATACCCTTTTCCCCGAGGTTTGGCAGGGCGGAACTCTGGCAGATGGCGAAGACGGCTCCGCCTATGGCACAGGCCAGCCCCGAAAGAGCAAAGACCGAAATGGTCATGGCATCCCGCTTGATTCCCGCAAGCCATGCCGATTCTTCGTTACCGCCTATGAGGTAGATGTTGCGCCCCCACCGGGTATTCCGCATCAGGAAGGCTACGACGATGACAAACAGGAGCACGAACACAACTTTGGGTGACAGGGGCAAAAAGCCAAGCTTCATATTGAGGAAGTCGGCAAAGGCAAAGTCCCCCTTGTCTCCGATTTCCGCGCCCCCGCAGTAAATGTACATGGCTCCCCGGAGCACAAACTGCATACCCAAAGTGGTGATAAAGGAATGTATCTTCGCCTTACTCACCAGGATACCGTTGAGGAAGCCCACGAACAGACCGGCTATGACAGCCACGGTAATCGAAAAGGCCCAGCCCCTGCCGGACAGGGTGTGCATACCCATGGTGAGAACAGCCCCCATATTTGCCATTGCCCCGACGGAAAGATCCATGTGGCCTGCCACCATGCAGATGGTAAAGCCCAGGCCCAGCATCGCGTAGAGCACCGTACTGTCGAAGATACCTTTCATGTTAAAGGCTGAAAAGAAATTCCTTACGAAGATGCCCATGATCATCATGATCAGGATAAGCAGATAAAAACGGTAACTGTTGATAGTCTTGCCCAGGCTGCTGTTTTGGCCGGCGACCGGTTTTTTTGTGTCCATTTTATTCCCTCCCCAACCTGCGGGAAGAATTGGTGTTGAGCCACACAATGAAGAGGAACACCAGTCCCTGTATAAGCCATTGATTAAAGGTAGGTATGCCGATGAGGTTCATGATGTTGCTGAGTATCCCGATGGTTATGACACCGCCGAATACACCCACCATGGTACCTCTGCCGCCCGCCAGGGTCATGCCTCCAAGGAGCACACTGGTAACCGCTCTGAAGTCGTACCCGTCGCCGGTATAGTAAGCCCCGGTCTTTGCCACCGACGCAAGGAAGATACCCGCAATGGAACAACAGATCGCGTTTATCACATAGACCAGCACGATAGATTGCACCACATTGATCCCCGAAAGCCGGGCCACCTCGTAACCGGAACCCGCCACCTTGAGCTGGCTCCCGTACTTTGTTCCGGTTAAAATAAAGTGACCGATGATGAACATGATCACCATGACAATAACCATGATGGGAATGCCCAAAAAGGATGATCGTGAAATGGCGTTGAAGGTTTCCACAGCCTTCAGGTTGTTTTTGGCAATCATGTCCGGGTATATCTGGGTTCCGCTCCAAATCCAGCGCACAATACCGCTCATCACGAAGTTGAAGGCCATGGTCCAGATAATGGGATGGGCGCGGAATTTTCCCACCATGAGTCCGTTTATCATCCCCAGGAAGGCTCCGGCAACGACACCGAAAAAGACCGAAGGCCAGAAGCCCATCCAGAGGGTGGCAACCGCCACCATCCCGGAAAACGCTATGGTCATGGGAGCCGACATATCGGCATAATTGGCCGAATAGGTAACAAAGGACATACCCACCGAAACCATACCCAAAAGGGCTATGGCCTGGACAGTGGCCCGGATATTGCTCGCGGTAAAATACTTGCCCGGCGCGACAAAGCCGCCGAGTATCAGGAGCACCGCGATAACCGCGTAAATACCCACCCGGTTGATGAAGAGGATAAAAGGATTCTGCTTTATCCTGCGGGAATCCGTTCCGCCCTGCTTTACAGCTGCACTCATTTGACAAATTCTCCCTTGCCGTTAGCCGCAAGAAGGAGCGAACTTTCGCTCATGTTTTTCCGGTCGATTTCACCGATGATGTGTCCCTGGCGCATGATCACCGCCCGGTCGCAGAGGCCCACCATTTCTGGCAGATCAGAAGTAAAGAGAATAACCGCATTCCCTTTGGCTGCCAGTTCGGCAACAGCGTCGTGGATTATTTCCTTGGCGCCGATGTCGACGCCCCGGGTAGGCTCATCAAGAATCATCACCCTGGGCGCCGCGGCTATCCATTTTGCCATGAGCACCTTCTGCTGGTTGCCGCCGCTTAAATTCCGTACCGGCACATCTATGCCGGGTGTGTAGATTTTAAGTTTGTCGATGAGGCTTGTAACCACGCCGCGGTTTCTTCTCCCCGAATAGAGAACCCCTCTTGAAAGCCGGGGAATGATGCAGGCCAGACAGTTTTCCGCAACGCTGAGGGCCAGGGCGAGACCGTCGGTCTTGCGGCTTTCCGTGAGGTACGCGATACCTTTATCGATGGCCTCGCTCATGCTGCGGATTTTGAGTTTTTCCCCAAAGAGGTAGATATCTCCGCCGTCCAGCGGATCTATACCCATGACGGATCGTGCAAGCTCGGTACGTCCCGCCCCCGCAAGACCGCAGATCCCGAGGATTTCCCCGGCATGGACATCGAAGCTCACATCATGGAAGAAGCCGTAACGGCTCACCTTGTCCAGGCGGAAGGCTTCTTCGCCGATTTTAGACTCCCGTTTCGAATAGAATTCGTCGATGGAACGTCCCACCATGAGTTCGACAATCTCTTCGCTTGAGACGTCTCCAATGTCGCAGGTTTTGACATGCCTGCCGTCCCGCATCACCGTGATCCTGTCGGCAATCTCGAAGATCTCCTGGAGATGGTGGCTTATGTACGCGATGGCGATCCCCTGGTTTCTAAGCTGCCTGATAATTTCAAAAAGTCTGGAAACTTCGGCGCTTGAAAGGGCCGAAGTGGGCTCGTCCATAACGAGAACGAAGGGATTGGAACCCAGAACTTTGGCAATTTCCACAAGCTGGGCCTCGTGCTGGGAGATTTCCGAAATGGGGCGGTGTATATCGAGATCTTCAAGGCCGACCCTGGCGAGGAGGGCCCTGGAATCCCGTTCCACCGCCTTCCAGTCGACAAAAGGAATTCCCCTTTTTGGGGGAAGCCTCCCCGCAAGGAGATTCTCGGCAATGGAAATAGGACGGGCAAGGCTAAGTTCCTGGTAGATCATGCCGATACCGTATTCCTTGGCCGCCGAAGGACTGTGCAGACTGATCGGTTTCCCGTTCATCAGCACCTCTCCTGAGTAATCCGTAAAAGAACCGGCCATGATCTTCATCAATGTGGATTTACCGGCCCCGTTCTCGCCGACCAGGGCATGAACTTCACCGGGCTTTACGCCAAAACTGACATCATCAACCGCCAAAGTCCCGGGAAAGGATTTTGAAACATTTTTCATTTCGAGGGCAAATTCCAAAGATTCGCCGGGAAACTTCGTTTTCCGTTCGACTGAATTTTTAAGGTCGGCGTTCACTTTACCATCCATCCCCTTATAAGAAGCCGTTCCAAAAAACCTGAGTCTTGAAACAAGCTCACAACACTATTTTTATTTATGCTCGTTATTGTATAATCGCTTCTTGAGAGCCGTCCATAAAAAAGCGGTTTTGGGGAGCAAAAAAATCTAAACGTTTAGATTCGGAGGAACCGTGGCGACTATTAAGGATGTAGCGCGGGAAGCGGGGCTCAGCACCGCCACCGTATCCTGTACCCTGAGCGGTAAAAAAAATGTTTCCCACAAGGCCCGGATAAAGATCCTTGCGGCCATCGAAAAACTTAACTATGTTCCCAACGAGAGCGCCCGAAAGCTCAGGCTCCAGACCAGCCGGGACATCGGCATCCTCCTTACCAGCATAGACGATCTCTACCACAGCGAAATCTTCAAAGGGATCACCCAGGCGATTCAGGAACACAACTATTCAATTAATATCGGTTTTTCCAATAACCAGCCCCGGCTGGAGGAGAAAATTATAGACGGGTTCCTGTCCCGGAATTTTGCCGGGATCATCCTGATAAGCTGCCTGGCAAACAATTCGGCCTATATACGGAAGCTGCTCTCCCACGGCATCCCGGTAGTTTTTATAGAACGGCGGCCGAAGAAAAAAGACATTAATTTTGTGGGCATATCAAATAAAAAAACCATTACCTTTCTGGCGGAAAAGCTCTCTTCCGGCGGTTATAAAAACATCTGGCTCTTCTGCGGGAATCCGGGAATCTCAAGCGAGAGCGATTGTGTTACGGCATTTAAGGAATGGTGCCTGAAAAATCCGGTGCGGGGCCGGATCAACTACACCAACATGACCAGGGAAGACGCCTTCCGTGTCGCCCTTGCGGAATTTTCCGCCAAGCCCCGGCCGGAGGCGATCATCGCCACCTCGGGAAACATGGCTCAGGGGATTTTGGAAGCGGCCAAGGTGCTGGGAGTTTCCCTGGAAAAAAGCGCCCTTATCACCTTTTCGGAGGAAACCTGGATGGACACCCGGTATCTCCCCCAGATGATCCATACCTCGCGGCCCGCCTTCAAGCTGGGTTCCGGCGCGGCGTCCCTTTTGCTGCGGAACATCACCGCCGAAGGGAAAACAGAACGGAAGGAAACCATCCTGCTGGACGATAACATTCTCAATACCGGCATCACCATACCCCGCTATGACCCGGCAAAGAAAGAGAAGTCCCGGAAAATTCCGGAACTCCGTATCCTGATGCTGGACAGTTCATTTGCATCCGGCGCCATGGAGATACTTGCCCGGAAATTTCACAACGATCATGGCGTTGCCCTGACAATCGAAAAGGAAACGCAGAACCGGCTGTTTAACCGAATAATAGAAGATTCCGAATTCGGCAAATCCCGCTACGATATCTACATGTTCGATATTCCCTGGCTCAATTTCCTTGCGCAGAATACCTGTCTGGAAGATATAAGCGATTTTATCAAAGCCAATAAAAATTATTTTAATTCGGTTTTAAAGGAAGTGCTCGATAATTCCCTGTATCAGAACCGCTATTACAGCATCCCTTTTGCGGGAGGGGCGCAGTTAATGTTCTACCGTACAGATCTCTT
Source organism: Treponema sp. (assembly GCA_031265435.1). GTDB lineage: Bacteria > Spirochaetota > Spirochaetia > Treponematales > Breznakiellaceae > JAIRNJ01. Next base: position 13,182 of record JAISCR010000027.1, read on the forward strand.
TGAAGATCCAATCATATCGAAAGATTATTTCAATATCCATAAAACCAAACTGCGGCCCCCCAGAACCTGGCCGGAATTCAACGCCGTTTCCCGCTTCTTTACCCGGCGCTTCAATCCGTCCTCGCCGGTGGAATTCGGTACAAGCTGTGCGGGAATAATCGCGGAAGAACTGTGCCCGGAAATTTACGCCCGTATCTGGGGTTTCGGCGACCGCTTCTTCGGCAGGAACAACCTTCCCCAATTCTATTCGGAGAGCAATGTCCGGGCCTTTGAAAACCTTATGGAACTTCAGAACTATACTCCGGGCCCGATTTTTTCTACCAGCTGTATGGACGCTGTCAGGGATTTCTACAGCGGAAAAACCGCCATGTTAATCACCTACACCGAATATGCGTCGAAAATAATGGACGCCATCAACCGGAACATCTTCGGCAAGCTGGACTTTACCTTTATACCGGGCATGGCGCCGATTTCGGTAGGCTGGAATCTGGGGATCAATATTTTTTCAAAGAAAACCGAAATAGCCTACCGGTTTTTCAAATGGCTCTACCGGAAGGATGTAAATTATTACCTTACGATTCTGGACGGCCAGTCAACTTCGATTTATCCTTTCCAGAACAACGAACTATTGAAACTCTACCCCTGGATGCAGATCACCCTCGACAATCTCAAATATGCCCGGAAACGAAACCCCCGCACCAAAAATTCCATCGTCATTCCCTGGAACAAAATTGAAGACATCGTCTACCTGAATACCGGACGCATGTTTGAAGGGAAACCGGCAGCGGACTGTTTAAAAGCCATTGACGAAGCGATTACCGGCCTTATGGATGTTTACGGTCACTTTTATCGGGACTAATTTTGGAACATGCTTATGATTATGGCGGGTATTGCATTATAGTATATGTATGGAATCGATCATTTTAGCTTCCGGTTCTCTTCGAAGACAGGAGTATTTCAAGCTTTTGGGCTTGCCCTTCAGCGTCATGCCTCCCCTGATTGACGAGGATCTGAATCGGCACCTGCCGCCCCGGCAACTGACCGGGGAACTGGCGGTAAAAAAAGTCCAAAAAATCGCCGGACTCATGAAGGGAATCACCCCTCACTGGATCTGCGGCGCGGACACTATCATCTCGGTAGACGGAGACATTTTCGGCAAGCCGAAAGACAGGGACGATGCCAAGAGGATGCTCACCCGGCTGCAGGGGCGGGAACATGAGGTTATCACCGGAATAGCCCTCTATAACGGCCGTAAACAGTCGGTGGATTGCCGTTCCGTAGTGAGTACCGTTACCTTTGTCCCGGTACCGGAAGCGGAGATTGAGTGGTATCTCGATACCGGAGAATGGCAGGGCGCCGCGGGAGCCTACAGGATACAGGGATTGGCGGCCTGCTTCGTTGCGGGGATAAAAGGCTCCCCCAGCGCCATTGCGGGCTTGCCAATGCACGAATTTTATGTCATGCTGAAGGAAAATGGATACAACTATGGCGGTTAATCCGCTTTAGAGGTACTGTTTATACGGTAAGGAGACCTGAGCCTGAGCTCCGGCTTTTGGCTTTTGTTTTTACCGATTTTCCGCCGGTTAGGCTGCTTGAGCGGCCGAAAACCGGTGAGATACAGGGAAGGTGGGGGTTTTTCAGAGTGAAAAACTCCGTGAGGAGGATGCTTTGGCAGTAGTTACCATGAAAAGCCTGCTGGAATCGGGGGTTCACTTCGGCCATCAGGTAAAGCGCTGGGATCCGCGGATGAAGAAATACATCTTTGCGGAACGGAATGGGATCCATATCATTGATCTCCAGAAAACGATTCAGGCAATCAAGGATGCCTACGATGCGGTACGCAAAACCGTAGCTTCAGGCAAAACGGTGCTTTTTGTAGGCACCAAAAAACAGGCCCAGCAGGCTATCCAGAAGGAAGCGGAACGCTGCGGCATGTTCCATGTGAACAATCGCTGGCTGGGCGGCATGCTCACCAACTTCGTCACTATCAAAAAATCCCTGCTCCGTCTCAAGAAACTTGAAAAAATGGAAGTAGACGGCACCTTCGAAAATCTCACAAAGAAGGAAATTGCCGCTTTGGGCAAGGAACGGATCAAGCTCCAGAAGAACCTGGGGGGCATCAAGGAGATGAAGGATCCTCCGGGAATCCTCTTCATCATTGATACCAGAAAAGAGGCTATTGCCGTGGCCGAAGCCCAGCGCATGGGGATTCCCATTGTGGCTGTGGTGGATACCAACTGCAACCCCGAAGGAATAGATTATCCGATCCCCGGAAACGATGATGCGATCCGGGCAATTACCCTCTTTACCCAGATTGTCGCCAATGCGGTGGTAGAGGCGGATAACGAGGTGGGGCTCAAGATCATTGAGACTCTTGGGGATGAAGACGAGGAAATGGAAAATGTCATAACCGACGTATCTATAAAGGAAGAGGATCGGGAAGTTGATATTGAATCCTATGCCACCGAAGAAAGCTCCGCGGCTAAAGCGGAAGTGCCGGGAACCCCAAGCGAAGAGGAAGATGAACTGCCGGTGAATGTTGACAAGGTTTACGGCGAGGAATGATAAAACCACATATAAGGAGCGAGCATTAAATGGCCGAGATTAGCGCTGCGGATGTAAAAAAACTCCGGGAAAAAACCGGAGCGGGAATGATGGAATGCAAGAACGCACTGGTTTCCTGTGAGGGAAATTTTGAAAAAGCGGAAAAACTTCTGAAGGAAAAGGGTCTGGCCGCGATAGGCAAACGGGCCGACAGGGCCACCAATGAGGGCAAGGTCACCATCAAGATCAGGGGAGATACCGCCGTTCTTGTGGAACTGGCAAGCGAGACCGACTTTGTGGCCCGGAATCCCGAATTCATTGCTCTGGGCGAGGCGATTGCCACAGCGGCTCTGGATAAGGGCTTAAGCGAACCCACCGATGAACTCAAGGCCATGGTTACCGATCTTGCAACCAAGATTCGGGAAAACATGAGCTTCAAACGGATAAAAACCATTAAAGCCGGCCCCAACGAATACCTCACGTCCTACAACCACAATGACGGTAACATCGGTGTCGTGGTAAAGGCAGGGGCCGAAAAACCGGGGGTTTTTGACAGCCAGGAGGTAAAGGATTTTGTATTTACCCTTGCCCTTCACATTGCCGCATTCAATCCTCTTACGCTGGATCAGTCAAAGATCGATCCGGCATACATCAAGGAACAGGAAGAGATCTTTGCCAAACAGATGGAGAAGGATGAAAAGAACAAAGATAAGCCCGCGCATATTCTGGAGAATATCCTCAAAGGCAAGGTTAAAAAGCACCTTCAGGATATCTGTCTTCTCGATCAGGACTATGTAAAGGATCCCTCGATAAAGGTTTCCCAGGCTCTTGCCGACTTCAACAAGAGAACCGGGGCCGGTATTTCGGTTAAAGAGTATGTGTATTTCAGGGTAGGTGAATGAGTACCGTAATTACCGATGCCGAAGAAAGAATGAAGAAGTCGCTGGCAAGTCTCAAAGACGGCTTTTCCGCCATCAGAACCGGCCGGGCTTCGGCAGCCCTCTTCGACAAGATCAGGGTGGACTATTACGGGGAGAAATCCCCTCTCAGCCAGGTGGCCAACATCTCCATTCCCGAGGCGAGGCTTGTAGTGATCCAGCCCTGGGACAAGGCTTTAATCGGGGAAATCGAAAAGGCTATCCGTTCTTCCGAACTCTCCCTTAATCCTTCCAACGACGGCAAGGTTATCCGTATCTCCATCCCTCCTCTTACCGATGAACGGCGGGGGGAACTGGTAAAGCTGGCAAAGAATCAGGCGGAGCAGAGCCGGGTTGCCCTGCGAAATATCCGCCGGGACGGAAACGAAGAACTCAAGAGTCTCCAGAAAAAAGGAGAATTAACCGAAGACGGCGAGAAACAGACCGAAGCGGAACTGCAAAAACTGACGGATAACTACATCGCCAGGATTAATCAGACCCTGGCGGAAAAAGAGAAGGAAATCACGGAGAACTAGGAGTGAAACGAGAGAAGATCTGCACATACTACCCAAAGGCTTGTCGTAATGCCGGATGAAAATTCTTCCCGGTCTTCGCTTCTCTCTGTGCCTCCGCATGTGGGAATCGTCATGGATGGGAACGGCCGCTGGGCTCAGGAGCGGGGGCAGATCCGTACCCAGGGCCACCTTGAAGGGCTCAAGGCTGCCAAGGCGATGGTCAAGGCGGCAAGCGATCTGGGGATACGCTACCTCACCCTCTTTACCTTTTCTACGGAAAACTGGAAACGTACCGCGGATGAAGTCGGCTTCATCATGGGCCTTGTTATAAAGTATCTCAAAGCGGAATATGATTTTGCACGGGAAAACCGTATCAGGGTGCGTCATGCCGGAGATATGACGGGTCTGCCTGAGGATGTACGGAAAGAACTTCAGGAAACCTGCGAAGCCACGGCGAATTTTACCGGCATGCAGGTAATTTTAGCCCTCAACTACGGCGGCAGAGATGAAATAATCCGGGCCTTCCGCCGTTTTGCCCTCCGCGCTTTCCGGGAACCGGGCATTGACGCGGAAAAATTTCTTGCGTCCCTTACCGAAACAGGGTTCCGGGAATGTCTTGATAATCCCGATATTCCCGATCCGGATCTCATCATCCGGACTGCGGGGGAATTCAGAATCAGCAACTTCCTGCTCTGGGAGGCGGCATACACGGAGTACTACATCTCTGAAAAATACTGGCCCGACTGGACGAAAGAAGATCTTGAAGAAGCACTGGAAGTCTTCCGGAAACGGGATCGCCGTTTTGGGGGACTAAAGAGCCGGTCCGGGGAGACTGCCCATGAGTAAACTGGTGCAGCGGTTTGTTGTTTTCGCAATCGGACTTCCCCTTATCGTGTTCATCGTGATCTTTCTTCCCCAGCGTTACCATCTTTTTCTCAACATCCTGGTTATTATAGTCAGCAGTCTGGGAGCCATGGAATTTTCGGATATTCTGCGGAAGAAAGGCTTCCCCGTCAGACTGCCCGAGGCGGCCCTTCTGGGCATGGTGTGCCCCGTCGCGGAGACACTGACCGTCAGTTTTGCGGTAACCAACCGTATCATTTCCGCCGCCTTCATACTTTCCGCAAGCTGCGTATTGGTTTCCCTTATCTTCTCCAGGAAAGACCGTCTCCAGGATGTAGTAAACCGGGCTGTATGCGGTTTTTCATTGATCATATATCCGGGACTCTTCATGTCCTGGATCGTCCGCATGGCCCACTGGGAAAATGCCTACTATGTCATTCTTTTCTTTCTGCTGATAGTAATGGCAAACGATTCTGCGGCCTGGGCATTCGGAATGCTCTTCGGCAAGGGGAACCGGGGGCTTATCCCCGCCAGCCCAAACAAGAGCATTGCCGGTTTCATCGGGGGGTTTGCTGCCTCGGTTCTGGTAGGCATGGGGGCAAGTCTCTTCCTGAAAGAGGCTTTCCAGCCGGAGATCCTCTCCCCGGCGCTTTCAGGTTTTATTCTGGGTTCCCTTACCGGCATTGCGGCCACATTGGGAGATCTGGGGGAATCGGCCCTGAAACGGAGTGCGGGTGTCAAGGATTCAGGGGGCCTCGTCCCCGGCCGGGGAGGTATTCTGGATTCCATCGATTCCATTGCCCTGGCGGCCCCGGTATTCTATGCCGTTTACTGGTTCCTCTTCTAAACCGGCATAATGAAAAAGCGGGTCGCCGTTTTCGGCGCGACAGGTTCCATAGGAAGGAATACGCTTGACGTTATCCGGAATTCTTGCCTGGAACCGGTGCTTTTTTCTTCCCACTTCAATGAAGAAGAACTGGTAAAACTCGGAGAGGAATTTCCCGGCGCTCTTCTTGTCCTTACCGGCCGCGGAAATACCGGCGCCGATATACCGTTCGCGGGCGGGGAAGGTCTCCGCAAGGCGATCTCCTCCTGCGGCGCGGATATTGCGGTAAACGGAATCGCCGGTTCCGCGGGGCTTTACCCTTCCGTATGGGCCCTGGAAGCGGGGATGGATCTGGCTCTGGCAAACAAGGAAACGGTGGTCATGGCAGGGCCGCTTGTTCTTGAGCTTGCGAAAAAGAAAGGAACCCGTATTCTGCCGGTTGATTCGGAACACTCGGCTATCTTCCAGCTTATACAGGCGCACGGCGTGGAAAGGCTTGAGAAGGTGCTGCTAACCGCCTCGGGCGGCCCTTTCAGAAACGCCTCCCCGGAAGAGATGAAAAAGATAAGTGCCGCCGAAGCCCTTGCCCATCCTACCTGGAAGATGGGGCCGAAGATCAGCATAGATTCGGCTACTCTCGCAAACAAGGGTCTTGAGGTAATCGAAGCGGTGAGGCTTTTCGCGGTTCCGCCGGAAACGATAGAGGTTGTGATCCATCCCCAGAGTGTGGTTCATTCGATGATCCGCCTGAAGGACGGGGCCGTGTATGCCCAGCTTTCCAATCCGGACATGCGGCTGCCCATTGCGGAGGCTCTTTTCCAGCCCGCAATGCCCCCCTCCCCTTTCGGGAAGCTTGATTTTGAGGATCTCCACCTGGACTTTGGCAGGCCTGACCCCGAGCGTTTTCCCATGCTGCCTTTGGCCTTCAAGACAAGCAGCCTAGGGGGGCTCTACCCCTCTGCCTATAACGCGGCAAACGAAGCGGCTGCAGCGGCTTTTCTTGAAGGCCGCATAGGCTTTCTTGATATATACCCCGTAGTCCGCTATGTTGTAGAGAGGGAATGGAGCAGAGAGCTGAAAAGTATGGAACTGGTTTTTGAGGGGGATGCCCGGGCCAGAGAACTTGCCAATGCATATATACGGGAGCGGTTCCAAAACTGACCTGGTTTTGGATATATCCGAGACTGTTCCGGGACCAGGAGGTTTGGGAACAAGCTCATCTTGCAATGTCAATTTTAGAGGGGTTTAATGCTGTTATTTAAGATAGTTTTGGGGCTTATAGGCCTGGGGATAGTGGTTTTTGTTCATGAATTGGGGCATTTTCTTGCCGCGCGGCTTGTCGGTATAGATGTCGAAGCATTTTCCATCGGCTGGGGGAAGCCCCTGCTCAAACGGAAAGCAGGGAATGTGGAATACCGGCTGGGAATGTTTCCCATAGGCGGTTACTGCAAGATGCGGGGAGAAAACGAGTTCCAGGAGGCCTGGGAGAACAGACAGAAGGAAGTTGAACCTGTTAAGGGAACCTTTTTCGGGGCAAATCCCCTTCAGCGTATACTGGTTTGTTTTGCGGGTCCTTTTTTCAATCTTCTCTTTGCGGTCCTTATGCTTTCCATCGTCTGGGGCGCCGGCATAGAAGTCCGCACGCTGGGAAACCGGATCATACTCGCCTCGGATATACGGGGAGAGGATCTTTATCCCGCCGATGAAGCCGGTTTAAAAAGCGGAGACCGGATCGTCGCTATTGACGGAAAGGAGACCCCCTACTACCACAATATTCAGGAAATGGTAGCCATAAACCCTGAAAAAAATCTCAACCTTACCGTAGAACGGGACGGCGGCATCCTTGAAATTCCGGTACGGCCGAACCTGGAGAAGAGTACCGGCGCGGGCCGTATAGGTGTCTATTTCTGGAACGAGCCTGTTATCGAAGAGGTAGCGCCGGGAAGCGCCGCGGCTGCCGCGGGTCTTGAAAAGGGAGACCGTATACTCACCGCCAACGGAGAAACGGTACGGAACAGCATGGATATGTACCGGGCCCTGGAAACAAAACCGGATCTTCTGGAACTGGTGTTTGAGCGGAACGGGAATGAAAAAAAGACCGGCATGGTACCCATTTACACCGATCAGGGGGAGGCGGATCTCGGTATCGGCTTTGCCTTTATCGAGTACAAGACACCCGCGCTGCCCTTCCACCAGGCTCTGTTCAAGGGCGTAAAGGAAGCCTGGAAAACCCTGACCCTCTACCTGCGCAGCCTGGGCCTCCTCTTCCGAGGCATAGATCTGACCAAGGCGGTTTCGGGGCCGGTGCGGATAACCTACATGGTGGGCGATATTGCCGCCGAAGGCTTTGGAGAGAGTATAGGCGCGGGTTTAAGGTCGATGATCAACTTCCTCTCCCTCATCTCCGTGGCCCTCTGTATCATGAATCTTCTGCCTCTGCCCATTCTGGACGGCGGCATGATCCTGCTTTTTATCTTTGAAGCCTTTCTCCATAAACCGCTGCATCCCAGGCTTGTGGGCGTGTTCCAAACTGTCGGGGTGGTACTGATATTCTCCCTCATGGCCTTTGCTCTTTTCGGCGATATTATGTTTCTGTCCAATCGATAAGGAGAAACCGTATCATGAAACAGAAGATCCCCTGCTTTTGTGATAAATCTTTTTTTGTAGAGTTTCCCGAAGAACCGGATCTTGATGCCGAGCCTTCCTTCATCGATGAAATGATGGATGGTTCTTTCATGAATTTTACCTGTCCTGCCTGCGGTAAACTGCATAAGCCAGAATTCCCCATCACGGTGCTCTGGCCCTCAAAAAAGCTCCGCCTGGAGGTTCTGCCGGAACTGGATCGTGGTTTATTTTACAGACGGCAGGAAAATCCTGAAGACACCGAGACGGTTATCGGTTTTCCGGAAATGATTGAACGGATTGCGATAATCAGAGACGGGCTTGAACCTCTGGCGGTGGAGGTTCTCAAATACTTCCTTCTCCTTAAGGCCGATGAAAGCTACCCCGGCAGGGAGCCTGTAATACGTTACGACAACTCTTCCGCTGTGGGGCTGGAATTTCATATAAGCGGAATCCGGCAGGATGAATACGGAATAAGCCGGATACCGATGGAAGTCTATGAAAAAACCTGCACGGATTACAGAACGCATCCCAGGGCCGAACTGTACAGGGGCCTGCGGGTAAAAACCTACCTTTCCGTACAAAACACTATTCGGCCGGATCTTCCCGGGCAGTTCAAAACGGAAAACTGACATGAAATACAGGGATCTTTTCTGTACCGGCGTGGTGATCATCACCATGTTCCTTGCTTCGCCTTGTTCCACGGCTCAGACAGGCCTTGTGTGGAACGGGGACGCGCCCCTTCCTTCCGGACACAGTGACAGTGTAACGAAACTGATCCTCGACGGAGATGTCCTCTTGAGCGTTGGGGAAGACGGTTATCTGGGGCTCTGGGATCTGAGCGGCCGCAGGGCCCTGGATCGTTTTCAGATCAGCCCCCACCATATCTCCGGCGCCGAAAAACGGCCCGGAAAAAGCCAGATAGCCATTGCCGAAAGCGACGGGTTTGGGTTTTACCGAATCTCCGCATGGGATTATCAGCAGAAAAAACAGCTCTTTAGCCGGCATTTCCCCGACCCGGTCAGTTATATCAACTATTCGGCAGGGGGAAACTTCCTTATTGCCGTCAGGGCGGGGAACGCGGGACTTATGTTCATTCATCCTGAAACCGGCGAGATCCTCCTCTCCCCCGAAAATTTAAGCGGAAACATAAGCCTCGCCGCCACCGGCCGTTCGGAGCGGAGCATATTGGTCTATACGACATCAGGTTCCCTGTCCTACTGGGATCTGACGGATGGAACCGAAACAGGCAGCTTTCAGGCGCCTTCCAATCTTGTAAATACCCTGATCTTCGGGAACAACCGCTATCTGGCGGGTTTTGATACCTCTTCCCTGGTGCTTGTAGATCTGGTTTCGGGGGCCGTGCTGGCCCGTGAGCGGGGAGAAAGACGCGGCATCCTTATAAGCTCTTCTTCCGCGGCCGGCACGGGCGAATTTTATTCCCTGGACACCGAACGGGGTATTCTCAGCCGGTTCAATCTGGGTACATCGGGCAGGCTTGAGATCCGGGAGAGACAGAAACTTCCCGCAAACGAAAAATTCTCAAGCGCCCTTGTTCTCAATAACGGAAACCTTGTTCTGGGCAGCGCGGGAGGAGAAATTTGGCTTGTGAGCTCCAATTCTCCTCCAAATATTCTAAAGACTAATTCCCGGGTCTCAATTAGCGAGATTGCCGTATCAGGGGACAGTCTTGCCTTCCTCAGCGGAAACGGCATGGGAACCATTCCCCTGGACTACCGGGATCTGGGCGGCGGCATGGAATTCACTCTGGAAACCGCGGTTCCCTACACCCGGATAAGCGGCATGGACGGGGGCAAGAAGGGCTCCTTCCTCCTCTGGCAGGGGGAAAATAACCGGGATCAGCCTGTTATACGGGAGCCGGACGGCAGGGAACGGAAATTTGACACGCTCTCATTGCGGCAGCCCCTGCTTGCCGCCGCTTCCCGCGGCGGATATATTCTTTTTCTGGATTTGGGGGGAACGGGAAGGATTTTTTCAGATGACGCGGAACAGGTATTCTCCTTCTCTTCAGCGGGGGCCATGGACGCGGATTTTGTTTCGGAAGACAGCATCATCCTGGGGAGAAGCGCCGTCTCGGGCAACAGTCCTTTTCTGCTTATCAATTTCAAAACCGGGGAAACAGTACCTCTGCGGTATCCGGCTTCCGTAGGCGGACGGGTCTATTCGGGCGCCTCGGGAAACATATACGGAGCGGCCTTTTCGGAAAACGAAGGGCAGAGAGGCAGTTCCATTGTCCATCTGAATCTTTCCAATCCCCGGGAATCCGTTCCCCTGGCCGAATATGAGGGTGAAGATCCGTTTTTTTCAATCTGGGAAACAGATGCCATACCCGCATCCACCCTGGGAGGAGACGGCGCTTCAATCTACACAGAGGACGGAGTGATACCTTTTGAATATTCAGGAGGAATCCCCCGGAGCATAACAGGCGGAAAAGGCTGTTTTATTGCCCTGGATTCGGACGGCGGCATCTACTGGCATGACAGCCGTACCGGGAAGCTGCTGGCTGTTTTCAGGCTCTACACCGAAGAGTGGCTGCTGGAAGTAAAGGAACACGGCTTTTTGAAAGGCCCCGTAAAGCCCGCTTCCTAATCATGGGCCGGATTCCTGCGGACTTTTTCTATAGCCCTGGAAACAGCCTCTTTTATGCCCACGCGGTAATCCTTTTCGTTCATGGCCTGGGCCGCATAGAGGGTACCCAGCAGGGAGAAGCGGTAGAGCGGCCTTACCGAGTTAAGCGAAATGGCCGCCATATCCACCACACATTCATTGCAGCGGCAGATCTCTCCCGAATATGAGGCAAGCTGTTCTTCCAGTTCGGTAAGAACCATGTTTTCCGCTTCATTTTTTAGTAGATCGAATTCATATTCATCTCTGAAGGCCATATTCTCCTCCTGTCACTGTGAGTAGCTTTCTTCCCGGGCTCTGCTTTCAAATTTTGTATAATTTCGCATGAAGGTCAAGGCCACATCCCCCGTGGGGCCGTTTCTGTTTTTTCTAAGGAGCAAATTTACCGATACCCCGTCTGTTTTGACGGTTTCCTGCTTTTGCTCTTCCTTTTTTTTACCCGCCGCCTCATCGGGCCACTGGAGGAACATGACCAGATCCGCATCCTGTTCGATGGCGCCCGAATCCCGGATAGCGGAAAGATTGGGCTGTTCCTTTTCCGCTTCCCGGGTGAGCTGCACCAGGGTAACCAGGGGAATATCCAGTTCCCGCGCAAGACTCTTGAGAGATCGTGAAATTTCCGAAATCTGATCCCACTTGGGTGTAGCGGTATTATCCAGCCTGATAAGCCCCAGATAATCGATAAAGATTATTTCAACCTTCTGCTGGGCACGGAGCCGCCGGGCCTGGGAGCGGAGATCGAGGAGCCTCATGTTGGGCATATCAACGATATAAAGGGGAGCTTCGCTGATATCTCCCGCCGTATTCACCAGTTTTGCAAATTCACTTTCCCTGAGGAGCTTTTTTCGTATTTTATCCGCATCGATCCTTGCTTCGCTGGTGATGAGCCGCTGAGCCAGGGCCACATCGGGCATTTCCAGGGTAAAAAACGCGGCGGGAATCTTTTTGTGAATGGAAATATGGGCCGCCATATTGAGGGCAATGGCGGTTTTCCCCCTGGAAGGCCGGGCGCCGATGATGATAAATTCCTGGGGATGGAAACCTGAGGTAAGGGTATCAAGGCCTCTAAAGCCTGAGGGGATACCCGTATACTCCTGTTTGGAATAGTACTGCTTTTCGATGATATCAATTGCCGCCGGGATAATCTGTCTTGTGCTCCGGTAATGGAGAGTCTGGCGATTGTCGTTCAGTTCCAGGATACGCTGCTGGGCCTCTTCCAGAATGATCCGGGATTCGGTGGATTCGTCGAAAACCTTGAGCCGCAGATCCCCCGCCACACGGAGCAGGGCGCGTCTGAGAGAATAGCCTGCCACGGACTCCGCATAAAATTCAATGTTGGCCCCCGAAGAGATCACCGAGGTAAGGTCCGCCACATAGGCGGCCCCTCCGGATTCCTCCAGGCGGCCTTTCTGTTTGAGGGATTCGGTAACCGACAGAATATCCGCGGTAAGGCCCTTATCGGTGAGATCCTGTACAGCTTCAAATATGAGCTGATGCCTCTTTGAGGAAAAATCGAGGGGATCGAGGATCTGCAGGGCCGCGGCCACCGCCCCCGAGTCCATGAGCATGGCGCTCAGGGTTGCCCGTTCTACCTCATCGTCATGGGGCGGTACCTTATCCGGCATATATAATAAACTTCCTTACGCTCGTGGCCCGAAGGGACACATGGACCGCTTATGCCTGGGCTTCTTCGGCAGGGGTGCTTTCCGCCGGGACTTGAGCGGGCTGGGCTTCGGCGGGAGGAGCATTTTCCGCCGGCTGGGAAGCCGTTTCTTCCCGGGGCTCTTCCCTTCTCCCTCTCCTGGGGCGGGCCGGAGCACTTTCCGTTTTTATCTCCTGACCCGCTACGGTAATGCCGATTTCCGCGGCGGCGCTTTCATAAAGCTTAATAAGGGCCTTGTATTTTCCGACACTCTTGAAATTGCTTCCCATAAGCTCGATCCGTTTCCGTTCCACCCGAAAGCCCTGTTTTGCGAGTTCATCCATGATGGTCTGAGTGGTCACCGCTCCGTAGAGCCGTCCGTTGGGCCCGGCAGGCATGGTAATGGTCAGTTCCACATTTTCAAGCTTCTCTTTGAGACCCGCCGCGTCTTTTCGTTTTTCAGCCTTCCGCCCTTCAATCTCTTCCTTCCGCCCTTCAAACAGCTTTACCGTCCGATCATTATAGGGAAGGGCTATTCCCCGGGGAAAAAGAAAATTCCGGGCATAGCCTTTGGCTACGTCCTTTACATCCCCCTCTTCACCGAGGGTGGAGAGATCCTTGTTCAAAATAACTTTCATAACCGAACTCCCTGAAAAAGCCTTGAGACATAAAGCCCTGGCTTTTTTTTACAGTATAAGCGTCCTGTACAGGACACTTTTGGCGAACAAATCAATCCTCAGGAGTAGAGGACGGTTCGCCGGTTTTCAAAACCCGTAAAGGCAGCCAATTTTCAGCGATTCCCAGGAGCGTAAGCGCCCCCAGAAAAAACGCGTTGATTCCGGGACTTAGAAGCATAAAGATTATCACAAAGCGGAAAAAAAAGCGGCTTCCCTTTTTCAACCTGCCGACGAAAAAAGAGAGTATCCCCGTACCCTGGGCGAGAAACAGCGCCGCGGAGGCAAAAAGGACATTCCAGGCTACAGTTTCCACCGGAGAGACGGCGCTTAAACGGAAAACCAGGACAGCCAGGAGCGAAAAGGAGAGTATCCAGACAGGGAAAAAGTCCGCATGAAAAGCGGCAAGCCTCCCTGAAAGCGAATCAAAAGGCGCCGGCATGCCCCGGCGTTTGAAGTAATGGCCCGCAAAAAAGAAGGCGATTTCCCGGCTTAGTACCAGGAGGAAAAGGCAGGAAGCAAAACCGCCGCCCCTCAGGATAAGGTTTCTGATGATCCCGGCCAGTCTGCCGGAATTCAAAAAACGCTCCATGCCCTCCGCGGCGGCGTTTCCGGGCTGAGTCGTATAGATTTTCAGCAATACTTCTGTCTGGGATTCTATAAAGAGATTAAAGGTCTCCCCGTTGGAAAAACCAAAGAGGATCAGGAGAAAGACAAGAAAACTCAGGGTAGATCCGATGATGATCCGGTATGGGATTTTAAGACTAAGAAGTCCTGTCGCGGGGGGAATCATGATCCAGAGAAACGATGCGGAGCTAAGGGCTATGACCAGTATGTCGAGACCGATAATTCCAGGAATTCCGGTTCCCGCGGCAGGAGAGCTGAAAAGCGTAAAAAACGCCGTCAAAAATCCATTAAAAACAGCCATAACCATGGCCGCGGCCCAGGCAGTTTGAGGATTTGAGGTCAAGGCAGTAAACCCCAAAGGAACAAGAAACAGAAACGAGAGGAGCCCGCTCCGCAAGAAGAGAGTGCTGAGCCCCAGACTCACCAGAAAGGGTAACGGACGGATACCCCTCAACGCCGTATCCATGGCTGTCCGGCTGAATTTAATCGGCGACAAAAGGCAGGAGAGCGATGATCCGCGCCCGTTTTATTGCCAGAGCCAGCGCCCGCTGATGCCTGGCACAGGTTCCGGTAATGCGCCGGGGAAGGATCTTGCCCCGTTCCGTAATAAAACGACGGAGCGTATCCGCATCCTTGTAATCAATTTTGAGCTTCTGGGTGCAGAATTTGCAGACCTTTTTTTTGAAGAAGACCTTACCCTTGCCCCGGCCCCGGTCTTCACTATCCCGGCCGTCCATCTGTACATCCATACCCCTGTCCCGTTCCGGCCGGGGGCTCCTTTCTTCATATTTTTCATCAGACATATATGTACTCCTTAGTTGGTTTTAGAATGGTATATCGTCGGTAAAATCGTCCCCGGCAGGGGGAGGAGCGCTTTCCCGGGAACCCTGATCCTCCCTGGAGGAATGATCCTGTCCGGATTGAGACCAGGAACCGCCGCCCGGCTGGGCGGAAGTCTGCTGGCCGTCATTTCTGCTCAAAAGCTGGATGTTGTTTGCTACAATCTCCACCTTTGAACGGTTCTGGCCGTCCTGCTGCCAGCGATCCTGCCTGAGTTCGCCGTCGATTCCCACCATTTTTCCCTTGATCAGATGCTGGTTTAGAGCTTCCCCGGTTCTGCCCCACAGGACAATATCGAAAAAGCTGGCTTCTTCCACCCATTGATCACCGTTTTTCCGGTTGCGGTTTACCGCTATGGAGAATTTACAAACCGCCTGACCCGACGCGGTATACTTCAGCTCCGCATCCCGGGTAAGCCGCCCGATAAGGATAACACGGTTCAGATCAGTAGCCACCTGACACTCCTATTCCTCTATCCTGACAAAGAGATACTTGAGGAGATTTTGGTTGAGTTTGAAAACCCGGTCGAGAGCACTTATCCTGGCCGGATCCGCCTTGATGATGAAGAGGACGTACTTTCCCCTTCTCCGTTTCTGGATTTCGTAGGCCAAATCCCGGTCACCGGTTTCTTCAGTCTTTTCGATCTCCACGCCATTGGCAGTTAAATTGGCAAGAAGCGTTTCCCTGCCGGCTTTGTGCTGGTCTTCCTCCAGAGGAAAGACGACCACAAGTTCATAGCGACGCATAGGTCCTCCTTACGGACTTCTGTTTTTCCCGGCAAAACCGGGTTTGGCCTGCCCGGGGGACAGACAAAGAGGTTTCTGTAGTTTACTAAAAATGAAAAGTTTTGTCCAGCACACAAAAACCATGTGAGTTTGCCGATAGTATTGATATGAACAAAAGGATAAATTTTGAAGATAACATCTTTATGCTCAATGCGCGGCTCAGACTGGTACAGGATCAGATGCATCTTGATACGGATCCGGTATTGTTTTTACAAAAAACTCTGGATGATGTGATCTTTATTGATTATGCTCTGGGAATATTGCTTGAACAACTGCTTCAAAATGAACGGCTTCTCGAAAGGGACGAACAACTGGAAAATCTTTCCGAACTGGAATGGCAGTTTTCACAGGCACTTTCAGGCCTCCGTAACGAACTCGAAAACAGCGGGAATCCGGATATTTCCGGGTTTGCCGGTAAACTTGACATTCTGGAAGAACACAGGCATCTCCACAATGACAGTATCTCAGGAGCCTCACGGAAGGGTAATTCAGGAAGCGCCGAACCCCTGGTCAGTTCCGATGAATTGAACCGGCTTCTCAAAGATTTTTAGTCCAGATAACGATAGTATGCGAATTACCGGCGGTATGTTAAAAGGAAGACAGGTACATATTCCTCCGGGCGTGATACGGCCCAGCATGGATCGCATGAGGGAATCGGTATTCGCCGTTTTGGGGGATCTTTCCGGTCTTTCTTTCCTGGATCTCTTTTCCGGTACGGGGATTATTGCTCTGGAAGCCGCTTCCCGCAACGCCGGGCCTGTCGAGGCGGTGGAAGCGGATCCCGGCAAACGCGGTATCCTAATCAAAAATGTTTCGATTTCGCCGGTGCGGATTCAGTGCCGTTTTATGTCTGTAGAACTCTATGCTAAACGGGCAAAGAGAAGCTTCAATGTTATCTTTTGCGATCCTCCCTTCCCATACGGTTATAGATGGGAACTGATCGGTAACATTGCCGCTTCTCCCCTTGTAAACAACGAAACAAGGCTTCTTATCCACCGCCCCCGCGAGGATTATCACGAAGAGGAAATTCCCTTCCTTTCCATGAAAGACCGGCGGGAATACGGAAGATCCATCGTGGATTTTTATCAGGGCAGAAAAAATGATCCTCCCACTGAGACATAAAAAAAACAGATTGTCTTTGACAAAGCGGAAAAATATGGTTAGGATTACATTAAAGGAGACCTCAAAATCCGGCAGGTTTTTATTGGAATTCCCTTAATTACATAATCAGGCTGAAAATGGATTATAAAAAGGTATTTGAAAAGTTTGACGGGGAGAGTTTTTTTGTCAAAACTACCGGCCGGACAGTGCTGGATGCTTCCCAAAAAGCAGCCCTCAACCGAAAAGGTAATACAATTTTTAATAACGGAGATATTGAAGGAGCCAAAAGGAT
This sequence comes from Treponema sp., assembly GCA_031265435.1. GTDB lineage: Bacteria > Spirochaetota > Spirochaetia > Treponematales > Breznakiellaceae > JAIRNJ01. The sequence goes on from JAISCR010000027.1 coordinate 30,056, forward strand.
CTTTATTACTACCGGTTATTCGGACGGTCTTGTCCGGATCGGCGACGCATACAAGGCCCAGGGCCGGCTTCTGGATGCCCTCAAAATGTATCGGCAGGCGCCTGACAAAACAAAGGCGGAACCCATTATTATGCAGCTGTCCCGGTTACTGCAGGATCTTATGCACGAGGACGAGGCAGCGCCACATGAGTGAAACGGATAACCGGACAGAACCCGCCGCCGGGGAGAGAATGTTCCTCCGCTCAGGCGTTTTCCCGGGATCCCTCCCGGAGCAGGAAACAGAGCCTGAACTTTCCGGGCTTTCCAAAAAAGGCTACCAGCTCCTGAAAGAAAACAAGAGCGGCGAAGCGGTTGATTGTTTTTCCAAAATTCTTGCCATAGACGAAAACAATAATTATGCGCTGGTGGGTATGGGAGACGCTGCCCGCAAACGGGGAAACTTCAAGGATGCGATAACATACTATCAGCATTGCCTCTCGTCCCACCCCGGAAACAACTATGCCCTTTTCGGTCTTGCCGACTGTTACAAGGCGCTGAATCAGTTCCATAAAGCCATTGAAATATGGGAGCAGTATCTCAATCATGATGACAAAAACATAACGGTTCTGACGCGGATTGCCGACGCATACCGGAAAGTACGGGATTTCAAACATTCAAAGTCGGTATATCTGCAAGTGCTTGAAATGGAAGACGCCAATCCTTATGCGATTATAGGACTGGGGCATCTCCACTACGACTTCAAGGAATACCGGGAAGCTCTTTTCTACTGGGAAAAGATGCTCGGCATAAACCGGGAAAATGTAGATCTACGGGTTCTTACCTCCATCGGGAATTGTTACCGGAAACTCAAAACTTTTGACAGCGGCATTGATTTTTTTGAACAGGCCTTAAGGCGGGAACCTTACAATTTTTATGCCCTCTTCGGTCTTGCGGACTGCTACCGCGGGATGAATATGCAGGATCGCTCTCTGGAATACTGGAACAGGATTCTGGAACAGGATCCCCGGAACAAGGTAATCCTTACCAGGGCGGGAGACGCATACCGGCATCTCAAAGAATTTGACAAGGCTACGCTCTACTATGAGCGGGCCTTAAACATCGAATTTGACACGTATGCCGTACTCGGTCTGGCCTTGATTGCAAAGGATCAGGGCCGCTATGATGAGTCTTCAGAATCTCTGCGGCGGCTCATTCAGCAGGATCCCAAAAACTACCGGCTCTACATGGAACTTGCCGATTCAAGGATCAAAAAAGGCGCCAAACGGGAGGCGGTAGAAATTCTGGAAGAATGTCAGAGGCAGGGACTGCGGCACGGCAGTATTACCGAAATGCTGGAACGTCTCCGGTGAAAACTGCCCTCTCGGGCCTAAAGCCCGCAGAGCTTGAAAAAATCCTTGATCCCCTTCCCGCCTACAGGGCAAAACAGATCTTCGCCTGGATTCAGGGAGGAACAAAAAGTTTTGAGGAGATGAGCAATCTTCCCCTGCCCCTCCGCCGGGAACTGGGAGAAAAATTTCTTGTCCGCGGAGGCGTCCTCGCAGACTGTCTTGAGGACGGCGACGGAACAAAGAAACTGCAGCTTGAACTTACCGACGGGGCAAAGATAGAAACGGTGCTGCTTTCCGACGGGAATGAACGCAGGACTGCCTGCCTTTCCACCCAGGCGGGATGCCCCGCGGGCTGTGTTTTCTGCAAAACCGGCGCCCTGGGTTTCCGCAGAAACCTTACCACCGCGGAGATAGTTGAGCAGTTCCTCTTTTTACAGGATTACTGCGGCGTTATTTCCAACCTGGTGATCATGGGAATGGGGGAACCGCTTTACAATCTTGAAGAACTTCGCAGAGCCTTTGCCCTCTTTAGGGAACGGGGCATTTCCCCGCGCAGAATCACTGTTTCCACAAGCGGCGTTGCGGAAGGAATACGGGATCTGGCCGATAGGGGGCCGCCTGTAAGACTGGCTCTCTCTCTTACCGCCGCCATTACGGAAAAACGGGAAGCCCTTATGCCCATAACAAAGACCAATCCCCTGCCTCTCCTCAGGGAAGCCCTGCTCTACTACCGGGAAAAACGCAGACAGCGGATAACCCTTGAAGCGGTTCTGCTGGGGGGAATCAACACCGGGGAGGCCGACGCGGAGGCCCTGGCATCTTTTGCACGGGGACTGGATACGGTAGTAAACCTGATACCCTGGAATCCCGTAGAGGACCTGAAATTTCAAGGCCGCCCCCTGAGGGAACCGGGGGCCGCGGAATGCAAGGCATTTGCGGACATGCTTGAAAAGAAGGGCCTGAGCATCACCCGGCGCTACCGTAAGGGTCTGGGCATCTGCGGCGCCTGCGGGCAGCTGGGAGTGGTATAGGCTTATTTTTTATATTCCCGGCAGGCTTCCACATAGGCAATGATATTTTCCCAGGGTACTTCCGGTTCCAGCACGTGAGTGGGAGCGGCCATCATTCCTCCTTTGGGCCCCATGGCGTCCAGACACTCCTTTACGGCAATCTTTACCTCCGAAGGACTTCCAAAGGGCATGACTGTTTGGGTGCCGATGCATCCGTGGAAAGACAAACGGTCTCCATAGGCTCTCACAATTTCCCGGTAATTCATGGATTCAGGCTGTATCGGATTAAGAACATCTACCCCCGCTTCAATAAGGTCTTCAATGAAAGGCAGAACATACCCGCAGCTATGGTACATGATTATAATTTCAGGATTGAAATTCTTTACCTCATCTATTACTTTTTTAAGCCGGGGCTTAAGCCATGTCCTGTACAATTCCTGACTCATCATGATTTCCCTTTGCATCCCGATGTCGTCTCCCAGATAGATAATATCTACCCCTGCTCCGGCGTATGAAAGCGCCCGGATAACCGCCTGTTCCGTAACGGCGTCCAAAATAAATTCCGCGGCAGGTTCTCCACTCATCATATCCATCATGAGATCTTCCATGCTCCGTATGTACCAGGATGTCTCCCATACTGTTACTTGCATATTCCCCACCGCCGCAAGGCCGCGCTTGTGCAGGGCATCTACCAGAGGTTTTTGATGACTGTTATCCCCCTTTTCAAAATGAGGAAATGGATACTCCCTGATTTTCTCAAAATCCGTTATTCCCTGCAGGGGATGGAGCATGCGGGTCATGTGCATGGCCTGTGCGCTTCCCGGTACATGGGCTATTCCCCAATCGTCTATGACGGTACCTGCCTTAAGCGGACAGGAATACCATGATGAAAATTTCCCGGTATTATCCGGCACTTTGATATCCGGAACATCACGCCAGGGCATATCAAAAAAATCCTGATAAGAAAGATCCGATCCGGTCTTTTCCCTGTACACGCCAACAAGATGGGGGGTCAGACTAAACTGCGGCGGGATATACTCAAAGCCCTTCCTCCGTAACAGGGACAAGAGATTTTCACGATGGTTCATAGATCCTCCCGGTTCAATGCGTTTTATAAAGCAGCCTGTCTATAATATTGTGCCCGCATTATAGACAGGCTTTAATTATTCCATTGATTCGGGAAAATAACAATTCCCGGCGTTGCGCGCGGCAAGCCCCTTATACATTACCGTATCGTCCAGACAAAGTTGTCAAAAACATAGGTTCCGGCCTTCTTTCCAACTTTTTCATGGTTGTAAAAATCGGCAAAGCTGTTGGGGAATGATGTTTTGTGCAGCGCAACATCGCTGCCAATGGTGATACCGGTGAGAGGGTTGTCCCCAAAGGCGTCTTTTTTTATTTCCCGGACACCGTCCGGAATGACAACGGCGCTTATTTCGTTAAAAGAAAATGCATTCTCTTCGATAACGGTAACGGAAGAGGGGATCGTTACGCCGGTCAGGCGGTTGTCGCTGAACGCCATGGCGGAAATGGCGGTAATGCCGCCGGGAAGGATGATGCCGTTTAAGCGATTGCCGGAAAAGGCCATCGCGCCGATTTCCGTAACCGCCGGAGGGATTTCAATCGTACCGGACAACAGATTTTTACTAAACGCGGCAGCGCCGATTGTCCTGAGAGCATGGGGCAGTTGCGGCGTTCCGGTCAATTCGTTGCCGGAAAACGCGTATTCTCCGATAGCCGTTATCGTATCGGGCAATTCCGCTTCGTACAAACGGTTGTTCTGAAACGTGAATCCCTCAATAACCGTTACGCCCTCGGGAATGATGACGCGGGCCAGGCGGCTGCCGTAAAACGATCCGGCGCCAAGACGGGTAAGCCCCGCGGGGAGATTGACGGCGGTCAGGAAGTTCCCGCGAAAGGCGCTGTCTCCGATTTCCGTAACGCTTTCGGCGATAACGATGCCGGTCAGGTTCAGGCCCTTAAAGGCGTTGTCCCCAATAGCGGTAACCGGGAGGCCATCCAGCGTTCCCGGTATGGTTACTTCCATTGCTTTGCCTGTAATGCCCGTAACCACCGCCTCAGCGCCGTCTTGCCTCCATTTGAGGCTTCCGTCCCGCGTTCCGGCCCCAAAAGCCGGAAAACCGATGCAAACAGCCAGTAAAACCATACTGATCTTCCTCCGTTCAGTGTTAAAAGTGAGATTTTCCATAAAATCCTCCAGATTTTCGCTTGCCTTTCCAAGCGTTTTATGTTAGCATTGAATTGTCAATGTAAGTCATTGACTGCTAACACTTATATATTATAAGCGAACATTGTTAGCAAGTCAAGAGGTTTCTACGTTTTTTTTGAAGAATTTGGAGAATGTATGGCCCTTTCCCGGGAAATCATTGTCAAGGCGGCTCTGGAACTGCTGAACCGGGACGGCATAGACAACCTGACTATGCGTACCCTGGCCGCCTTCCTCGATACTAAGGCCGCTTCCCTTTACCGGCATATCAAGGACAAAAAGGATTTATACGACCTGATTGCCGAGGCGGTCATCTGTGAAATAAAGCCTTCCTGCGGTTTAAGCAACGCCGAAAAATACCTCATGGAGGCCGCCGGATTGTACCGTCAAAAACTGTTGTCCCTCCGGGATTCGGTTAAAATTTTTACCCGGTCAAGAGCCACAACCCCCAGACGTTTTGATTTCATGAAAAATGTAATGATTTGTTTGCTGCATGTGGGCGTAAAAGAAAATAAATGTATGGTTGCCACCCATATGTTAAATAATTATATTTTATCTTCCGTGTCCGATGAGATTTTTTTTCGTTCTTTCTCTTCGGATGATCCCAATCCTTATGAGGCGATATTGGGAAGTAACTTTGAATGGTTATCATTTGATGAACAGTTTAACTGCGGGCTTGAGGTTTTATTTACCGGTTTTAAGGCGTTAAAATAATAACGGGAATTTGGTGACTGCCCCCGCCAAGGCGGGGGCTGCACAGGCTCTTCTAGAACAGAAAATCGAAGCTGGTATTCCCCACTGTGGAAAAGGTAAGCAAAACGGCGGTGATAACCGCCCCCATATAGATGGCACCGGTCTTTTTGTAAAAATACGTATTGATCAGGGCGGCCAAGGGAAGAAACACCAGGAAGCTCAGGGACTGAATAATCCGCAGAGACCAGCCGGTCTGGGCAAAGGGCAGGTACCCAAGAATACGCATGCCTCCGTAACCGTAGATCACCAGCACAAGCATGCCCCCCACGTTGGCGAGTACACTGAAGAGGGCGGTTTTAAGATAGCAGCCCTTTTCAAAGCGGTAGGACGCGTTGAGGGCAAGGGCATTGCAAAGGGCAAATACGGCAAAAAAGAGAAAATATGAACATATAGCCTGGAATTTCGCCAGGGTAAGGGGCATGAACCCGATAAGAATTGAGCGGAAATCGACTAAGAAGAAAAAATTCACCACGCAGAGCAGGATATATGCGGCGCCGACGGTGACTAAACCCAGGATAATCTGGCGCCCAATGTTCTTTGCCTGGCCCTTGAAACCCCATTCACCGGGATCAGCCCCTTCTTTTTTTCCAAATACAAAAAAGAGGACAACAAAGACCGCCAGGGTGAGAATACCATTCAAGAAGGCCCAGAAACCCACGGCGCTGGAAGTCTCCTGGGGGAAGATGCGGCTCAATTTCAGCACCTTGACTCCCAAATCCATGAAACCGTAAAAAGTCAAAGCAGGCAGGGCCGAACCCAGTACCAGCATAATCCAGAACCGGAGGCTGAAACGGGCCTTTCCCGGAGAACAGGCAACGGTATAGTCCCTGTTTTTCCCTACCGAGAGTATCCAATCTCCAAAGGCAAAAATAAAAAATAAAATTCCCAACAGGGAAATCGAAGTGCCGATCTCCTTCCAGTACCAGATCATATCGTTATCCGTAAGACCCCGGGGATTCCCTCCGGCAAGAGTTTCGTTCATAAAATTCATGGCATAAGCCGCGGAGGTATTGGAAAAATGGTTTTTTATATGAATTTCGTTGGGCACATAGAGAATACGGAGGGTGTTGGCGCTCTTACTCCCATACCATTTGAGGGGGGTCACGGGTTCGCCGGTCCCCCAAGCTTTTTTCATGGCATCGCTGTAGGCAGCATAGCCGGGCACATTCTTATGTTCGGAAAAAGTTTCGGACCACATAAGCCAGCCGAAGTCATCGTATTTGCCGTAGATGGTTCCGTAATTAACCGGCATTGCGGCATCCCAATCCATGCCGGTATAGTTAAGCCAGGTAAGACCGGAACCTATCGCCAAAACCGATTTAATGCTGCCCTGGGGAAGCTGCAGCGCCGCGATGGAAGCGGCATAGCCGCCTTTGGAATGGCCTTCTACCCCGATATTCCGTGCATCGACAAAATCAAGGGTCGCAAGGTAACGAACGGCGGATTGGGCGGCGACAACATCGGCGGCCTCCGTTCCCGAACGACCGTGACCAAACATGTCGATATTGAGAACCACATAACCCCTCCGGGCATATTCAATGGAAAAACTCGTCTGCATCTCCCGTGAATTGAGATACCCGTGAATCGTAACCACCCCCGGAGCCGGTTTTTCCGACGACACCCCCTTGGGGATAATAAGTTGGGCACTCAACACAGGACCCTCACTCGTGGGTACCCGGACTTCCTTTACCACGAACTGTCCAAACCCTATTTGAACAAAAAAGGCCAGCAGGGAACCGCAGAGAATCAATCCCAGCGAAACAATCAACGCTACATGAACTTTTTTCATCAAGTCCTCCTTAATCTTATTGGAGCCTAATTATAGGCGCCCTTCCGAAATACTGTCAACAAAAATCCGTCTTTGTTCCATAGCGAGGTTATGTCTTATTTCTCTCTAAATGATGCCGTATTATTTTTACCAGGGCAATAGTATTCTGCAGCAGAGGCCAAGGGGATTTACAAATCCGGAGGGCTCCCAAAGCATTGATGTTATACAGTTGTATACAGAGATCCAAATTGGTCTTTGTAACGGAGGCCAAATCTTCTTTGCTGTAAAACCCCGCCGCATTGTAAATAGTATCCTGCAATTGGATATACTGTTTTGCCGGGGAAAAACCGAGTCCCCGTCCCGCACCGCTAGGGTGGCCGCTTATACAACAACATTGTTAATACCCTGGTCCCGCATACGGGATGCGATGATCAGCATTTTTTCCGGCGAGGGAGACTTAAACACATGAACCTTATCGGGTATTCCCAAGGCGGCATACTTTCCAATCCCGTAATTATGATACGGTAAAAGTTCTGTTCTTTGTACATTCTTTGCTTTTATTAAAACGCCTGTTCTGCCATCGGTTTCAGTTTCTCCATCATTTATTCCTTCAATAATCGGTGTACGAACCTGTATCGTAACGTTTTTCCTGCACAATTGATCAAAATTTTCAAGGATCAGATAATTATTTCCTCCGGTCATTTCCCGATGCATATCAGGATCGATTATTTTGATATCAAACAACACCAAGTCTACCCAGGGTAATACGGTCTCAAAATTGATCCAAGGCACATTGCCTGCGGTGTCCAAGGCGGTATGAATGTGCAGTTCCTTCAGGCGCTGCAATATCGCAGCGCAAAAGCCACTCTGCAGCAATGGCTCTCCTCCTGAAAGAGTAACTCCCCCTCCGGATTGATCGTAAAAAGCATGATCCCGTATAAGCTGTTCGCAAAGCGCTTCAACGGTAGTTTCATAACCCATAACGGACAGGGCGCCATAGAAACATACCCCGGCGCAGTCGAAGTTTCCGGCACACCTATCCCATTTTGTAACATGCCGCCCTTCCTCTGTTTGATGAGCGCCCTTTTTACAGGCCATGATACAGGAGCCGCAGTTTTTACAGGACACTGACAGGTATTGGAGCTGTTTCCTGCCGGATATCGTCTCGGGATTATGACACCAACGGCAGGCAAGACTACACCCTTTTAAAAAAACGGTAGTCCGTATGCCCGGTCCGTCATCAAGGGAAAAACGCTGAATGTTTGTGATGAGTCCGATACTGTCTTTATTCATGGTATTCGGTTCGTCTAATTATCTCATCCTGGAGCGTCTTGTCCAGCATAACAAAATAGGCGCTGAAACCAGAAACTCGTACTACCAGATTACGGTATTTCTGCGGGTCCTCCTGGGCTTCAAGCAGAGTTTCCCGGCTTACCACGTTGAACTGGATCTCCATGCCCCCCTGGGCAAAGTAGGCTTCTATCAGGGTTCGAAGCATCCTTCGGTGGGACTCTTTATTAAAAAATGAGGGGTTAAATTTTAAATCCAAAACCAGGCCGTTTGCCGCTTGACGATGATCGAAACTCAAGGCGGAATTAATAACCGCCGTGGGACCCTTAATATCCATCCCCTGTACCGGCGCAACGGCATTTGCCAGGGATACGCCCTTTTTTCGTCCGTCCGGTAAAGCGCCGGTCAGCTTGCCTATGATCGAATGATCGCTTACCGTATAAAGGCCAACCTGGTAGCAACTACCCCGGCTGTTTTTCTGGGAATGAACAATTGTGCAGAAGAGGTCCACCAGGTCTTTCATATACCGGTCGGTTTCGGGGATGTCATTGCCGTATTTGGGACAGATGTTCTGTGCATAGGCCTGTAGTTCTTCGTAGCCTTCAAAATCACAGCCCAGGGCTTGAGCGAATGTACTGAGGTCCACCAGCTTTTTTTCAAACACTATCTGTTTTATCGCCGCGAGGGAGTCAACCGTGTCGGCCATGCCAAGGGTGTTGGCCGTGGAGAAACGGTATTGCGGCCCCATACCGGAGGCGTCCTCCCCCTTTTCCACGCATCCCTCGTAGGTGGCGGAGAGTAGCGGGCTGGGGAAAAAAAGGGGATAAGCGGTGTCAAGCATATTGGTGGCCTGAATGCAGGCAAGCAGGGCTGCGGTAAATTCCACCTTATACCAGGTATAAAAGGTTTCAAAATCCGGAATATCCTTCAGATTTCTATGATAGGCCAGGCCCATATCGATCCCTGTAACCGTACAGACCCCGTCATTCAGCATTAATTCCAGTATCTTGGCCCAGTTAAACCGCAGTTCTTCGGTGCTGGAATACTCTTTGCCGCCTATGCTTGGCTCCACACAGCCTACCAGCCCATAATTCCAGGAATCGCTTTTATCAACCCCCTGCCGTTCCCTGGCCTGGATAACCACATCATCGTTAAAAAGGGCGGGAAATCCGCCGCCTTGAATAATGAGGGCCTGGGCCTCTTCCCAGCAGACATCGCTCATACCCTTATGAACCCTCAGGGAAAGCAGCGGCTGATCCTGCCGCAGTTTTCTGCTTGCCTTCAGGCAGAGAAGGGTGATGTCATTTACCGCCGAGTTTCCCCGGGCGTCAATGCCGCCGACAGTGGCGTTTTGGAATCCTAAAACCAGGCCGGCCAATTTTAACCACAGGGCATCGATCAATATACCGGCCTGATCAAAATCGATCAGACCCGCAGTTCTGTCCCTTTCGTAATAAGGCCCCAGCAGCTGATCGACCCTTCCCAGGGACATGGAACCAGAATAGTTTTCCGAGAGGATCATCTCCTGCAACAGGATGAAACCCTGTATAGCCTCAAAGAGGCAGGCAGGAGGCTCTCTTCCGATACGCCCGCAGGCATCGGCGATGCGCCGTAAGGCCCGCCGTTGTTCAGGGGTTTCCGCGATCTTGAGAGCGTCCCCGGCCGCCTGTTCATAACGCCCCATATAGAACGATGCGGCCTGTACACAGATTAACATAGCTTCAAAATAATCCCGCCGGGCCCCTTGCGCCCACTTATGTTTTTCACGGAGCCGCTCTTCCAACGCTCCGCAGCCTTGGTGTAATACAAAATCAAAACCGGGAATAACGTGTCCGTTAGGCCATCGTTTTCCCAAGCCGCATTGGATACTCCGGTAAAAATAGGCAAGAACCTCATCTTCCCGGGGGCTTAAATCATCTTCCCGCAGCTCCCGGCAGGCGTTTATTTCCCGGACAATATCGCCGAAGATCCCTTCCGGATGTCCCGGATGGAAACGTTCCGGCATGATCAGAGGATTCGAAGCAGAGGTGTTTACGTATTCAATGCACCCTGCGAATATATCATAGGTCCGGACCGTAACCGGTTTTTCCGAAAGATACTTTGACAGACCCCAAGCGTACTGCAGGCATCGGGGAGCATTGGGATTCTCCCGCAGTACCGTCCGGTAGCAATCATCACGGAACCGAACCAGGGATTCATCGTAATTGTCTTCAAAATGATCATACAAGATCCGAATCGGTTCGTTTATCATGCTTTGATTCATACAATCCCTCCCGGCCTGTAAGCACGGCAGGCTTCCACATAGGCCAAGATGTTTTCCCAGGGTACTTCCGGTTCCAGTATATGGGTCGGTGCCACCATCATCCCGCCCCGGGAACCCATGGAGTCAAGACATTCCTTTACCGCCGCCCGTACCTCGGCGGAGGTACCAAAGGGCATGAGCCTTTGGGTGCCTATACAACCATGAAAGGACAGCCGATCCCCAAAGATGGCTATCACCTCCCGGTAGTCCATAGACTCGGTTTGAATCGGATTAAGGACATCCACACCGGCGTCAATGAGATCATCAATGAAAGGGAGGACGTAGCCGCAGCTGTGATATATGATGATAAGATTCGGGTTCAGCACCTTTGCCGCGTCTATTATCCTTTTGAGACGTGGCTTAAGCCAAGTCCGGTATAGTTCCACACTCATCATGATACGACTCTGCATGCCAATGTCGTCCCCAAGATACAGAATATCCACTCCGGCCTTCGTGTAGGAAAGCGCCCGGATAATCGCCTGCTCGGTCACCTTGTCCAGAATAAAAGCCGCCGCCGGTTCTTCGCTCATCATATTCATCATGAGGTCTTCCATACTCCGCAGATACCAAGCGGTTTCCCATATAGTCATCTGCATATTCCCCACCGCCGCAAGACCCCGCTTGTGCAGTTCTTCCACCGATAATCGCTGACCGGTCCCGTTCCCCTCTTCGAACTTTGGGAAAGGATACTCCTTGATTTTTCCAAAGTCCTCAATTCCCTGCAGAGGGTGAAGCATACGGGTCATGTGCATGGCCTGTGCGCTCCCCGGTTCATGAGCAATGCCCCAGTCATCTATTTTGGTTCCTTCCTTCAGGGGGAGGGGATACCAGGACAGGAATTGTCCGCTATTATCCGGTACCTTGATGTCCGGTATGTCCCTCCAGGGCATGTCAAAATAATCTTCGTAGAACCCACTGTACCCTGTTTTCTCATGGAATACATTGATGAGATGCGGAGTCAGACTAAACTGGCAGGGTATGAATTCATATCCTGTCCTTCTCAGGAGAGATAAAAGATTTCCCCGTTGATTCATAAAAGCTCCCCCCGAATTCTATTTTACGGAACCTAAAATACCCGCAACAAAACGTCTCTGCTGGGTAAAGAAGAGTACGATAGTCGGAACGGTACAGATCGAGACCGCAAGCATCAGGATACCGTAATCTACCGTGTAGCTTTGGGTCAAACCGGCAATCATAAGCGGCATTGTCTGGCTTTCCTGGGTTTGCATAATTACCAGCGGCCAGAGGTAGCTGTTCCACTGACTCATAAAGGTAACTATGCCGGCGGCCGCGAAAGTCGGAGCCATGATAGGAAAGTACACTAATGCGTAGATACCTAATTCGCTAAGGCCGTCCACTCTGGCGGCCTGGACTATCTCCAGAGGGAAGGACACGGTACTCTGGCGGAAAAAGAAGATGAGGAAAGCAGTGGATATTGAGGGGAGTACAAACCCCGCGGTAGTATCCAGGAGTCTCAACTGGCTGAACATCCTGAAAAGGGGGACCATTACCGTGGCCAGAGGCACCATCATTGAAAGAAGGAGTATGGACATGAGCCGGTCTTTATGTTTATCTCTGAATATCTGGAAGGCGTACCCCGCCAGGGAACAGATGAGAAGAGCCGCCAGGGTGCCTACTGCGGAATTCCGCAGGGAATTAAAAAACACCCGGCCAAGATGTACATTTGTTATCAAGGCCTTGATGTTTTCCCAGAGGTAGACGCCGAAAAACATATGACCCTTGACAATATCGGAACTCTTATTCGTGGCGGCCGATACCATCCAGTAAAAGGGAAACACCGAATAAAAGCACGCCGAAACAAGAAAGGCGTACATGATGACGATAGATAACCGCGGTTTTGTTTTCATGCCCGATCCCCCACTTTAAGCTGGATAAACGACAGGAAGGCTACCAGCACCAGTATAATATATGACACTGCCGCGGCATAGCCAAAGTTAGGATTGTACCGGAAGGACAGATCGTATATGTACTGGGACAAGGTAATGGTCGCGATTCCCGGTCCGCCGCCGGTCATGGTCCGTACTTCATCAAAAAGCTGGAGACAGCCGTTAGTGGACATGATGGTGGTAAGGAGGATCACCGGTTTAAGCAGTGGGATGGTGATCCTAAAGAACTGCTGAACCGTTGAAGCTCCGTCTATGCGCGCAGCCTCGTACACCGATGTTTCGATATTCTGCATACCCGCCAGGTAAAAAATGGTATTATAACCGGTCCAACGCCAAAGCATTACCACGATGATGGAAACCTTGGCCCAAACAGGATGGGCCAGGTAACTGACAGGCTCTTTTATCAGGCCAAGATTAAGAAAGACAATATTGATGATTCCGTCCATGGAAAAGAAGGATCTGAATATCATGCCCGATGAAACCAGCGATGTAACGCAGGGAAGGAAGATGATTGTCCTGAAAAGACCCTTGAACTTCAGCTTTTCATAATTGAGTATCGAAGAGAGGACGAGGGCCATGAAAATCATGATGGGGATCTCGATCACAAAATAAGTAAACACGTTCCGGAGGGAACCCATAAATATCTCATCCTGAAAAAGCCGGACATAATTCCGCACCCCCGAAAATTGCATGTTCCGGCCTATGCCTGTTCTGAGAGATAGAAAGAACGCCTGAATCATGGGGAAAAAAGAAAGAAAAAAGATCAGCGATGTCGCAGGGATTACAAAAACCCATCCCCAACGAGCCAGTTTTTTTGACAAACGAACCGGCTGCATATAAACCCCCCAACTAATAATAGGCTCCTCGTTTTGGAAACGGGGAGCCATTATAAAAACGTATTAACAAACAGCGGCAGGAATCAATTCCCCATCTGGAAATCGGTATTCTTCTGGGCCGCAGCAAGCACATCATCGAGTCTGGACCCCTGAAGATATTCAGATAAGGCCCGCGCTGCGGCATCCCTGGCCTCGTAATTGTAGATGCCGTACTGGATGGGCGGAACCCTTGAACCGTATTCCATCAGTTGTGCAAAGAGCTTCTGTCCCCCGAAGAAAGGTTGAGCTTCGTTCATCAGCGCCGTTTGGCCCGCCGGTTTCCAGCAGGGTACCAGGCCTGTGGTCAACTGAAAATCCAGAACGGGACCCACATCGGCAAAAAGGGTCTTGAGGAAGTCCATAGCCACTTCGGGATATTTGGCGTTGGACAGAACCATCCAGCAGGAACCGCCCTGGTTGGAATAGTTCACGGAGCTAAAGGACGAAAATTTTGGTGTGTTTACCATGCCCCACTTTCCGGACTGTGAGGGTTCAAGTTTAATGGAACCCATGATCCAACAGCCCTGGATGGTGCCCGCCACAGTACCCTTGTTCAGCGTAGCAATATAGGAGTTCCAATCCGGTACAAGGAGCAAAATTCCGCTGTCCACCATTTCCTTGATGAGTTCCATCCCCCGCCTAATGATAGGATTGTTCTGAATATATGCTTTACTGTTCCTGTCGAAGTAATAGGTACCACAGCTCTGGAGCATCATGGAAAGCATATCCGAGGAATTGGTGGTGGCCGAAATCATGGGAAGTCCGGTCTTGGCCTTTACGATTTTTCCGAGTTCAATGAATCTTTCCCACGTGATGTCATTAAAATCAGAGAGATTAAGCCCCGCCTGTTCGATGATATCCTTGCGATAAAAAGAAGCCGTTACACCGTTGTCCAGGGGGATTCCATAATGTTTTCCGTTATACTTCGCCACTTCCAACTTAAACTCAATGAACTGACTCAGATCAATGTAATCGTCAAAAGCTACAAAGCCTTCGGAGAAATTTATTATATTTTTCTGCGCCGCATTGTCCTGCATGGACGTAATGTCCGGCAGGCTTCCTGTCTGACCGGATGAAAAAGCGGTGATGAGCTTTGACTGCACATCGTCCCACGGGGTCTCTACCACGGTTACGGTTACATTCGGATGGGACTTCATATACGTTTTTGCCGCTTCCTGCATGGTGAGCACCGCCGTAGCAGGGTCCCAGGTCCAAATGTTAAGTGTCTTGGGCGCATTAGGATCCGCTGACTGCGGACTGGCTTTTTGCTGGCCTGCTCCCGCAAATGCAAAGGTGCAAGTCAGAACCAGGATCGTGACCGCTAATAAAAATCGTTTCATAACTTTGCCTCCGTAAACAAAAATATTAAATCCATGGTAGATCTCTTTTCGGGGGGAAACAAGTTACAAAAATACTTTTTAAAAAAAATTTGCCGGTATTTATGTACCGCCCCCGGGTTTCCGGGGCCGCTGATTCGCCAGGCGTATGATTTCGAAACGGTTTTTTACTTCCAGCTTTGAATAAATAGCGCTTACCTGATTTCGCACGGTCTGCAACGCCAGATTCAGTTCCGTCGAAATCTGATCGTTGTCGTAACCTCGGGCAATGAGGGTAAATATTTTACGTTCCCTTTCGGTCAGTTCCTTGAGCCATTCGAAGGTCTCGGCACCGTTCTCCGGAGGGAGAACCGCTTTGGCGTCTTCCGTTTTTTTGTGTTCCGGAGACGGAGCATAACGAGCCTCGATCAGCCTCCGGACTATTTCCGGCGAAATCTGCATGAGGCCGCTGCTAAGCGCCCTGATAGCGGCGATAAATTCCGTAGGTGATATATCCTTCAATAAATATCCAGAAGCGCCGGCATGAAGGGCGGAATGAACAAACGTATCTTCATCATACGTTGATAACATAACGATCTTTATGTCCGGAAATTTCGGCTTGATCGCCTGTACCGCTTCTACTCCGTCCATAATGGGCATGCGTATATCCATGAGAATAATGTCAGGCTTGAGTTCCATAGACATATCCAGCGCCTCTTTACCGTTCCGGGCAATCCCGACAATATTCATATCCTCGGCATAGTTATTGAGAAAAGTTTTAAGACTTTCGGCAAAGAGAATCTGATCGTCCGCCAAAAGGATCCTGAGACCTGTATTTGCACTTTTTGTATCGTCTTCGTCTATAACATTCGTTCTTGGGGGGGGGGGGGGGGGGGGGGGGGGGGGGGGGGGGGG
>JAISCR010000052.1 GCA_031265435.1 Treponema sp.
TTTTCCCGCCAGGAGGCGCTGGCGATTATCCGGGAGGGCAAAGGGACCCAATTTGATCCTACCTTAACGGATGTCTTTGTCAAGATTATGGAGCAATGACCTAACCTTGTTCAGGCTCATCGCCGGATGGTTTTCTTCCGCTCTTGGAATATTCGATAAGCCCGTCAACCAGGTGAAGCAAACTCTGTCCGGCGGTTATGATTTCATCGGTGTAGTTTTGCATAAGGCTTAAGTCGTCCGTCATCCGAATCAATTCCCCCATCCCAAGAATGGCGTTAAGGGGCGTTCGGAATTCGTGGCTCATATTGGAGAGGAACAGACTCTTTGCGGAACTGGCGTCGAGCGCCTTTTGCGCCTCAATCCGGTAATGAAGCAGGGTCATAAAGCCGCTTACAAACACAATCACCATAATAACGATCTGCAGCACGTTGAGAACGGCAATCATATGCCTGGCGAAAACAATAGATTCATCCAGTATATCTACGCCGGCAATCGCCCCGACATTTCCGTCCTCATCAAACAGGGGCGTGTAGGTCGTCAACAACCCTTCCCAGCCCGGGGTATAATTTCCCAGGCCGGAATGGCTTGCTTCTCCTTCCAGCGCCAGTTTAATCCAGGGCAGAGGCTGTATGTTATAGGGCGGAGTGTCCAATCCGACCATGGTCTCTTCATTAAAGTCGTTGTCCACGATGTATTGGAGCTGCTGATCCCCCGACCTGCGTATATAATAGACATAGAGCACGTCGTATTCGCGGGAGAATTCCAGCAATCTGCGGCGAAGTCCCTTGTAAGAAGGAAGGTTCATATCCTCAACCGTGCGATATCTTTCAAGTTCGTCCAGAGTTGTTAATTCCGAGGCTATTTTACTGACCGCAAGCAGCCGGTATTCGATATTGTATTCCATTGTGCGGGTTAAAAAAACTCTGAATAAAATGCTCCCTATTGATAAGCCAAGCAAAAGTACCATTGATAACACAAAGAGCATGATTAAAATATTTTTCGATATATACCGGCTTTGTTTTATTACCATGATACCACAATAACATAATTCAATGAATACGTCAATAGACTGTTCGAAAACCCGGTTGGTTCTTGAATAACTCTAATATAAATTATCAAAAAAACAGAGGCGCGATTGCCCGTAACTTTTCACGCGCAAAGCGCGGCAAACCGCTAAGGCCCCGGCCGGGAGAACGGACCGGCCTGGGGATCCGGTTTTCTTTCCTGCCGTTTTGATTTTGGTATCCATCTCTCCATGACCTCGTTCAGTCTGGTCAATTCAACCGGCTTCGCAAGGTAATCGCTAAACCCGTTTTCCAAAAACATTTCCCGCATACCCGATACCGCGTTGGCAGTCAGGGCGATGATGGGAACCTGTTTGAAATAGTCCCCTTCCAAAGCCCGGATGCTTGCCGTTGTCTCAATGCCGTCCATGCCCGGCATCATGTGATCCATAAGGATAATGTCGTACCGGTTTGTCTTTGTCAGCGCCACCGCCTTGGCTCCGGTATCGCAAATATCAACACGCATCTTAAAGGGCATAAGAAGCCCCTGGCTGACCTTGAGGTTGGTTATTATGTCGTCCACAACCAGGACGCGGGCGGCAGGCGCGGTAAAACGAACATGATTTTTCCTCTCCGGTTTTGAAAGGCTTACGCCGTTAAGAACATTCGCTACGGAGACAGCGTAAGCGGGCATGGCGATGACGGGAATATCCCGAAAGGAGGACATCTCCCCCAAGTCCGCCAGAAGCACCAGGTTTGTTCTTGAACATGGCTGTTTCATTGACGCGACGACCTGTTCCAGAATATTCGGGGAAGTAAAGGCGAAAGCAAAATTGCCGCCCGAAAATTCGGCGATAAAGGTTTCCGCGTCGGAGGTTCTTACCACGGGTACTTTCAGATTGCTTAAGGTTTCAAAAACCGAATCGGAATAGAGGCGCCGGTTATCGTACAGGAGCGCCCGCTTGGTTTGGGGATGTTCCACCACCGCCAGGGGCGTTTCCCCGGAGAAAGACTGGACGATCTCGGCGGTAAATGCCGAGCCTTCGCCGTAAACGCTGGATACCCGGATATCTCCCCCCATTTCCTGACAGAGCCGTTTAGTAATTACCAGACCCAGGCCGGTACCCTCGATACCCTTGTTGTGATCCAGATCGAGCCGGACGAAATCGCCGAACAAACTCCCCAAATCTTCTTCTCTTATGCCGATACCGCTGTCGGCAACAGTAAAAGTAAGGAGGAGTGAATTCCCGCCAAGCCGGGTTCCCTGTATCGAAAGTTTTACAAAGCCCTTTTCCGTGTATTTTGCCGCGTTGCTGGTTATGTTGAAAAGAATCTGACGGATGCGCGCTTCATCGCCTGTAAGGTTGTTGGGGATCGCGGCGTCAACTTCAACCAAAAAGAGAAGGGATCTTTCGGCAAAGCGTACCCGCATCACATTGATCACGTTGTTAAGCAGGGACGCGAGACTGTAAGCCGCAGAGCTAAGATAAAAGTTGCCCGATTCAATCTTGGACAGATCCAAAATATCGTTGATGATGGACAGAAGGTTTGAACCGGCCTGCCTGATATTGGCAAGGTACTCCAGCATCGGCATCCCGCCCGCTTCCCTTAACGCCAGTTCCGTCATGCCGACGATAGCGTTCATGGGGGTGCGGATCTCGTGGCTCATGCGGGCCAGAAACGAGGATTTCGCCCGGTTGGCGGCCTCGGCCTGCTCTTTGGCGTTGAGGATTTCAGTCATATCCTGAAACAGTACCAGGGCGCCCTCTGACACCCCATTCCCGTCCAGCATGGGACTGACATAAATCGTGTAATGCCGGGGCCCGCCCTTCGTCCCTATGTCTATGATCCGGTTAACCGTGTTCGCCCGGTTGTTCCGCAGGGCCGCCGAAAGAATATTCAGCAGGTAATCCGCCGCGCCTTCCCCCGCGGCTTGCCGGAACACGTCGTGGAATTCCCGGCCGTTGATCGCGGCAAAATCGGTAATCCCCGTTTGCCCCAGAAAAACCCGGGAACAGTACACGAAGCGCAGATTGTGATCCAGCAGGAGTAGTATTTCCTGGGTATACTCCAGCAGCAGATTGAAATATTTGTCCTGCCTTTCTTTTTCGGCCATGACCGTGGCCAGCAGTTTGTCCTTGAAAGCGTTATAAGCGTTACTCCGCTCCAGGAACATCTGAGCTGTTTCATACTTGCGGCGGATTGCGCGGTTTTCCTTCCGGATTTCCGTGTTTGCCTTCTCCAGTTCAGCAATCCTGGTTTGGAGAACATCAGTTTCCTGAACCTTGTTATCCGCCAAGACCCGCCATCCTAAATCATACAGGAAATTATGGAGTACTGATGAAACTCGTTACGCAGTTCCCCCGCCTTGTCATCATACTCGGGGCATATCTCCCCCGCGGCATAAAAGAAAATGTAGGGAAAGGGCAGATCTTCCATTTGTTTCCTGACGAGTTTTATTTCATCCCACGGATCCGGAAGAACAATATTGCGGCTAAAGCAGGCGATGATAAAGAGCCCGTTCCTGTTCCGCTCCGCCCTGGCTTTGCCGGCCATACGGGATGCGGTGAGCAACACATCTTCAGCGGTGGAAGTACCGATATTCAGGCTGCTTCCCCTGGCTATGGTGCTTCCGCATATCAGGCTCCCGCTGGAATCCACCGCGTAGGCCGTACAAAGCTTAGGCTTGCCGCCCTTATGCTCGTCCACAGCCAAAGGAAAGGCGAAGAGTAATTCGTGGGCGCCGTTTTGCATAAGACCAAGCTGCTCCAAATAGGCGGTGGCGGGCATATCGTTGATGGAAATTATCCGGTTGTTATCCACAGCGGTAACGAGGGCGGATTGACTGTGAAATTTCCTATCGTTGATAGAGTCGATGGT
>JAISCR010000058.1 GCA_031265435.1 Treponema sp.
GCAAGTGTTTTCGAAAAAAAATCAACCTAAAGAAGTAATACGTAAGAAGTAGTAAGTAATAAGGGGAGCTTCATACTCCGCCTGGTGAACTTATTCGACTTCTTCGACTTCGCGGTGAACTTCATCTATGACTTCGCGGTGAATCTTTTCTTCAAAGTAAGCCGCTTTTAAAAGTAAACGCCGATGCCCTGGTCTGATACCGGTTGAACTATTCCCTGTATTGTCTAAGGGTTCCAATGTCCAGCCCGGTAACCTGGGCAACTTGTTCAAGGGGCAGCCCTATGTTGTTTATAAGTTTTTTGGCTACTTCACGCTTGACCCGCTCTTCAGCTCTGGCCTCTCGCGCTTCGCCTTCCGCCTTACCCTCCGCCCTGCCTTCCGCCCTGCCTCTGGCCTCCCATTTGGCAATAAGCCCTGTCCGTTCAAGTACCTGTTCCAGTGTCAAATCACTCATCCGTATCACCTCCTCTATCACGTTCACGTTCGCTCTCACTATCGCATCCAGATACGCTTTTATCCGCGCCTCTTTCCCCGCCTTCGCTATCTCCGCCGTTATCCGGTTTATCCGCTCCACATTAAGTTCGTCATCGGCGTTTACTTTCATGTTTCGCGAAACTGCAGGCTTTGGAAGAAATTATAACCGCGAAGTCGAAAAAGTATAAGAAGTAAGAAGAGAAAAAAGAAGCGCTTCATACTCCGCCCGGTGAACTTATTCGACTTCTTCGACTTCGCGGTGAATCTTTTTGTCTTCGCGGTGAATCTTTTCTTCAAAGTAAACCGCTTTTAAAAGTAAACGCCGATGCCCTGGCTCTAGCTTTCTTCCGGAATTCCGTCATTCGGCTGCTTGGTTTTCTTTCGCATTTCCTGCTTGAAGATTACATCCGCATCGATCTTGGTATCCACGCCAAAGAGAGGCATGATTCCTTCGCCGTTGACACTGCGGAAGAGAGGCCCCGGACGGTTCTCATAGGCCCAGCTGGAATCATTATTCACCAGGTGATCCAGAACGGTACTCACTGCCAGGGTAAAGAAAATCAGAGCGGCATTGTTCCGTTTCCTGGAAGCCAAGAGGGCATCCAAACGGCGGGAAAGAGGATTGGGAACTTCAAAGTTATACGGCTCCCAGGGATTATCAATGCCGTCGCAGGGAGCCATGGCTTCGGCTCCTCCCTGTCTGTTCCCCTGTTCTATCCCCGCGGCTACCGCGGTCAGATATTTTCTTAAAATGCGTATCTCCGGATACAGGGGATTGATCGCGTTTTTCTGGAAAGGGCTGGTCATGATTGATTCGAATTTATAGTGAGGCAGAAAGTAGATTCGCTTGGCCCAGTGCAGTTCGTTGATAAGCCGTTTGACATAGTTGGAATTGTGGGAATCGGCGGTGTTTTCCAGAATATTGCAGTATTCCGTTAAGCGCGGCAGATACTCTTTTACAAAACTCCGGTCAATATAACTGCGCCAGTTGTTGATAATCGGATTAAGGTAATCTTCAACCTTAACCGGCTGCCCATCCGCTCCCGCTATTACTCCAAAGGTAACATAACGGAGCGCAAAGAAGAGTTCTTCCAGCACCCTGAGGAGAATCACTACCTGCTGGAGAGGATCTGTGGGGGCAATCAACTCATACCCCTTTTTCAGGCCGAGCATATCGGTAAAGTAGGGATAGAGATCCGGAAACGAAGAAAGCCGATCCCAGCCTGCCTTGGGAAAGAGGGCTTCCAGTGTGGCGATACCCCGGTTCAGAGCCTTTTTTTCCGCCTCCAGGGCCTTCTTCTTTGCCTTTCTTTCGATTACCCTGGGATCATCCGGATCTTCATCCTCTTCATTTTCGCCTTCCTCCGAATTTTGGGCGGTTTCATTCCCCTCTGCTTCGGCCCCTTCCTCCGCCTCTTCGGCTTTTTCTTCCCCATCTATCTCTCCTGAGGGAGTCATACCGGCCGGATCAATCCGGTTTGTTTCCTGGGCACCGATGAAGGCCAAAAAACGGTTTTTCCGTTCCACAAAAAAACGTTCATAAGAGATATACCGGTTGGAGAGAAGTTTCAAAAGCATTGGGTAGAGAAGGTAATGTATCTCCCGGCGTATATTACCAAAGGAAACCAGAGAATTACGGATAAGATCCTGATACTTTTCCTTGGCATCCATGGGGTTTTCAATGTAGAGCAGCTTGTAAAGAAGTTTGTAAGCCCCCTTTAGATGGGCTTCTATATCAAGGAGTTCCAAAACAAAAAGCGGTCTGTAGATTGCCCTGAGGATATCCGCGAACTCAAGCATCTTTACATTTCGGGGGTGGGACTGGATCTTGGAAAAATCGGAAGCAATCTTTTCAATGTTCCAGTAACGAATCGTATCCAGAACGGCATATACAAAGGGACTGGTACGCCTTAATTTTTCATTCCGCCTCATGTTATTCCGGGGGAAAAGGGTGCGGGTACAGGTAACCAGTTGTTCAATACGCTTGTAGTATTCAGGAAAACGTTTGTTTATAAAAAGCGGGCTTACATAATCAGGGGATTCCCCAAAAATAGTCAGCATGGAACTCAATACCTGGCTTGCGGACTTTATATCAAATTCGGGCTGCCCCGCAAAACGATCCATCCTGAGCCGGTCAAAATAATTCGGCTTTACCGGAACAGCCGGATCATCATCGGAATTCGATTCGCGCCTGCGGGGCTGTTTTGCCTGCGCCCTGGTTTCGTCTGCCGGCGGTTCCGCCGTTCTTCTCGACCGGCTCCGGTCATCGCCGCGGGATCTGCCGCCTTTGTTTCCAACGACCACTTCTACTGTTTCATGCCTGACCCGGTGCGGCCTGGGTTTGGCCTGTTCCGCGGTCCGTTCGTAGCCTACTTCACCGCCCAGAATTTGGGCCATGCGCCTGGCTTCCGACTCATCCACTCCCAATTTTCCCCGCACCCGATCCAGTTCTCCGGGCGCATAGATTGCTTTATTATTCTTTGCCATTTCTATATACGCAGATAGAGCTGCTCCCCCGTACTCCAGAGGTTTTTAACCTGAATCTCTTCCCCTCCGGAACTTACCAATACCCCATTATAATACCCCAACAGGGTTATGTATTCAGAGTTGATAAACACCAGATTCCGGCTGTTGCGCACCGCTTCTTTCGGGCTAAACACCAGATCCACCATACCCTCCATGTCCTGTATGATCCAGTCGGAACCAATGCCTTCGGGCATGGTGATCTTTACCGGTGGAAGCAGGCTGAGTCCGTCATCAAGCCACAGGACATTCTCGTTATTTTTGTAGGCTTCCCTGGTCTGGTTTTCCGCCAGACTGAAGCCAAAACGGCGGCCTTTCTCGTCCGGACCGAAGCCGTTACACCAGTTTGCCCGCGTCCGGTAGGGAAAAAAACCCTTAAAATCGGCAAAAATCCCGCTGGTTTTTCCGGGATCCAAAAAATAGTGCTCTCCGCCAAAAACCAGATCCCCCCGTACTGCCGCCAGTGTCTTAAAGGCATACATGCATCTCCGCCCGGAAAAGGGCAAACATACAGACACGGCGCCGGTCTTCTGGGCGCTTACATCAAATTCCGCATGAGCGGTAAAAGAAGGCCTTTTGCTGCTTGCCTCAATATTCAGATCCAGCTTAATTGTATCCGCGTCAAGCCAGTCATGGATACGAAAGAAAAAACCCCAGGAATGGGAATCTACTGCCGCGTTGGCAAGCCCCTTCGGCAGCTGCCAGCCCGAAAAGGGGATGGTCTTTATAAACCGAAGCTTCTCCCCCGAAGTTTTATCATACAGAAGAACCTGAGCCATCCGGTAGACTTTTAGATTGGAAAAGAGCGCCTCCATTAAAAAACGCTCGTCCTGGATAATAAAAGTTTCCCATTCTTTTATCCTGAGATCCCGTACCCAGCGCGGAGAGGGAAACCGGTAAGGCTTCTGAATATCCAGGAGATCCACCCCCTGAAAAGCGCCTGTCCAGGTCCCAAAAAGGGGGGCGCCTTTATCAATCGGACTCGGCCGGCTTTCCTGAAATTCCCGTGTGTACATCCGGTTCAGTATACCACCTTATTGATCAAATTATATTCTCATACCCTGAAAAACACAAAAATTCGGATCCGCTTTTTGCTATGTATCTTTCCAGTGCCACACAGGGGAAGAAAGTTCAGAAGCGTCGTCCCCGCGGGCGCTAAACGGATTCCTTCTCCCAAAATCCGGCAGCCAGTCGCTGCTTCTTGCCGGTTCCTGACAGTAGCCTTCTTCAATACCTAATTCACCAAGCCAGTCCAATACCTGTTCATACTCCTCCTGGTTCACATAACGCATATTGTCCGTACCATTGACCGGTGTAAACTGTGTCATAATCGAAACTATCGCCCGATGAGCAAGCCATTGCAGCACCTCCCTGGTGGATTCCAGATGACCGGGCAATATAAGGTGGCGGACAATAATAAGCGAATGGGGAAGGGAAAGCATCTTCAGTATTGTGGCCTTTGCCCTTTCCGGGTAATCCACGGCATTGAAATACCGGGAAGCCAGCGCGGGATCGAGGGTTTTAAGGTCGGGAAGCCAGGCGTCTACCCTTGGAATGAGTATTTCCAGAGCTTCTTCGGTTTCATAGGCGGAACTGTTCCAGAGTACCGGTATCTTCAAACCCCGCTCTCCGGCGCGGTCAATGCCTTCGGCAATTGCGGGAATTGCATGGCTCCCGGTAACAATATTGATATTTTCCGCTCCCTTTTCCTCAAGGGCAATACAGATGGCGGCAAATTCTTCGGACGAAACCTCCCGTCCCATGGTCTGTGCGTCCGTGCGCCGTGAAATCTGCCAGTTCTGACAAAAGGTACAGCCCAGATTACAACCGCTTACAAAGATAGTTCCGGAGCCCCCCTGCCCGGTAACGGGAGGTTCCTCTCCCCGGTGTATGGAGGCACATGCCAACCTCAGGGCCGCAGTCTCCCCGCAGTAGCCCCGTTCCCCTCTCAAACGGTTCACGCCGCACCGGCGGGGGCAGAGATTACAATGTTCGTAAAGGGATGTCACGGCAGATTTTCGGGCCCAGCCGCATGGTTTTGCGCCACTATCGCCTTTTCAAGCCGTTGCAGCGTTGCCCTGAGCCCTTCATCATGGATCTTGTCCCAGGAGATTTTGCCGTCGATCTTTTCTTCCGTTTCTTCAGACGGCTCCGGGGGCCGCAGAACAGGTGTCTCAAGCCCGGAAACTCCGGTTTCTCTCCGTTCTTTGGCAAGAAAAAAGGCAATACCGGTAACTCCTTTTTCGGGAAAACGCCGCTGGAAATCGTAGAGCAGTTTCCGTTCTTTGGTCTGTAAAAGCTGAGTCCAGCCGGGGTGCTCCGTCTCAATAAGCACCACGCCTCTTTCAAATTCCTTTATCCGGGAATGGAAGCCCGCCGCGGCAATATGGTTTTTTTCGGTAATATCTTCCCAGGAGGTGAAAAAATCAGAATATCCCCGCACTGTTTCAGCCAGTTCAGGGCCAATCATGGCCTTGATTATGTCTCCGACCTTTCTCATTATATATCCATCATACCGGCTCCGGAGAGCCCTGTACAAGGCGGTATATCAGGGTGTCATCTTTTTTGTAGGCCTGATAGGGCTCTTCGGGCAGGAACGTGTAGAAGGCCTGGGAATAGGAAGGCAGGACAGCCAAAAAACGCCTGCGTTTTTCCCCGTCCATCTCCAGCAGCACATCATCCAGAAGCAGAACCGGGTCTTTCCCCGCCGCCTCCCGGTAAATTGTGGCCTGGGCGGAACGGAGAAGCAGGGCCAAAAGCCGGCGCTGCCCGGTAGAAGCGGTTCCGGTAAATTCGTTCCCTTCCCGGTAAAAATTGTAGCGGTCACGGTGGGGGCCCGAAAGACTCAGGCCCGCCGCAAATTCCGCCTGCCTTTTTTCCAGAAGGGTTTTTTCCGCATCTTCCTTCCGTTTCCAGGAACTCTGGTACCGTACTTCCAGCCCTTCAATGCCGGATACTTCCCCATAAAGGCGGGTAAAAAGCCGGGAAAACTGCTCCGCCGCATCTTCACGCTTCTCCATCAGGGAGAGACCGTAACTTACAAGCTGGGGATCAAGCACATCCAGTACCGGAACAGCCTGGGTATACAGACCTCTCAAACGGCAATCCCGGAGCAGGGCGTTTTTTTCCTTGAGGACCCGGCGGTAACGGCGAAACATGTCAAGATACACAGGGTCCATCAGACTCAAGGTCTGATCGAAAAACCAGCGCCGCCTCTCGGGGCTTCCGGTTACAAATTCCATATCTTCATGGCAGAAAACAATGCAGGGAGCTATGTCGAGCAGTTCTTTCCGGTCTGTTACGGCTTTTCCGTTGATACGGATGCTCTTTTTTCCTCCTTCATACTTTACCACTACCTGATCTACCACAGGGTCGTCATAACTAAGGGAAACGGAGAAGGCATGGGACTTCGTTTCATGTCCGGCTGGTTTTTTAAGGTTAGATTTTTCATCAAAACGGGCCAGTTCCCTGTCGGCGGCTCCCCGGAACGAAGAAGCATAGGCGGAATAATAAACAGCCTCAATAAAATTGCTTTTTCCCTGCCCGTTTTCACCAATCAGAAAAATATCTTTGGCACAGGTATCCGTAATGCCATCGGTTAAATTCCTGAAGAAGACGGTTTGAACGGAACGGATTATCAATTTGTCAATTTTGCATCGGCATGACAATATGAAAGAAGTCTTTTTCCGGCACCGGCACGATGGTTATGGCCTTTGTCGTATCGGTAAACCGGATACAGATTTCTTCATCATCCATTACCTTGAATGGTTCCTCGATATAGCGGTAATTGAGGGCTATGGATAGCTCTTCACCCTCATACTTGCAGGGGATCTCTTCCCGCGCAACG
The DNA here is from genome assembly GCA_031265435.1 of Treponema sp. Classification (GTDB taxonomy): domain Bacteria; phylum Spirochaetota; class Spirochaetia; order Treponematales; family Breznakiellaceae; genus JAIRNJ01. The sequence continues at coordinate 6,845 of JAISCR010000058.1, forward strand.
CCGATATCGTTTTCTTCAGAATAGACAGACACCGAACCGGAAGCCAGACCCAGGTAAATTCGCCGGGATTTCTGCTCCACAAGAAGGGATACACGCCTCAGAGCGTCCAGCATTTCAAGTCTATTAACAATGAACATACTGTTCTGAGATTCGGGAATTACCCGTTTGTAATTAGGGAAGGGGCCTTCAATGAGTACCGACGAAAGATTATAGCTTCCAAAACGGACAAAAAGCGTCTTATCGGTAACCGAAATTGATACCAGTCCCTCGTCTCCTGTCCTTTTCATCAAAATGGTAAGTATCTTTGGCGGTATAATGACTCCGGAAAAATCCTTTATTTCATTTCCTGATGGTTTACTGATATAGGCAAGGCGCCGTCCATCGGTAGCCACCATGACAATATTCCCGTCAACTTTTTCCAGATGAACTCCGTTCATAAAATACCGGGTTTCATCATCAGAAACCGCAAAAACGGTCTGCATGATCATATCCTTAAAGTCTTTTACGGGTATTTCAAAGTATTCTTCGGAAGAAACGGGAAATTCGGGAAATTTTTCAGATGAAATACTCTTCAACTGAAATTTTATCTTTTTACTGCCTGGTTTGATGGTCGATTTTGTATCAATCTGTTCGAATTCCAGTTCCCCTTCGGGAATAGAATTGAGAATCCCCAGGAATTTATCCCCAAGTACCGTGGTAGCTCCTGTTTCGCCGACAGTTACAGGCATCCGTGTTTCAAAACTAACCTTTGTGTCCGTAGCTTTTATCACAAGGGTATCTTCTCCTGCCTCTAGGTATATATTGGACAGGATCGACATGGCATTCTTTGTGGAAACGATTTCCTGGGCCATGTTTATTTCTTTCAGCAGTATGTTTTTATCACAGCTAAACTTCATCTGTGCGCTCTCCTTAAGGACGTTCCGGGATTGGTTATTCTGGGTTGTCCTTTCTTGTTATTATTATATAATATATATAAATTTAGTAGTAGTATTAGTAAGCAAAAGTATATGTGGATAACATATCTAATTCCTTGTATTATAAGGAGTTAGCTTTTTAACAATCCGGCCTGTTGTTGTTCATTCTTTCCACAATGTTCGCCCGGTTTCCGTTTATCCACCTCTTTTCAATACCTTTTCCACAGTTAATGTCTGGCGCTTTCCTCCCGAATCAGTCGTTTAAGGTTATCTATGGTCGGCTGCATGGTAGGATCGGACTGAAGGGTATCCCGTATCACATTGCAGGAATGCATAACCGTGGTATGATCCCTTCCTCCAAAGTCCTGGCCTATCTCCGTGGTGGAGTATTCCGCGATTTCATAGGAAATATACATGGCAATATGCCGCGCCAGAGCGATATTTTTGTTTTTCTTCCTCCCTTTGAGATCGTTGGGAGTAAGGGAAAAATAAGAGGCTACGACCCGGCGGATAAGATCGATTGAAAGATTCTCCATTTTTGGGGAAGCGAACATATCCCGCAGCAGATTTTGGGCTATTTCCAGGGTTATGGGTATCTTTTTCAGTTCCGCATAGGGAATCAGAGTGTTGATGGCCCCCTCAAGATCCCGGATATTGGTGGAAATATTCTTGCCGATAAGGTCAATTACCGTATCCGGAATGTTTATACCCCGCTCTTTGGCCTTTTTTTTGAGAATGGCGCAACGGGTTTCATACTTTGGAGGCTGTAGATCTACCTTGAGGCAGAGTTCAAACCGCGACTTGAGCCGTTCGGGGATCTTTTTCAACTCCGAAACAGGCCGGTCACAGGTAAAGACGACCTGTTTTTTTGCCTCCAGAAGGGAATTGAAGGTATGAAAAAGCTCCTCCTGAACCTGTTCCTTGTCCTGAAAGAATTGGATGTCATCCATGAGAAGAATATCGGTCATACGGAATTTGTTTTTGAAGGCCGCCGAGGTATTTTTATCCCCAATCGCCTGAATAAACTCGTTGAGAAAATTTTCGGAAGTGATGCAGATTATCTTATAATCCGAATTCTGATAAATAAAGCTCCCGATGGCGTGCATCAGGTGGGTTTTGCCCAGGCCGACACCCCCGTAGATCAGGAACGGGTTGTAAGAAGTTCCCGGATTAAGCCCGATAGCCTTGGCTACGCTTACCGCATAGTCGTTATTTTCTCCGACAATATAACGTTCAAAGGTATAATCTTCCCGGAGTTGGGAATGTTTGGACTTTTTTTCGGTTTTCTTCTCTGCCGGGGCCCTTGTTTTGGCTTTTGACTTTTCCAAATCACCTTCAGCCTCTTCTTTTTGGGCGGTTTCCCGTTTTTTGGAGGGGATAACCTCAAAATCCAGATGAATTTCCCGGCCTGTCAGTTCCAGAAGTTTGGCTTCAAGCAGGATATGATACCGGCGCTGAATCAGCCGGTCCAGATAAAAGTTTGAAGGGACCGCAACGGTAATGATATCCCCGGCAGAAGAGAGAAATTCAAGATCAAACCAGACGGGAAAAGCCTGTTCACCCATCTCCTGCCGGGCCAGTTTAAGCGCTTCCTGCCAGAATATTTCATACTCAGATATAGCCATTTCCAAACCTTTACCGGAGGAGGATTATGGGTACACCGGGCCTGCTCAGCGGGATGTTATGGCTTCCTCTACCGGTTATTAACATATTATTCACAAGCCTTGCCGTTCCTGTAGACAAGAAAAAACAGAGCGCCGGACATTCCGGGCTTCCACCCCCTTAACATCTGATTGGTAAATCACATCTAATTCCTTATAATACAAAGAATTAGGCTGAAAAAAATAGGGACTTACGAAAGAAACCTTCCGGGGTCTTCCCTTCTCATCCCTTTTAAGGTTATTCACCTTATTTATCCACAGCTTGCACACAACTGCCTGGGAACCATGCGGCGGAGCTTCCGGCACACTATGCAGCGATGCTTCGAGTACACCACGCAACGGAGCTTCAGGCCGCCGTAGTTCCCTTCATTTGTCCTAGTTTATGTTGTCTTTACTTTTTTATGCAAGATAGGTAAGATGAAAAGGTGAATTCAGGTTATTCAGCACAAAATATTCAGGTTCTTAAGGGTCTTGAGGCAGTTCGTAAACGTCCCGGCATGTATATTGGGACGACCGGCATTGATGGTCTGCATCATCTGGTATTCGAAGTCGTAGACAACTCCATTGACGAGGCCATGCAGGGCTTCTGTGACGATATTCTGGTGGTCCTGGAGGGGAACGATGTAGTCCGGGTAGAGGATAACGGCCGGGGCATCCCTGTCGATATTCACCCTACCGAGCATGTAAGCGCCCTGGAACTGGTCATGACCCGGCTTCACGCGGGGGGCAAGTTCGACAAAAAGAGCTACAAGGTTTCGGGAGGCCTCCACGGCGTGGGAGTCTCGGTGGTCAATGCCCTTTCCGAATGGTGCGAGGCCTTTGTCCACATCGACGGCAAAATCCATACCCAGCGCTATAAAATCGGTATTCCGGAAGGTCCTGCCGGCGAGACTGGAACAACGGAAAAACGGGGCACCGTAGTCCGTTTCAAAGCCGATTCTTCCATCTTTGAGAGTACCGTCTACAATTTCGACGCCCTCTCCAACCGCCTGCGGGAGCTGGCTTTCCTCAACAAGGGCCTTAAAATCACCATTCGGGACGAACGGCTTTCCACTCTCAAGACCCACGAATTCAAGTTTGACGGCGGTGTAAAGAGCTTTGTGGAGTATCTTAACGAGAGCAAAACCGTGCTCTACAAAGAGCCTATATTCATCGGGGGAGCCAGGGACGATGTAGAGGTGGAATGTGCCATCCAGTACAACGACGGCTTCAACGAGATCATGTACTCCTTCGTCAACGACATCAATACCAGAGACGGAGGAACCCACCTCGTCGGCTTCAAATCCGCCCTTACCCGTACCCTGAACGAGTGCCTTAAAAAGAGCAAACAGGTCAAAAAACTGGACGAAAGCCTTTCGGGGGATGATGTGCGGGAAGGCCTTACCGCGGTTCTTTCGGTAAAAGTACCCAACCCCCAGTTTGAAGGCCAAACCAAGGGCAAGCTGGGAAACAGCGAAGTCAAAGGCATTGTTGAATCCCTGGCCGGCGAACAGCTTGAACTCTACTTTGACCGGCATCCCGATGTAATCGCCGCCATCCTGGAAAAGAGCGTACTTGCGGCCAGGGCCCGTATCGCCGCCCGCCAGGCCAGGGACGCTACCCGCCGCAAAAACGCCATGGATTCAGCGGGCCTCCCCGGCAAACTTGCGGACTGTTCCGAAAAAGACCCCGGCCTCTGCGAACTTTTTATCGTGGAAGGAGATTCGGCCGGAGGATCCGCCAAAATGGGCCGGAACCGCCAGTACCAGGCAATATTGAGCCTCTTTGGCAAGATGCTCAACGTGGAAAAAACCCGTATAGAAAAAGTGGTAACCAACGAGAAACTCCAGCCCATCATCGCCAGCATAGGCGCGGGCTGCGGCGGCGAATTCAAGGTAGATAAAATCCGCTATCACAAGATTATCATCATGGCCGATGCCGATGTGGACGGTTCCCATATTCGTACCCTGCTCCTTACCTTCTTCTACCGCTATATGACGGAACTTATTGAACGGGGTCACGTGTACCTCGCCATGCCTCCCCTCTACAGGGTAAGTTACGAGAAAAAGACCTTCTATGCCTACGATGATTCGGAAAAAGACCGTCTCCTTTCAGAATCCGGCCGGGACCCTGAAAAGGTAGGCGTCCAGCGCTACAAGGGCCTGGGCGAAATGAACCCCGACCAGCTCTGGGTAACCACCATGGATCCCGGCCAGCGTAACATTATCCAGGTTCACCTGGACGATGCCGTGGAAGCGGAACGCATTTTTTCTACCCTCATGGGCGAACTGGTTGCCCCCCGCCGTGAGTTTATCGAGGAGAACGCCCTCAGCGTAGTGAATCTGGACGTTTGACGCGAAGAAAAGATTCACCGCGAAGTCATAGATGAAGTTCACCGCGAAGTCGAAGAAGTCGAATAAGTTTTTTAAGAGTCTCTCTCTTCTTACTTCTTATACTTTTTCGACTTCGCGGTAAAATATTACTTGTTTAGTTTGATTTTTTTTCGAAAACACTTGCACAAATTTTCAAAAAATACTACTATATTTCCATGCTTTCGACAAAAGGCGGCATAAAAGCAGAACACGCCCCACAGCTTCCGGGCTTCCGGGCTTCCGGGCTTCCGGGCTTCCGGGCTTCCGGGCATATTATACACATAATCGGTTTCTCTGTCTACTAAACAAAACCTGTAAATTCCAGTTATTTAGTCAAAATTCCTCATTCAAAAACCCGTTCGGTCCGGAAGAAGAATATTTTACCGCAACGTCGAAGAAGTCGAAAAAAGAAAGAGTAAAGAAGAAATCTCTTAAAAACTTATTCGACTTCTTTGACTTCGAGGTTTATAAAATTCTTCTGACGCTGCTGCTTATGGGTACTGTTACTTTGTGTGCTTGTTCGTCTCCCTTAAGTCCTGAACCATCGCGGCCGCCTTTAGAAAACCCCGGCGGGGAAAATCCGGGAGGCGAGAATCCCGGCGGCGAGAATCCCGGAGTGGAAAACCCCGGCGGGGAGAATCCGGGCGAAGATGATCCAGGTGAGGACGATCCGGGTGAGGACGATCCGGGAGAAGATGATCCCGGTGAGGATGATCCGGGTGATGAACCTCCTCCGGAAGTCGGTGTCTCTTACGGTACCAACAATGTCGTAGTAAGCTTCCCCGATGCCAATTCCGCGACCGTTTCGATTGCAGGGTATGTCCCGGCGACCTCCGCGTTCCTCATGTCGGACGGCACCAAATCCGACCTGAGCGGGAAAAACGTCTCGGTCCTCATTGAAAACGATGGCTCCGATTCCTCGCGCCCGTCCGATGGCACGCTTTCGTTGACGGAAGTGCATAAGATATATCAGGCGCTGAATGCTGCCGCGCCGGCGTCGATTTTGATCGACTCGCCGCTCGACCCGCTTTACAAGGGCAGCGATTGGATCAGGACAGATTTTATTACTAGCGACGTGACTACCATATACGAATCCTATCCGAGCGAGACTATGCTTATGCGCGACATAAAGGTCAGGAAAGAGGGCGGTCTCTATGTTGTCGAATATGGCCGGAACCTTGTGGTCGAGGATATAGTATACGATGATCGCTATCTCTATGCGATTTGCGGCCTTGGATTGTATAAAAAAGCCGGCAGTCCTGCCGTACTGTCGCCGAAAACCGGAGATTGGGCCGACGTGGTTATCGGCGGCAGCGAGTATGTGGAGGGGAACGGCCGTGTCGGCAGCGGGAGGGCCAACGAGTCGGCCGCATACCTTGCACATTTGGATGAGGCCGGGCTCAAGTACTCCGGCGTATCGACTCCGTCGCCGACGCATAATATGGTCATACTCTCCACAAACCTTAATCTGTTTTCGAATGGCCTCTATGATTTCCTTAAACTTCATAAAGATAATAACCTAATGGACCGGGTGGATGACCTGAACCTCCCGTTCGCCTCCACGCTCGACGGCCAAGTCTACGAGTCCTTGGCCGACCGGCGACTTGCGGACGGCCACCATAATCCGGCGTTCCAGGGCAACGTTTCTGTTGAGATGGTGAACCTGATAAGGGGCAAGATCGGAGCTACAACGGAATTCTCTAATATCAATATAATAGGCGACGGCAAGGATTTGACTACTCCGTTCGACCTCCATTTAACCAACGTTTCCCTTGTCGGCGACTACCGTACCGGTGTCCTCAACGGTGTGGAAGGATATTTCTATGGCAATCTGGATATAGATGGTGATTTTCCTATAGGGTTGACTAATAATACTTCCAGTCCCTCTGGGTATCTTACAGCTTGGGAAGCCTCCGGCAATACTAGCATGAATAATTTTGCAGTGTTTCACGTGAAACCTACCGATCCCACGGAAGTGAAGAGGTTTGGTAATTCCAATTCTGGGTACGGGGGGAGCCTTAAGGATTTTCAGGCCATTGTCTTCGAGGACAAGGCGTCCATCTCCAATCTTGGCGACAGCATGCTGAACTTCAACTTTCCCCACGCCTACAAGGTTGTGCGCGACCCCAACGGTGGATCCCTTAAGTTCACGGGCGGCACGGGGGACGGCTTCGCCACGACCGAGGCCAGCAACGACACGACCCAGCCCGTGCCGTCCCTCGACCCTGATGCATGGCGCGTCAAAGGTAACTCTAAGACCAACCCTGCCACGACCTCTTGGGGGGACTCCGTTAACAACTCTAAGAAGTGGAATTTGAGCGATTTTAATCTCATATCCATGGTTCGCGATACAGGCATCCGGCTTGCCGACGCGGTGCTGTCCCGGCTTTCCGGCCGGAGTATGGGTGGTTAGGGCTCTATTCGTTGCAGGAAGAATATTTTACCGCCAGGTCGAAAAAGTCGAAGAAGTATAAGAGAAAGAGGGGGCTCTTAAAAAACTTTTTCGACTTCTTCGACTTCGCGGTGAATAGTTTCTTAAAAGTATGCCGCTTTTTTGTTCCATTATTTTTATAAATTTTTATTCTTCCGTCAATTCTTTTGTTAATATATTTATCCAGTCCCTACGAGCATATATAAACCGGTAAAGAAATACTTCCTTGTTTTCTCCGTTGATATAATCTTTAATTTTGTTTCTTGAGATATTAATTCAAAATCATGATCTTTATGAAATATTTGAATATTATTATAAATAGCATATGATGCTATTAAACAATCATTTTGTTTCCTAATTGTTATCCCTTTTTTCCTTAACATCCTGTAAATATTTATTGCATTATTTGTAATTTCCATTATTTCATTGTCAAAAATAAAAAAATTTAATAATGTCTCTTTTATGTCATAAAATGTATTGTCATCCTTAATTCCACGCAATACTTCCATATAAATCGTATGGCAAATGAAAATATTGTTAGTGTCATTATGCTATATCAATAATTGTAATTCATCTGATTCCTTCGATTGATAAAAATTATAAAATTCTATCCAAAACTATGAATCTACTATAATATCCATTTATCTTTCTTCTCTCATTTTTTCGATATCGCCTTCCCAGATTTTT
>JAISCR010000078.1 GCA_031265435.1 Treponema sp.
ACCAGTTATAGATTTTCTGTACGATTGTATCTATTCCGGCATGAATAATCGTCCTTCACCATCCTTGTTGCAAAGCTAAATTATACCCACTCTCATGATTACACTGGTGAACGGTTACCATTTTTTCTTGTCTATTTGGTTTTTTACTAAACCAACAATAGACCCGATGATGGCACCGGCAACTAAACCCGGAACTGCACCCAAGAGGAAGAACATAAGGGTCCAGGGAAGGGCTTGCTTACTAATGGCTGCGATAACTATCATGACTATGCCGGTGGCAGCGGCGCCAATAAGCGCTCCAAAATTACCATGCCTGGATAATTTAGATGAGATAAATCCGCCCAAGAGACCAAGAGCGCCGCAAATCAGGATAAGCACAATGCTTAAAAAGATGCCCATACCGATGCCGGCATGTTGTGTGATGGTGCCAAGAATTCCAAATACAAGGCCATACACAACGCCAATTCTTCCAGGCCAGGTTTTTAGATACTGCATAATAATGAAGCCAACCGCTCCAATAATCGCACCAATGATCCTGCCAAGGCATCCGGGTTTTTCATCGCTATTGGTGGATGTAGAATCCAACCTGTACGCCACATCATAGCCGCCGCTGCCTGAATAAATTTTGTTTCCGTCAATTCTGTATGCCACGTCATAGCCGCCGCTGCCTAAATATACATTAATCATATAACACCCCCGTTTAAGGCCCATCGGCCATATTTTGGATACCTAACAGGCATCTATTTTTATGCCATTTTTAATTATGATGTTGTGCCTAGCGCCGTTTCAGTGCTGGTCTGGTTTGATGCCCGATGTAAATTTGGCGCCAGGTACGTTTTGCGTTACTCCCTTACTCCGGTGCCTCCATCACGGCTGATACGGCCATCTGCTCTCATTGGTATCACCGTTTCGCCTCATACCGCCACTTCTTCCCCGCCAGTGTGTATGTCCCCGCTTTTTGGCCGTTCCTGTAGTACGAAGATCCCAGCGGGTCAGTTTGAATTACACTACTGAGAAGAATTATAGTAGTAAAGGTATTTCGTTCATAGAATATGTTTGCCGGAAGCGAGACAGAAATCCCGTCTTCATATTGGTCTGTGGTAATTTCACCGAATATGAGCATCGGAGCATAACCACTTTTTTCCCGGGAGGCAAACGTACCCCGGTGGAGAGCGGGAATATCCGGTTCATACGACGCAACGCCGCTCAGAAAGCCGCCGCCGCGGGTACCCGGGATCTCGTTGCCCGGGCGGAACGTAACATTATCCGAAACATACACATACGTCAGTCGGTTGCCATTAAACGCATACTTCCCAATGGAAGTAACGCTGTCAGGAATGACCACGCTGGTCAGTTGGTTGTTGGAGAACGCCCACGAGCCAATGGAAGTAACGCTGTCAGGAATGACCACGCTGGTCAGTTGGTTTCCCCTGAACGCATCGTCCGCTATGGCCGTAACCGGAAGATCGTCCCAAATGGCCGCGGGGATTGTCAGGGCGCCCGACATCTTTTCCTGGCTTTCGCCTATTACGCCCGCCGAGTACCGGGCAGCAAGCGCTAGGGTGTTAACGAATTCATTGCCGGGAAGCATTATTATCTGGAAGGGCGTTTGCTCCGGCGGCGCTCCGTTAACCGAAGCGACCCGTATGGACATCCCCCGATCGCTTATATCCGCCGCTTTAACCCCGTTGAAGCTGAGGGTTACGAAATCATTCGCGTTGTATGGAACAGAGATTTGGTTTCCTTCCCGCCGGGGACTGTATTCCGGGCGCCTAGAGTAGGTCTGCCTGCCGATTGTACTGCCCTGATCGTTGACCAGTTCAAAGACCACGTTTATGTCATGGCGCCAGGACGTTAAGAATGGGTTTTGCTGCGTTACGCCGCTTCCGGGCCAATTCCCCAGACCCCACTCGTCTTTATGGCCGGTCCTGGTTAAACCGTCATACACCGCACCGTAAACGCTTTGCACCGCTATCCGCACAGAATTAAACCAGTAGGCGCGCCCATGCAGGTTCGTCTCGAAACGCGCGTCCCTGCTTTCGGTTTGGTAGTTGATATCCCCCCACTGTATATCGTTTGAATAGTAGAGCGTATAGGGTGGGTTTTCGGACGCGGAACTAATCAGTTTGTAGATAGTTTCTTCGGTCTCCGTGAGCAGGTCTATCCAGTCCTTACGCTGCTGGATAAGGTCCCGTGTCCCAGCTCCGATACTTCCGCTGGCTATACTTGCGGTCAAGGTGGATGCCCTGCTTGCCGTTTGCAGCATTGAGGGGTCTATCGCAGCGGCCTGGGTGTAATAGATGGCGGCTTCGGCGGTTCTTCCGCCTCTTTCGGCGGTATAGCCCTTGGCGTCCGCTGTCTGGGCATCGATTGTCTGCGCTCTGGCCGCCCCGTCAAGTTCCGTCCGTGTCCGCTCAGTAAGCTGTATGCCCATTTGTTCCAACAGGTCCAGCGAAGCCCGCCGGATACCTGTAAAATTGTCCAGTTCGACAAAGGTACAGGATTTCGAATAGGAGGCCGCAGTCATCTTGTTGACGCTTTGGGTAATCTGGATTTGCAGGGCATAACCTGTAGCGGTTTTGATAATAGTCCCGTCCATAAGATAGTCCGTCGGCATCATGTGGCCATAATCCATCACCGCCTCCACGTTATCCTCATATAAGCCGGAAGCCTCAAATTCGCGGTATACATTATTGATCTGCACCCTGTCCAGTACTTCTATGGCGGAATAACCCCTAAAGTTGCTGACAAACTCGCTCTGCACCGTGGTGGGGAGATAATCCTGCTCCTCCGTAAGGCCTGAGTCTTTCAGCGGGAGAATGGCAATACTCATTCCCTTTCCGCCATCGCCGGTATAAAAGGGACTGGACAGGGTGGTCTGTGTCGGGGCAGTCCCTGCTCCCGCGGATGTGGATTGAACAGCTGGTTCGCTGTTGCAGGCCGTAACGAGGAGCAATGCCCCGGCCAAAAACGTTGTGATACAAAATCCATTAATCTTCATGTTCAATACTCCTTTGCGGATTCTGCCGCTGAAAAAAAATCTTTTTATACTGTTGTGTCTGACACCGTTTTTGGTGTCAGACGTTTTGCGTTATCCGCTTAAAGACCGGCGGCTGCGGCAAGCGCGGCTACAGCGTCATAATCGCCGGAACCAACGGTAGCGGCGGCGATAGCCACAGGGTCACCGGAACGGATTGCCGTTCGTAAGGTGCGGCCTTCTTCAATAGCCTGAGTCTGCGCGGTCTCTCCCGCGGCCCTGGCTGCCACAACACCGCCGGGGGTCTGCGCCATCGCCAGTTGTTGTTGATTCTCAACAGCCTTTCTTTGAGCCTCAATCTCTGCCCGCCATTGGGCCTCCGATTTTTCTACTTCGCGCCGGGTGTCAGCTTTCAATTCCTCGAACAAGCTCGCAACCGCCTGCTGGGTCTTCTTTTCCGGAAGCTGCCCGACAATCTCCATAAGGTATTTCGCCACAAGCTGATCCCACACATCGGGCGGACAAGCGTAGATGATATAGGCGGCATACCTGACCTGTTTGCGGCCATCGGCATCGGTCAGTTCCTGCTGCTGCCAGAAATCCGTAATTTGCCGAAAACCTGCCAGTGTAACCTTTGCTTCAAGAGCCGCGTTTCGCACTGCCGCATATTCTCCATCGTCAATTTCGCTGTCCGAAGCTACACCTGCGCGGGTTAAAACCGTTTGGCGCAGTTCCTGCGCAAGCTGGGCGGCAAATAACACGTCGGCCTGGATTAAAGAGGCGTTCCGGTTCACGTTGATCCCCGTTCCTGCCCGGCACATATAGGTAGGGTCTATCCCAAAATCGGATTTAAAGGCGTTAAAATTCCCCCGCCGCGCGGATAGCAGCCACGCGGGATTCGCAATCTCGCCAATGCTGCGGTCACTCCAATCCCGAATAACCATTCTATCCGCCGACTCTGTTACATTTTCGCTACGGGGACCGCTCTCAAAAGATCCCGGTTGGCTCGCAACAGATTCCGGTTTCGACATACAACCGGCTAACACGATTACTGCGATACTTGCAGCAAAAAACAATGTGATTCTGTTCATAATTCTGAACCTCCTAAACATATATACAAAAGGACACAAGTCCTTTTTTTCGAAACGATCTAGTTGCCCTCTATCGAAAATGACTCCACGACTTTTCCCGCAAGAGCGGTATAGGCGCGGCGTTTTGCCACATCGGGCGTTACTGCCGACGCTCTGTCCGCAGACGCGTTGAACGTAAAAAGCGCTCCCGATGCACCGGTAAACACCGCCTGCAATGACGGGTAATAAGAAATCCCCAGGTCGCGTTGCTGCATCCCTTCGTCAATGGTTACCGTGCAAACAACCGCCGCGCCGTTCCTTTCTTTCGCGATGGGGAATCCTTCTTCGCTTAATACCCGAGAAAAAGCGTTTGCCACCAGCGATTCAAAATCACCGGGACAGTCAATAAACACGCTGGCGTTTCGTTTTGCATCGTCTGTCTTTTGCGGGATGGAGGCAATTTCGGCACGTATTCCGCCGAAGGAAGCGTTCATTTTTTGGGGATGGAGAACTTGCCCAAACGCTTCCGCCTCCACGAAATCTCCGCCGCGGGCATAGGCATCGGCAGCCTCGAATCGCAAGGCTTTTCTGAACTGGTCGTTTTCATTTTCCGCCGCCGCATAGAGCGCCTGGAAAGCATCCGCCTGCCGCTTAAAGCGCGGTTCGTACACCGTCCACGCTTCGTTGCGGTCGATGTAGGCAACCGTCTGCCACTGCTTTTCGGCTCTGTAGTAAAAAGCGTCTTGTGCATAGCGAATACCGGAAAGATCGATCTGGGATTGCACAAACGCTTCGGCGCTGGCCTGTGAACTTTCTGTTACCTCGCCGTTTTGTTGGGTGATAACCTCGCTATATCCTCTGTTTACGCTTATCTGGCTGGTAAAAAACCGCGCAACTTCCGCTGCTGCGGCAACTTCCGCCGCTTCGCGCGTCGGACCGCGCCCCCGCTGGGCTATAAAATCGCTGTCGGGGTAGACGGTGCGGATTGCGGACAACGATGCCGCCCAATCGGGGATGGGATCGGGGGCGGTGGTACAGGAAAGGATGAACAGGCTCATCAAGCCAATTAAGCTGATAAGGACGTTTAATTTTTTCAACAACAAATCTCCTTTGCGTTTAAGCCCGCCGGACTGTTTGTGTGCATATATATCGAATGTGCTTACTGAGATAACCACAGTCCCCGGTACATTTGACCACCGGGTATTGTTTGTAGAAACAAAGATCGCCTGGGGAGAACTGAAATATAAAAAATAAAAAAGATTATCTGGACGGGATGTTAAGCTGCGGAAACGGTTATTAGGATGTAAATTTCCTGGGGGGGGGGGGGGGGGGGGGGTAATTTATTACTATATAATTAGACAAGGAACTTCATGACATGTATTTATCACAGTCCCGGAGAAATGTCAAGGGGGAATCAACAGGGTAACGTCATTTACCGTCATGTTCCGGTACAAAGCCTCGTTTTCTACGCCCTAAAACATTTACCCGGTACTGCGGCCTTTGCCGGGGCTCCCACCACGCCGATTTCAACCTCTCAACATGCTCACGCATGTCTTTTGGGGTGTCTTTTTCGACTTTTTCGACCTCGAGGTAAATTTTTTCTTCTGTATTTTTACTCCGATGACTCTACTAAAAGTAGAAAAACGCGAAAGCGGCAAAGAGAGCGAAGAACAGGGTATTGGCGATTTTGATAAGCGGCATCCTGTTTCGCACAAAATCAGAAAGGGCCATGGCCTGCTTGCCTTTGTGGCAGAGGATAACCAGGAGGGCGGGAGGCAGGGCGGCGGCGATGGTATAGCAGAGGAAGGCCAAAAAGGCAAGGGCAAAACTGCCCGTGTCGGTTCTCAGCAGATAGAGGATCGTCGCCAGGTAGATCTGTCCGGTACAGAGGAATTCCCCGGCGGAAACAAGTACCCCCAGAACGAAAATGGCGGCCATAAGGTAGCGGGGATCCCCCTCCACCGTTTTCTGTATGATGGAATGGTTAAAACGCCGCAGGGCCCGGGGGAGCTGCACCCTGATGGCTCCGTAATTCTCCCGGCGGGCGTTGATAAAATCCAGCATGTTAAGCAGGCAGAGGGAGAGGGAGAGGACTATCACCACCACCCGAACCAGTCCCTGAGCGGCCCGGAAAAGCGCCGAATCGAGGGATCGGGCAAGGGTAAAGAGAAGGAGTCCCAGGATAAGGTAGGTAAGGAGCTTGCTGGCCACGTAGGAAAGCCCCAGGGGAAGGACATGGGCGTTTTTTGCCGCCAGGAGGGAGAGGAGCAGGAGGAGCATGGAGATGGAACAGGGATTAATCCCTCCCAAAAGACCGGCCAGGAAAATCGCCGGCAGTTCCAACCGGCTTAAGGAGCGGATCTCCCCTCCCTCATCGGGGAAGGCAAAATTCAGGGCTTTACCGGCGGCCAGAACCGCCGGGGTGTCACTCTGGATATTGGAGTAACCGGAAAGGTAACCTGAGGTATAAAAGACAATGGGAACGATCTGCTCATTATCGGGAACCCGGTAGGCTTCAAAGAACTGCCGGGCCGCGGCAAGACCCTCGTCTTCCGCCACGTTGTAGGAGATCACCCTGACGGGGGAAAGCGTATCCGGGCCAAGGCTGACCGATTCTGGGAGGCGTTCCAGATAGGTTTTGGCTTTTTCGCAGTTTTCACAGGCGGTGGTAACAAAAGACACTAGCACGGATTCTTGGGGACTCACCGGCGGGTATTCGGGAAGGGGAGCCCTGGACGCCGTCCCTGTTCCGGCAGCTGTCCCCGCCCCGGCATTGACCGATGCTGAAACGGCGATCTCGTTATGAGATGACTCAGCCTGGCGGATAAAAAGTTCCCGCAGTCCTTCCCGTATCGCCTCTTCCCCGGCAAGGTACTCATCCCCGATGATGAGAATGGGAAAGGGAAGGCGGGAAGTGTCTATCCCCAATTGGGACGCGTAGGAGGCGAACTGCCGGGCCGTCCCAAGCCGGAACACATTAAACCCGTTGTAGGCAATTTCAGGCCGTCCGGGTACATCGGCGGTAACCCGGTTAAAGAATTCGATAAAGTCGGCCTCGTCGCGGCAAAGTTCGCAGGGGTTTTCATAGGCGTAGTATACCGCCAGGCGGACAAGGCGGCCCTCCTCCGCGGCGGAGAACAGAGGAAAGAGCAAGAGAAGCGGAAAGGCCCACAGAACCGGGCCGGGGCCAAAAGAACCCTTTTGGCTATGCTTTTTCATTTGACTCCACCTTTTTAAGCCTGAGCCGCCGGGCTCCCTCATATTCCCCCAGATAAGCGGGACAACTTTCTTCCAGTGTCTCAACGGAAAGCTCAAGGTTTTTCCTGAGCAGCACATCGATCTCCACCACAAGCCGGGAAGCCACGGCGCTCCGGTGGATAAAACAAGGCTCCGGATCGTGAAAAAATTCTATACTCTTCCCGATGATCAGCTTTTCAGGAAAACGAAGACCCTGCAAAGGGCCATCGTAGATCGGCGCCCCCTGTCCGTCAAGGATCTGCACATCAGGAAAGGATGCTTTCACCATAATCAAAAAACCTCTCCTATCCGTCCCCCGGACAAGGCTGTCCTATATTTGGGCGCTGTCAATTGTGGAGCAGTAGAACTTTTCGATGTAACTCACCACCAGAGCGGTTCCTTCTTCATGACTTACATAGGGGGGCCTTT
This sequence comes from Treponema sp., assembly GCA_031265435.1. Taxonomy (GTDB): domain Bacteria; phylum Spirochaetota; class Spirochaetia; order Treponematales; family Breznakiellaceae; genus JAIRNJ01. Next base: position 7,714 of record JAISCR010000078.1, read on the forward strand.
CAGGGTTGTACATGGCATCGGTAAGATCCCGTACCAGAAGGGTTTTCCAGCCCTTTCTGAGCATGTTCTTTATGCCGAAGCTCCGGTTAAGGATACACATATTGGTATGAACCCCCGCATAGACAAGCAGCTTGATTCCCCGGGAGGCCAGGAAGGAATGAAGCCGCTCCCCCTCATCCCCGCATACCAGGTCCCGGGAATGATCGATGGGTATCTTTTCCGTCTGGCGTTTCCAGACGCTTGTGTTCGGCGGGTATTGATCCACCGAATCGCTGCCCCCGTCGGAATCGTCAATGGGCAGGGGGTAATCCTTTACAGGAACCGGTTCACAAACCGGCTCAGTCCCCTTTGCCCCCAGAAAACGTTCCCGCCCTTCCGTCCCCCGGTAGAAATCCATGGTATCCGAGGGAGCGTGGACTATCAAGCTGCCCTTTGCCCTGGCCCGGAGCACCGTTTCGTTTATCTTTTCCGACAGGAGGGCGCAGCGGCGGCTTGCGCCGTCGGACCAGTGCCGATCCCACATATCCACAATGATAAACGCCGTTTCGGATGCCGGGCATCGGATCCCTTCCTCCCGGATTTCCCAGCAGCGAAGCCCGTCCCGGTAAGCGATCCGCCGGCTTTGAAGGGTAAAATTAAAAACAGGGGAGGATTCTTTTTCGTTCATGCTAACCTCTGATGAATAAACATGTTCATATAATAAACCTGAATAAACACCCCGTCAACAAAAACCAGGGTATCGGCGTTTACTTTTTTCAGCGTCAAAATTCCTCTAAAAGTGGTATGTTTTGAAGAAAAAATTCACCTCGAAGTCGAAAAAGTCAAAGAAGTTCACCGGGCGGAGTATTGAAGCTCCTCTTTTATTCTTTCTGCTTCTTAATTGCTTTTTCGACTTTTTCGACGTGGCGGTAAAAAATTCTTCCAAAATCCGGCTTTTCCCGATTCATGTTTACATTTCGTTGACAGACGTTCTTTTCTGTAGTATATACTATACATGTCTACATTAACACGGTAAGAGGCAATCGGATGGGTTTAAATCGTTTTTCTGTTTTTACCAAACCCTGGAAAAACCAGTCCCTGGACGAGTTGGGCGCCCTGGTTCGGGATATGGGCTGTGACGCGGTGGAGTACCCCCTGCGGGAAGGTTTTCAGGTAGAACCCCGGGACGGAACGGCGGGGATCGTTAAGCTCTGTAAGGTACTGGGGAATCACGGCGTGGCGGTAAGCAGCCTCGCGGCAGGGATCGATGTTCATACCACCGACGGAAAAGGTGAAGCGGCGGGGGTTAACGAGGCGGTATTTTCAGGCTGCGGGGAAGCGGGGATACCCCTCATCCGGATCTGCCAGAGCTTCAACCGGAACCTGGGTTTTCATGAAAACATGGACGCCCTGAGGCGGAAATACGACGCCATTGTCCCTCTCTGCGAAAAGTACCGGGTTACCCTGGGGGTACAGATGCACTACGGGGAGGCGGATATTACCGGTTCCTACGATACCGCCCTGCTCCTCAAAGGGTACGACCCCCGGTACATTGCCGCGGTGTGGGACGCGGGGCACTCGGGCCTTGCGGGAGAGAATCCCCTCTATGCCCTGGACTGCCTCTGGGATCACCTCTGCATGGTGAACTTCAAGGCCGCTTACTGGTACCGGACGAACCCCGCCGCCCTGGCCGAAGAAGCCCGCTGGGCTGTCCATTGGGTTACCGGGCCCAACGGCATGTGCAGTTGGAAGGCCGCGGTGGAGTACCTCAAGAGCCGGGACTACCGGGGGACGGTCTGCCTCCCCGCCGAGTACAGCGACGAGGCCAACGTGGAAAGGTACGCCCGGGAAGACATTATATACATCAAAGGGCTTTTTGGAGGCTGAAGATGAGCGGATTGAAAGTTGTCATGATTGGCGCGGGCAGCCGGGCCAACAGCGTTATTTACCCTTCTTTTTACGATCTGCAAAACCAGGGCAAGCTTGAAATGATCGGGATATGCGATATCGATCCGGAACGCCTGGCCCGTACCGCGGACAAGTACGGTATCAGGAACCGCTACGGGGCGGGGGGTGTTTTCGATTACCGGAAAATGGCGGAGGATCTCAAGCCCGATGCCGCGGTGGTGGTTGGTCAGCCTCACCTGATGTACGATATCTGGATGTGGTGTCTTGAACAGGGCCTCCACCTCTATATAGAAAAACCCCTGGCCCTGAGCATACACCAGGCCCGGGCTCTGGCCGCGGTGGCCGGGCGCAAAGCCCTGGTTACCCAGGTCAGCCTTCAGCGGCGTTACACCCCCATGATCACCAAACTGCGGGAGGAATGTCTTAAACGGGGGCCCATAACCCACGCGGTCTGCAAGTTCTATAAAAGCGACATTCACGATTTCATCGGCGCAAGGGATCACATGATGGACGATTCGGTTCACGCCATCGACACCCTGCGCTGGATGGCGGGCTCCGAGGTGGTCAAGGTGGACAGCGTTACCAACCGGATAGGGGGCACCATAGATATCAACTTTATTATGGCCCAGCTTACCTTTGCCAACGGCTGTGTGGGCCACCTGATGAACAACTGGTCTTCGGGAAAGCGGATCTTTGCCGTGGAAATGCACGCCCCGGGTATCTTTGTGGAAGCGGAACATGAAACCAAAGGGTACATGTATACCGATGGGAACCTTGAGCCGGCGGTCTTCGACACCGCGGAAGCGGCGGGGAGCAGGGAAATGCACGTATTTACCGGGGTTCTTGCCGCGGCGGAAGACTTTGTAAATTGCTGCCTCAAGGGAACCCAGCCTATGGCCTCCTTTGAGAACACCCTGAATACCATGAAGGTGGCGGAGGTAATTCTGGCTCAGTCCCTGCTCCGGGAGGGTCTCTCAACGTGACCAGGCTGAAGACAGGGACCGGATGGACTCGTTTGAAATGGAAACTTTAAATATCCATCGGACTATAGATCGAACTATCGATCGGACAAGCAAACAGCCGGTCTTTAAGCAGATCTACGATATTCTAATCGCCGAAATGAACGGCGGCCTTTACATCTCCGGGGGAAAGCTGCCCAGTGAGAAGGAACTCTGCGCCCGCTTCGATGTGGAGCGCAACACGGTACGCAAGGCCCTGCAGATCCTGGTAGACGAAAAGCGGATCGTCCGGCTCCCCGGCATCGGCACCCGGATCATGTCCTTTGCCGGAGAAGTCCCGGCGGAGAAAACGGAGGAACGGCCCCTTTCCCCGGAGAGATCGGGCCTTGCTGAAACCGGCAAGGCCAGCAGGATCATCCTGCTTATCACCCGGATCGATTACCTCCATTCGGCAGGCGGGGAGAGTTTCCACTACAAGCTGATCCACCGTTTTGAGGAACGTCTGTCCCGGATGGGTTACAATCTGCTCTTCAAGCCGGTGGGTAAAGACGGAACCGTGGCCGAGACTATCCGCAGCGCGGCGCCCCAGGGGATCATCTTTGACAGCTTTAACCCCGACGCCTCTTACCGGGAATCCGCCCGGTTCGGTTTGGCTTGTGTGTCGGTAAACCATTACACCCCCCTGTTTACCAGCATCGTGAGCAACAACTTTGACGGGGCCTACCAGGTGACCAGGCGGCTCATTGAGGCGGGGCACAAAAAAATCGCCTTTATTTTGGGGAAGAGCAGCCACCAGACCAACATGGAACGCTTAAGCGGCATACAAACCCTCTACACCGCCCTGGATCTCTACCTCAGGCCCAAGTACCTTATCCCCGGCGACTGGACATTCACGTCCGGGACCAGGGCGGCAGAGAAGATCCTGACCATGAAAAGCTCCGAACGGCCTACCGCCGTTTTCGCGTTCAACGACGATCTGGCCTACGGCTGCTACAGCGTCTTCCAGCGCCACGGGCTCTCCGTGCCGGATGACATCAGCATCGTGGGCTTCGACAAAAGTGACCGCTATGGCGGTATGTTCCCCCCCATTAGTACGGTAGACGTGAACCTTAACGCCATTGTGGATTACGCCTTCTGGTACCTTACCGGCTGTCTTTCGGGACGGGCGCCCGAAAGCCGCGCCAAGATCCAGATCGACGCCGCCTTCTGCGACAACGGCACCATCAGGAATATCCTTTGATTTTTCCCGGCCGCCGTTCCTGTCCGTCAAGTATACAAATTGTTAAACATATTATACAAATTTAAAATTTTTGTTGACAGATCCCTTCCCAAGGGTATATATACATGTATAAGGATAGGTTATGAAAGCGTTGCTGATGGAAGAGTACAAAAAACTCACGTACACCGATGTTCCGGATCCGGTAATTGAGACGGACCGGGATCTTCTGGTAAAGGTAAAGGCCGTTTCTATCTGCGGTTCGGACGTTCACGGTTTTGACGGTTCCACCGGCCGGCGGAAACCGCCCATCATCATGGGTCATGAGGCGGCGGGGGAAGTTGTCGATACCGGGAAGGAAGTTAAAGACTTTAAGATCGGCGACCGGGTTACCTTCGATTCTACCATCTCCTGCAGCAGGTGTTACTACTGCCAAAACGGCCAGGTGAATCTCTGCGAAGACCGGATGGTTCTGGGGGTTTCCTGCGATGAGTACCGGCGGCACGGGGCTTTTGCCGAATACGTGGTGGTTCCGGAACATATCTCCTGCCGCCTGCCCCCGAATCTGTCCTACCGGGAAGCCGCCATGACCGAGCCCGCCGGGGTAGCGGCCCACGCATTCCGGCTGAGCCCGGTGGGTCTTAACGATACGGTGGCGATAGTCGGCGCGGGGCTTATCGGCCTCCTTCTCCTGGACGTGGTAAGATCCTCGGTATCGGGCAGGATTATCGCCCTGGATACCGTCGGGAACCGGCGGAAAATCGCCCTGGAAAGGGGAGCGGACGCGGTATTCGATCCTTCCGAAAAGGATTGCCGGGAAAAGATCCTGGCCCTCACCGGGGGCCGGGGGGCCGACCGGGTCTTCGAGGCCGTGGGAGCAACCGCTCCCATCCAGACCGCCATTTCCATTGTCCGCAAGGGAGGATCGGTCACCCTCATCGGCAACGTGAGCCCGGCTATCGAGCTTCCCCTCCAAAGCGTGGTCACCCGGCAGATAAACCTTATCGGTTCCTGCGCCATCAGCGGGGAATACCCCCTGGTGCTGGATATGATCGCCCGGAAAAAAATCGACGCGGCCTCCCTGATCAGTAAGGAAGCGCCTCTTTCGGAGGGCCAAATCTGGTTCGACAAGCTCTACAACCGGGAAGACAATCTCCTCAAGGTGGTGCTGATCCCCTAGCGCCCCGGAAAAGGCGGCGGAGGTAAAATCGTGAAAGATAAGGTACGGATAGGTCTTTTAGGCTACGGGAAGGTCGCCAATCTCCACGCCGAGGCATTGAAAACGGTAAGGCAGGGGGAACTGGTGTCGGTGTGCGGCCGGAACACGGAGAGGCGGGATGCCTTTGCCGCCACATGGGGGATCGCCTCCCGGGAAAGCGCCGCCGGGATGGTGGAGAAGGACAAAGTAGACGCGGTAATCATCACCACTCCCCACCCCCGGCACCGGGACGGGGCCCTGGAAGCTCTGGCCGCCGGGGCGCATGTCCTGGTGGAAAAACCCATGGCCCTTACCGTGGCCGAGTGCGACGAGATGATCGGCGCCGCCAAAAAAGCGGGCAAGATCCTCTCCGTGGTATGCCAGCGCCGCTGGTTTCCCGCCTGTGTCCGGATCAAAGAAGCTATCGACTCAGGAAAACTGGGTAAACCCGTCCTGGCCCAGATGACTATCCTGGGCTGGCGGGACAAGGCCTACTACGACAGCGATCCCTGGCGGGGCAAGTGGGCCACCGAAGGGGGAGGGATCCTGATCAACCAGGCCCCCCACCAGATAGACCTGCTCCAGTGGTACATGGGCCCCTTTGAGGAAATCCGGGGCTTTTGGGATAACTTTAACCACCCCTACATTGAAGTAGAGGACAGCGCCGTGGCGGCCATCCGCTTTAAGAACGGCGGCCTGGGTTCGGTACTGGTAAGCAATTCCCAAAAACCGGGGATCTACGCCAAGGTGCATGTCCACGGCAGTTCCGCCTGGTCCGCCGGGGTACAGACCGACGGAGGCGCCATGTTTATCGCCGGGATGAGTTCCATCACGGAACCTCCCCTGAACGATCTGTGGACCATCGAAGGGGAAAAGGATCTGCTGGACAAATTCCGGGCCGAAGACGAAGAGTTCTTTAAGACTATCAACGCCACGGTGTATTTCTTCAGCCTCCAGCTTGAGGATTTTTGCATCTCCATCCGGGACGGCCGCCCGCCTGCCTCCAGCGGGGAAGAAGGCCGGGAGACGGTAAAGTTCATAGAGACTCTGCTTAAAACAGGCGCCCCCGGCAAACAAGATCAGCCTTAACGAAATTGCTTTTTACCGGTTTTTATGGTATGCTTTGTTTTATGAATATTGTCATGTTTACCGATGCGTACTGGCCCCGGGTGAACGGTATTTCTGTTTCAGTGGAATCGTTTTCCCGGGCCCTTATTCGTTTGGGGCACCGGGTGATGATAGTCTGCTCGGTTTATCCGGAATCCCTGTTGGAAGAGTTCAAGTTTTTTACCGGTGAGGTGGAAAACAACGGCCCCGAAGAACCCATTATACTCAGGGCGCCTTCCATGCCCCTGCCTTTGCCGGTTTCCAAAGAAGACCGGCTTGCCAAAACTTCAGGCTGGTTCTGGGTTGCAAAACACATTGAAGCCTTTAATCCCGACATTGTCCACATCCACACGGAATTTGTAATTGCGCAATTCGGCTTTTACTATGCCAAACTTCACTATCTTCCGGCAGTCTACACCTTTCATACCATGTGGGAGGATTACAGTTTCTCCTATTTCCCGCTGGTGCCGGGTTTTCTGATGCGTTACATTGCCCGCCGGATTCTTAAAAACGCGCTTCGCCATGCGGATCTTGTTATCGTGCCCACTCCCCAGATACGGGAAGTAGTAAAGCGTTACCGGGTACGCAAAGAAACGGTGATGCTTCCCACGGGTATAGATCCCAGGCAGTTTGATCACAGCAGGGAAGATATCGAAGCCTTTGGGAGAAAACTGGAAGATCAGTTCCCCGGTCTCAAGGGCAGGCGCATCCTTCTCTTTGCGGGCCGGGTAGGCCAGGAAAAGAATATCTCATTTTTGCTGAAACTGCTCCCCTCCATACGGGAAGCGCATCCCGGCACGGTGCTGCTCATCGTGGGAAACGGCCCGGATCTGGATTCTTTCAAAAAAGAAGCGGAAGAGCTGGAATTGACGGACTGCTGTTTCTTCCCCGGATACCTCAAGCGGGAGGAGCTTTCTCTTGCCTATGCCGTCTCCGATATTTTTGTGTTTCCCTCAATAACCGAAACCCAGGGGCTTGTGACCATTGAGGCAATGCTTTCAGGCTTGCCGGTGGTGGCTATCGGCGAGATGGGCACCGTTCAGGTGATGAATGGGGACAACGGCGGCTTTATGGTAAAGAATGATCCTGAGGAGTTCAAGGAAAAGGTCTGCCTGCTTTTGAACGACAGGGAACTCTATGAACAGAAGGTTCTTGATGCCAGGGCCCATGCCGCTTCCTGGACTATTGATAATATGACGGAAAGACTGCAGGGCGTCTATGAAAAAGTCCTTGACGCGTGGCCGGGCAAGAAGAACGGCAGTTAGGTGCCACACTTAAAAACCGAACCGGACATGAAACGGAGTTTTATGCAGGCTCCGGATGATTTTGTCTCTCTGGGAATTGAAGCCGGTCTTGCGGAGCGGCTGCCGGAACGGGGCATAAAAAAACCTTCGGAAATTCAAAAACAGGTTATACCTCTGATCCTTGAAGGGAAGGATCTGTTCTTCAGTTCGGCGACGGGGACGGGGAAAACCTTTGCCTACCTTTTGCCCATACTACAGAGGCTGAAGGGACGTGAGCCTTCGGTGCTGCTCCTTGCCCCTACATACGAACTGTGCGCCCAGATAAAAAACGAAACGGATTTCCTCCTGAAAACAAATTCCGTTTCCCCCTCTCCGCATTCAAGCCTCCTCTTAATCGGCAGCGGAAACATCTCCCGGCAGATTGACAGCTTGAAAAAAAACAAGCCTGAGGTAATTGCGGGAAATCCGGGAAGGGTACTGCTGCTTGCAAAAATGAAGAAACTTTCGTTGAAGGCCCTTTCTTTTCTCGTGCTTGATGAGGCCGACAGGCTTGTCTCGGATGAAAGCCTCGCGGAAACCCGTGAACTTTTAGAACTGATTGGCAGGGAAACGGGAGTTCCGCCACCTGTTGCCGGGCCCGTGGTTCGGCCTGTGTATATTTCCTGCTCGGCAACCATAACGGACAAATGCCGCCAGAGGCTTCTGCCTTTTTTCAGGCCGGATCACGCCGTAGTATCCCTGTCAAACGAAGACGTGCTCCGGGAACGGATAGAACACTGGGCCTTCTTTGCGGAGCGCAGGCATAAAATTTCAAGCCTCCGTTCCTTTCTGGCGGCGGTAAAGCCGGGGAAGGCTCTTGTGTTTTCAGGCGGCGCGGGACAGCCGGGTAATGTTGTCTCCCAGCTCCAGTATCATCATATCAATGCCCTGCCCCTGTTCGCCGGCATGGACAAGAAGTCCAGGAAAGCCGCCATTGACGGTTTCCGCGGCGGGAAAGTAGACGTGCTGGTGTCAAGCGATCTCGCCTGCCGGGGCCTCGACATAAACGGTGTCACTCATATAATCGCCCTTGACTGCCCCGGAGAAGATCTGGTCTACATACACCGTGCGGGAAGAACGGCCCGCGCGGGAAGGCGGGGGATAATGGTTACCATAGGAGACGAACAGGAGATGAATGCCCTCGCGCGGCTTGAAAAACGCCTTGGTATTACGGTGTATCCGAAGATCCTGTTCCGGGGAAAAGTCGCGGCGGCCGGCAGCACATGAAAAATTCTGTCCGTAAAAGTAACCGGCTTTATGGGCAGACGCCGCTTAGCGGGCAGTTCCGGCGGAAGGTATGATGAGCACTTTTTCTATCCTGTTGCCGTCCATGGAGAGGATGCGGAAGGTGTAGGAACCGTATTCAAAGATATCATTTGTCTTCGGAACTTCTCCTGTCAGGGAAAGGATGAAGCCCGCCAGGGTATGGTATTCCGGGTTTGGGCCCTGATTACTGGAATTGAGACTTTCAAGCGACAGGGCCTGTGCTATATCATCGATACTGATACTGCCGGAAGCGGTAAAACTGCCGTCCTTTTCCCGGTTGAGTTCTTCCTCTTCCCCGGAATCCGCGGAAAGCTGGCCTATAATCTCTTCTACCAGACCCTGTATCGGCAGTATCCCCGCAAAGCCTGAATATTCATCCATTACAAAGAGGTGGTCTGTTTCACCCTTTTTGAAGGCTTCAAAGGCCTTGAGGGCGCTCATGGTTTCCGGCACGAACTGGGGCTGTTTCAATATGCTTCTCAGTCCTCCTGAAAAACCGGAGAGCAGGGCCCTGAGTATGTCTTCGCGGAAGACCATGCCTACAATTTCGTCCAGAGCTTCCTTTGCCACAGGGAAACAGTTCTGGTTGTCTTTCTTGAGGGCAAGGCCGCGGATCTCTTCAACACCCGCGTTTATTTCGATCCAGTCGATCTCGGAACGGTGAGTCATGAAGGCCCGTACAGGACGATCCCCCAGATAGAAAACCCCTTCCACCATGTCCCGTTCCCGGCTTTCCACAACGCCGGATTTTTCACCTTCCCTCAGGGCAACGCGCAGTTCCTCTTCCGTAACGGCGGAAGTTTTTTCGTCAAGGCCGAAGGCATTACGGATCAGTGTCTTGAGTCTGAGGGAGAGAAGGCTGAAAGGCCGCAGAAGCGCCGCCAGAACTTTAACGAAGGGAAGCACGGCGGCCGATATTTTTTCCGGCGCCGAAAGGGCGATCATCTTGGGGAGCATGTCCCCCAGAAGCACTGCCGCGGCGGTAATGCACAGAGTAATCGCGGCGGGCCCGAGAATACCGGCATAGGGGGCGATGCTTTCGATGTTTTTAAGGGACGCGCCAAGGTACCGCGCGGGCCCATAACCTCCGGCCGCACCGGCAAGGATCTCCAGAAAGATGATCCATATACGCAGACCCGCAAGAAATACCGGCGGATTTTCCACCGTTTCCAGAACCTGCCGGTACTTCCGGTTTCCGTTTTCCGCCAGGGTACGAAGGTACGTTTTCCGTGAACAGGTAAAAGCGGTTTCCGCCAGGGTAAAAAAGGCTTTGACAAGAATTACGGCCAGTATAAAGAGGGTACGGGAGAAGATGTATTCGGCTCCGGAGATTCCGGAATTAAGCCAGGGATCCTCCATTAATTGCCGATCTCTTCCCGCGTGAGGGGACGCACGATGTGGATTCCCTCCTGGCTGGTTTCCTGAACCTTGTTTTTACCGTCGGGGGTGAGTTCTCCCAGGATCTGGACAATGGGGTACTTGGGTTTTTCGGGTATAACATCCACCACCTGGCCTTTTTTGGCGTTGGAGAGGAGCACATAGAGGCCGATGGGATAGATTGAAAGGGAGAAAACCAGGGCCCGGACAACCGTCTCATCGTACTGCCTGCCCTCGTTTTTCAGAAGCTCCAGCATGCCGGTGTAACCGTCCTTGGCCTCCTTGTGGGGCCGCTTTGTGGAGAGGGCTTCATAGGAGCATGCCACGGCAATTATCTTTGCGTAGAGGCTTATCTTGTCGCCGGTGAGTTTTTGGGGATAACCCGAACCGTTTTCCCGTTCATGGTGTTCAAGGGCGGCCACGCTTACCGCGAGGGGGAAATCGAAGGATTTAAGGACATTGAAGGAGAGCACCGGGTGGGTAAGAATGGCCTTGCGTTCCTGGGGAGTCAGGGACCGCCTGGACAGGTACACTTGAGGCGGCAGCTTCATCATGCCTATTTCGTGGAGCAGGGCCGCCACACCCAGCTCTATGAGCCTGTGGCTGACCAGTTTCAGGGTAAAACCGATGATGATCGCTATTATTGTGGAACGAACCGCGTGGCTTGCCAGATAGTTTTCATCCGGCGAAGGCTCGATATTCCGCATAACCCGCATGATAAAACGCCGGTCTTCCCGGATAATATCGCAGGCAGTTTTGACCTTATCCGCCACCTCCTTGAAAACCAGGGTGTTTTTGATGGCTACTTCGGTTAAAAGAGTCTCCACATATTTCTGAAACGCCGTATAGAATTCTTCAGCCCGCTTGATCTTGTCACCGTCGGAGAGGAGGGACACCTGGGTGAGCTCCTGTTCCTCCAGCGCGTCCACTTCTTCGGCCGCGTATTCTTTCCGGGGCTCGCCCGCGGTTAAAATTTCCTTGAAATTCCAGTCCTGCAGAGCTTTGAGCAATTGCCCGTCAAAGGGTGTCTCCGGAGCGGCCAGTATAAACTGGTTATCCAGATAGACCGTCTTGGAAAAATAACTGTTCAGCGGTATCTCTTCCAGCACATAGTGTCTCATCAGTCTTTCTCCATGCCTTCCTTATTGCAATTTGTTCCGAATATTATTAAGTTAAAAAAACCACCCCAAAACTGTCAATTTGGGACAAGCTCACACAAAGGCGCTATAATTCTATTATATCGCTATTACTATTCTCGGTACAATTATAGGGGATATTGCGTTTGAAATTCAAATCCATTTTCATCATCTTTGATGCAATTATACTCTTTTTTCTGCTTGTGCTGGCAGTTATGCCTGTTTTTACTCTGGGGCCCTCCATGGCGGCGGATTTTTTGGCCTCAATCTGGCCCCTGTTCCTTGTTTTTCTGGTTGCCCTGATTTTTTTGAATGTTTTTTATGCTGTCAAGTACCCGCTTTTCAGGCTTTTGGAGATGGAAGACTGGCCTGCCCTCATCCGGTACCTTGAGCAGAAGGTGATTCAGGACGGGCATTACAGCGCTTCCCTGGTACGGCTTTTGGCGAATACATACCTCGTTATGTCCGATTCCGCGGGGGTGACCAGTTTTGAGGCGAAAGTTGCCATTGCCAAACCGGCTCTGATTGAGTCAAACGCCCTGATCTTCGGCGCCGCCCGGATCCTCAAGGGGGATTACTCAGGCGCGGCGGTCTTTTTTAAGAACCGGCTGCACGGAGGGGCAAAACGGGACAGAGACTGGCTCCAGTGGTACTATGGTTTTTCCCTGCTGCTGGAAAGGCATTTTGAAGAAGCCGCCGGGCAATTCAGGGCTTTGGCGGGATTTTCGGCGGACGCCATGGTAACAGGTCTTGCCTCCTGGTTCCTCTTTGATCTCCTGGCAAAGAACATGGATCAGGGAGAGGCGGCCCTGAAGAGCGCCGGGGAAGGCCGGGTGAGGCTCCGCAAGGATATAAAGACCCGTAAAGACTGGGAGAAGGAAGAAGCTAAACTGGAAACCGAAGTTCATGCGGTAATCCTGAAGAAATACATTGACAAGGCCGCCGATTGGATCTACGGCAGTACAGGGAAGGGGGCGCTTATATGAGAAATTTTTCAAAATCGGTAAAACTGGATGAAGTGTGCTACGACATACGCGGCCCGGTACTCAAGGAAGCAAAACGTCTTGAGGATGAAGGTTTCCGTGTACTCAAGCTCAACATAGGAAATCCCGCCGCCTTTGGCTTTAACGCGCCGGATGAGATAATTCACGACATAATAATGAATCTGCAGAATGCCCAGGGTTACGGAGACAGCCGCGGCCTCTTTGCGGCCCGCAAAGCGGTCATGCACGAATGTCAGCTCAAGGGGATTATGGATGTAGGCATAGATGATATTTACATCGGCAACGGGGTAAGCGAACTCATCATGATCGCCATGCAGGGCCTTCTGGATTCAGGAGATGAGGTTCTTATCCCCATGCCCGACTATCCCCTCTGGACGGCCGCAGTAACTCTGTCGGGAGGCAGGGCGGTGCATTATCTGTGCGATGAAGAATCCGGCTGGAATCCCGATCTTGATGATATCCGTTCAAAGATAACAAGCCGTACCAAGGCTGTCGTGATTATCAATCCCAATAACCCCACAGGCGCGGTGTACAGCCGGGAGATTCTGGAAGGGATAGCAAAGATAGCGCGCGAACATGATCTTATCGTCTACACCGATGAAATTTATGACAAGATAACCTATGACGGGGCCGTGCATATCCCCATGGCATCCATTGACCCTGAAATTCTCACGATCAGTTTCAACGGCATGAGCAAGGCCTACAGGGCCGCAGGCTTCAGGGCAGGCTGGATGTTTCTGTCGGGCAACAGGAAATGTGCGGCAGGCTATGTAGACGGCCTTGAGATACTTTCCAACATGAGACTCTGCGCCAACATGCCTGCCCAGTTCGGCATACAGACGGCGCTGGGCGGCTACCAAAGCATCAGGGATCTCATCATTCCCGGAGGAAGACTTAAAGAACAGCGGGATGTGGCGGTCAGCATGGCAGACTCCATCCCCGGTCTTTCCGTGGTGATGCCCAGGGGTGCCCTCTACTGCTTCCCCAGGGTGGACACGGCCCGCTTCAATATTACCGATGATGAAAAGTTCATGATAGATCTACTACGGGAGCAGCATCTCCTCATGGTTCAGGGCACGGGCTTTAACTGGCAGAAACCGGATCACTTCCGTATCGTCTTCCTTCCCGACAAGGACACCCTCGCGGACGCCATGAAGAGGCTTGCCGTATTTCTGGAACACTACAGGCAGAATTGAAAGTAACGGGATTGAAAAACGCCATCGGTGGCAGCAGTAATACTACTGTCTGTCATCCCCGTGTTATCCTTTACAGGAGACCGGAAATGCTGTATGGTTGGGGCAGGAGTTAGTTATGGCGACAACACAACTTATACCGGAGTGGCAAGCCGCGGTTGACGAAATTTGGGCTATGATGAAAGAAAACGCCGCGCAGATAAAAGAAACCGGCAAACGGATGGAAGAAACCGGCAAACAGATAAAAGAAACCGGCAAACGGATGGAAGAAACCGACAAACAGATGAAAGAAAACGCCGCGCAAATGAAAGAAACCGACAAACGGATGGAAGCGTTACAAAAAACCGTTGAACGGGTAACCGGCAATGTCGGCGGTTTGAACCGGTCCCTGGGTGAATTGATCGAGACACTGATTGCCGCCCGGCTCTGGGAAAAGTTTGCGGACTATAACCTTAAACGGGCATACCAGCGGGTACCTATATTCGATGAAAACAACCATATACTGACGGACATAGACATACTGCTCTCCAATACCGATGTGGCAATGGCGGTTGAGGTGAAACGCGAACTCGACAGCATGAAAGATGTGGACAG
>JAISCR010000149.1 GCA_031265435.1 Treponema sp.
CCTCAACAAAATAGAAGGTTTTGCCGTTACGCAACGTTCCCGTTTCCGAAATCCTGCCTCTCCAAGCCTCTTCATTTTTGCGGAAAATAATCATTGAGCCTGTACGCATGGAGGAACCGTCTGTTCGTGTTTCGCGCGGGCGTTTAAGGGTTCTTTTCGTTTTTATAGTCTCCTTGTCATGGAGTTAGTAAGTTTATAAAGAGGATTTATCAATTACAACATATAAAAAAGGACTAAACCCTGCCAGGGAGTATATAAATATCATGTGATTAGTAGTATATATGGAGATAAATTTAGGAGAAATTGAGGTAATTATGTTTTTTTTGTTTTTTATATGCGCTCATGTCTACGTAAATATACAAGTGCGAAAAATTATCGTCAAGCGCGTCAGAACGATGTCGTTTGGTTCTCTTGGCGAGACACGCTCCCTTGCGAACGGTCTTTTTGAGGCAAAAGTCCGCCATGGCCCCGGATTCAGGCTGTATTTTGTATACAAGAACGCAAATACCATTGTTTTGCTCTGCGGCGGGGACAAATCCACACAGAAGCGGGATATTAAAAAAGCCATGAAAATGGCGGAGGACATATAAATGCTTGAAACAAAAAAATTCGATGTTAGCGGATACCTGAAAACCGAAAAGGACATCGAGGAATACCTTGATGTGGTGCTGGAGGAAAAAGACTGGCAATTCCTGCCTGTGGCGCTTGCCGACATAGCGAAAGCGCGGCGAGCCATGGGCGCCGCGGCGAAGGCTGCCGGTGTTTCCAGAACCTCGCTGTACCAGTCGCTTTCCGAGGAAGGCCGCCCGTCCTTCGGGACGGTTGCGCGGGTCGCCGCCGCGCTGGGATACCGCGTAACGCTCGCCAAAAAATTCGTGTAACATAGTCATCACTCCTAATTCCTAATTCCTAATTCCTAATTCCTCATTCCTCATTCCTCACTCCATCACCGCCCCGCTCCCGCCGGAGGGCGGAAGCGGCGGCTCCGTTCACGTTGGTTTTAGCGCCTGCTCTTAATCGGCCATCTGGTAATAACGTTTAAACTCCCTTGCCTGTCCCATAAAGCTGGTAAAGGTAAGGGTCTTGCCGTCCGCGCTCACGGTGTAGTTGCCCGGATTCCATGAGGTTGTCCCTCCGTCCGGCGGTTTGTAGCCGGTGGCAGAGAGTGTTCCCGCTTTGGCGCTGGTGTCATAGCTGTAGTCCCATACGGCGGTGGTGCTATCGTGGGCGTACGAGATTACGGCCACATTGGGCCCGGCCATATCGTTCTCGTATCCGCTAGTTCGTTTTGGCCGGAAGGTCAGCGTGAGCCAGCTTGTATTGTCCGCGGCGGGTGTCGAGCCGCCCCACACGGAACCCGCAAGGTCTGCGGAAAGCGGCGCGATGTCCGCCGGGCTTGCCGCCGCTTTAAGATCAGCGGAACGCAGACGCATGAATTCTCTTTCGCTCCCGTGGCCGCCAAAGTTGGTAAAGGTGAGGGTTTTACCGTCATTCGGTATCATGAATGCGCCCGGTGTCCAGCCGCTTGAAGTGATGCTGCCGGCTCCCTCGATGCAAACATAGTCCCATGCGTTGCTCGTGTTGTCCCCCGAAAACGCCCCTATCATCTTGCCATCGCTCCTGAACGTTACGGTAACCCACGCTCCGCCGGGGTTTGTGCCGCCATAGACCGTATTGGCCAAAGTTTCCGAATTCCAGTCATTACCCCCCCCCCCCCCCATGCTCACAACCTGCAAAGGTAATAACATAAGATGTCAGCGCAGCCAACACCGCTATAACCGTAAATAAATTGTTTTTCTTCATAATAGTTTCTCCATAGTTTCTGCAAAAAATTCGTGTAACATAGTCATCACTCCGTCATCCCCGATAAAAAAGCGCTCCCGCCTAACGGCGGGAGCGAGGGGCGCGGGTAAATTCCGCGCTTACGGAGCGATCGTTACTGCTGGGTGAATATCACATCGCCCTGGCCGCGGAAGTTGTAGAACTCAATGGAGAGCGTACTGCCGGCGAGTATTCTAAACGAACCCGCGCCGTTAGACACGCCGCCCGCCTGGCGCTCGTTGTACACATACTTTGCGTTAAACGGGTCATCGCCGGAAAAATCCGCGCCGTCCGCCGTAAACGTTACCGTTTCCTTGATGCTGCCTGTCGCCGACCATACCGTCCCGTTCAGGCTTTTGAGCAGCGGGGCGGACGGGGTGTAAACTACAGGGGTGCTCATGTGGTAGCGGTAGAAGTCGGGGAACACGACCGTAAGAACGCCGGCGCTATCAAACTTAAGATAGAAAAGCCCCATGTCCTCGATTAGGCCGGCGCTGACTCCGTCGTAGTAGATAAGGTTGTAAAGCGGGTAGGTGCCGTCCCCAAAGGTTGTCTGGACGGCACTATCCTCGAAGTCAAGCGAATTGTAGGAATAGCGCGGGGTCGGCCCGTTCCATACGGAGCCAGTCATGGTGTCCAGCGTGGGAACGATAAGGCTTGCTGTAAACTGATTGGCATACCCCGGTATGGTAATAGTCATGACATCACTGGTGTCAATTTCAAAATCCCCGGTTCCGACTAAGGTTGTGATTTCCCCCGTGCCATCGTTCGGCTCGTAAGTATAGCTAAACGTTGTCCGGGAAATGTCGCTGCCGAGCAGGTTGCCGTTTTCATCGTCGCTAAAGTTTACCACGATGAAGTACGGTTCCATGCCAATACCGGTTGTAATGAGCCAGTCCGTGCCGGCAAGATCCGCCGGCTGCTCCACGCCCTTTTGAACCGAGGCCGAAAAACCGCCTGCCAAACCGCCGCCCGAAAGCGTATCGCTTTCGAATCCCTGCGAGCATCCCATTACGAACGCAAGCGCCAATGCGGGTATCGCTACCCGCGCAAAACCAAAAATGTGTTTTTTCATACACACTCCTTAAAAGAAAAATTCCCTTGCCATAAGGCCCGGGTTTATACAAACGGCCCAGACTGCCTGGGCCGAGCGTATCAAAATCAATTCCCCGCTACCGTGCGGGCTATGCGGAAACCGATAATTTCGAAGCTGTTACCGGACGTAAGGTTAGCGCTTATGCCCATCCCCCCTGACCTGTTAAGTATTCCTTGACCGTTAGGTTGCATACCTAGATAACCAATAGCGTTTTTGACGCTGCCGCCGCGGGCTCCGCGGAATGTACCTTTGTAGTTGTATGCTGCGTCATTGCCTGTGAATTTGGGTTCCGGGCCTCTTAATGGCACGGATCCGTTCATCTGTGGGTATGTAAAAACAAATATATCATCCGCCCACTCATTCGCGTTTCCCGTCATGTCGTACAGTCCCGCCGTGTTGGGCAGCATTAGCCCCGCCGCCTGCGGCTTCTGGTAATCTGGCGCCTGGTTGCCCGCCCCTGTAGCCATGAGCGTTGTCCGGGCGTACCTGGTAGAAAGTTCAACATAATCGTTCGTACCCGCGAAACGGTACATCCACGGGCTGTCCGGGTCGGACGAAGGAACGCCGCCCCGCGCCGCCAACTCCCATTCCGCCTCGCAGGGCAGCCGGAAGCCGTTGTTCTGCCATTTGGCATAGACGGCGTTATTTTTATAAACGGTAAAATCGTTGTTCTTTTTTTCTGTTGCAATATCAAAAGAACGCATCAACTGGGTAAAGTCCGCGTCCGTGTAATACACAGGCGCAAGCCCCTGTTTTTCGCTAAAGGCGTTGAGCCAGAGGGCGGCGTTGAGCCAACTGACATCTGTCTGCGGCTTACCCTCGTCCCCGCTGGCGGGCGCACTGGACGGCAGAACGGGACTCTGGGTTACGAAAGTATATTTGTTGCCGTTTCTTTCTTCGCTTACCGCCCACTGGTGTACATCCCACCAGATTTTCTTCGTAACCTCGTACTTTGCCAGCATAAAGGCCGGGATGGTCAGGTCGCGCCCGTCAAGGAATATCGCCGATTCGTACTCTAGATCGCCGTTTACGATTGTCTCCGGAAAGGTTACATAGTCCTTGTCGTCCGTGAACGCTGGCGAGGCGTAGTCCGTTACAGTTACGGTTACAGCCTTGTCAATGAACATCCCGTTAGTCCCCGTACAGCGGACATAGATACTGTATTCGCCGGTCTCAAGCGCGGACACGGCGTATATGCCGTCCCCGCCCCGGAAATCGCCGTTATTCTTGCCGGTTTCGCCGGGTCCCTGTATCAGGCTGTAACTGAACGGGCCTATGCCGCCTTTAGGCTCGAAGGTTCCGACGGGGGCAAGCCCGCGCGCTGCCGCCGTACCGGTCATAAGCCGGTAGTCCTGCGTAAAGTTTAGCTCCGAGGGCCCGCCGGCAAACGCGACAAAGATGATGGCGGCACGGGTAAAGCCCGCGCCGTTGGTCCCGGCAACGCTGAAAGTAACGTAGTGCGGCCCGCCGGAAAGTTCCGCTGTAACGAGCAATTCTTTGCCGCTTATCTCGAATTTGCCGTTGTCCAGGACAGGCTCCCCATATTCGTCCTCTGCCAGCGTAACGGCGCTGCCCGTCTCAAAGCCGCCGGCCTTCATGCCCGCCGACGCTTCCCCCTCCGTCAGGGACACGGGGGTAAATGTAAAGGTAAAGGCGGAATAATCCGTGTCTTTGCCTCCGAATATGCTGTCGTCGCAGGCCCAGAACATCACGCAGGCCGCGATAATGATTATTGATGTAAACGATATAAACGCCGTGTGTTTCATGTATCCTCCTTACCCCTTGCTTACAATGCGAAAACCGTACTTTTTGGCGGCTCCTGAAGTCGCCATTGATAACGCTTCCCTCTTGACGACAGTCATGGTAGTAGACGAACCGCCCTGAAAAACCGTCCCGTAGGTAAGACCGCGCACCATTTTGACGATACCGGGGGTGCT
This sequence comes from Treponema sp., assembly GCA_031265435.1. Lineage (GTDB taxonomy): Bacteria > Spirochaetota > Spirochaetia > Treponematales > Breznakiellaceae > JAIRNJ01. The sequence continues at coordinate 4,855 of JAISCR010000149.1, forward strand.
GCTGGTAGGAGCGTCAAGTCCGTCAATAGACAGATTTGACGCTACCGCGTTATAAAGAGTTGATACTGATGTAGAGGGCGCCCAATCCCAGCAGTACTCGCCTACATTGCCCGTCATGTCGTACAGCCCCAGCCGGTTTGGCTTCCTCGACCCCACCGTCAGCGGATGTTTGGTAGTAGCGTTTTCCACAATCGCTTCGTCAGTTGTTACCGCGTAATTAAACACTTCGTACATATCGTTGGTTCCCGCCCAGCGGTACATCCAGTCGGGCTTACTTGTATCGCCGCCCCGCGCCGCAAATTCCCACTCCGCCTCGACTGGCAGCCGGTAGCCTGTCTTGGTCTTGTCCATCGTTACCGCGTCTATGGGGCAGAGTTTGTAAGGACTAGTCGTGGGGTTTGAACCGGTGGAATTCCGCGCCACGACAGATATATCGCTTTCGGGTATATAGTAATACACCGGCTCTTTGCCGTTGTACTCGCTCAGCGCGTTGCACCACACGACTATATCCCGCCAGTTGACGCCCCCCGCCGGCGCGTATCTTTGGTCGTCCGTAGCAGGCGCTTCGCCCGCCTTCCCGCCAATGGCAAACGCCGTTCCCTTGTTGGCAAACGTATATTTTTTTTCGCCCCGCGCATCGGCCGTGGCCCACTGTGCCACCTCGTACCACTGGCCGTAGGTTATCTCGTACTTTGACATTTTGTACGGCGCAAAGGTCAGGCTGCGGCCAGCCACAAACAGGTTGCAGGTTCTTGCGTTATCTCCGGCTAACTGTATGGCATAGTCAGCGCTTCCGGTTACCGTGGTTTCCTTGTCGATAACCGTTACCATTTCATCGTCTATGTGCTTTGCGTCCGGTATGCTGTATTCCGCCACGCTCACATCTATCTCTTTTTGGTAGATTTTTTGCGCGCTATCCACGATTCGCACATAGACGCGGTAGTCCCGCCCCTCGGCAAGCGTCTTTTTTATCGCAAGTTTGTCGTCCCGTATCTCGAAGCTGCCGTTATCCGCGTCGTTTACGCCGTTGCCCGCCGCCAGCACCCAGGAGTAGGGCGCGTTACCGCCATCGGGCGGAGTAAATCTCCCCGCCGTACCACCCTTTTTCGCCTTAATCGTACGGGCCATCATGCCTTCCTCAGGCATAAACTCAAAGTCCGTCGGCCCGCCCGCCTCGGCCACGTAAAAATTTACCGTTATCAAAATGGCACTGCCGTCTTTACGCGCCTGTATCAGGATGTAGTACGCGCCGCTTCCAAGCGGCTCCTCGCCTACTTTCAGTTCCGCGCCTTCGATTACAAACTTGTCGTTGTCACGGTCTATCGGTATTGCCGCCTCCGACCCCGCCGAGGCAAGGCTGTAGTCGAAGCCTGCCGCAAAGCTGCCTATCACCGCGCCAGGCGCGGTCCCGTCCGTCCCTGTCGCAAGCGCGGGTGCCTGCACAAAGAAATCCGTGCTGTCTTCAGGAAGTACTGACGGCAACGAATCCAACACATTTTTTACTATATCGTTATCGCAGGCCGTCGGCACAAACGCCGCAAACGCTGCTAAAAGCGCCGCCGCGGCCAGCCAATTTAGGGGAAAAAATTTTTTCATTGTATATTTCCTTCCGATAAGGATAAAATGGAGGAGCGCCGCTTCGCGCCGTTGCCGGAAAACTTCCGGGAGACTGCCAGGTCAGGGCGCGATAGCGGCGCTCCTCCATCAAGGAGAATCTGTCATGGCGGAGCGCGGCTCCGCTGGCTTATCAAGCCGTACGTATTGCGGGCTTGTGTCGTGTGGATGTGTGTATTGTGAATGTACGCAGCGTGGCCGCGCCTGTCTTTTGGTTTTTGCCCGGAGCGTTTTACCGGAACCGCACAAATATGCGGGGGGGGGGGGGGTAATATGAAAATTCCGCGTTTTACACGCATAACCGGCTCCTTAAAAAATGTCCCCGCAAACACGCGGACAAAAAAAGCCCGACCACCGGCCCTGCATGGCGGCACCTTGCCGCCCCACAGCGCGAGTAATCGGGCTTCAACCCTGTAGGGCGGTTTTCATGGCCGCCCCCGAATATAATCTATACTGCCACCAAACCCCGCCGCGCCCGTCTTCGGGCTTCATGCCCGCAATCAAGCGCCGCGTCTAACGTTCAGTGTTTTTACAGTATCGCATGGAAATGATGTTGCGTCAAGGGGGGCCAACAGCAATTCCCATTTCAACACGGGCCGTCCGTTAAGGCACACGTAAAAAGGCGCGGGGTCTGTCAGCCTATTTTAACGATGGCATTACTAGGATATGGTTCGTGGTAAAAGTAAAATTCCTGGTTAGCCGCATACTCCCCTGTCAATAACTAGCGATTCGTTCACCCCCTAAGACAGCTAATTGACGCGGGAAAAGATCACCCCCCTCCTCCCCTGCCTCCGGCGGCAACCTCCGTGGCTTTGACGCTGGCGAAGAA
>JAISCR010000048.1 GCA_031265435.1 Treponema sp.
CTTACGGTTCCGCCGTACTGTTCCTTTAGGCGCAGCGCCGCTTCCAGGGCGTAGAGATCCAGCGGGTTTACCACGGTTTCCACCCCGGCGCGGATAACGGTTCCCGTTTCGCGGTCCATTTTTACATTGCTGCTTTCCGGCACCTGCTTAATGGGTACCACGATTCTCATTGTAGCCTCCCCGGATTGACGGGCCCCGCTGTGGGAACCTCAGGAGCTCCGGTTATCGGGCCCCCTTGCGGCTAAAGCGCCGCTTGCAGTTTGCAAGGTACAAATATCTTATTTTATGAATATTTTGTACTGTATAATAGACTTGTTTGACAACCCGGCTGGTTATCGGCTAACCAAAGATTAGCTTGCAAGTCTCGCAAAATACTCCGTGTTTTGTGGTTTTCAATTGTAAAATAATACAAGGAAAAGACCCCCTAAACCCTCCGGACGGACTGGATTTAGCTGTTTCCCCGCCCGCCGCCACAAGCCGCGCGGCAATCATCTTTGTTACCGTCCTTATGGTCAGGCCCCTTGTAGCCTACCTGTTTATATACGTTTTCGAAACCGGCGTCCTCGGCGCCTGGATAGGTTTCGTAGTCGATCAGGCGATACGCTCGCTTTTTGTTTTGCTGCGCTACTATTCGGGAAAGTGGAAATCTATCAGGGTCCAGGCTTTCCGGTTCTGGCGCCTTTGTGCCACATTGCGGGATTTTTGCATTACCGGCGATGCAAAAATCCCTATTATCCGGTATGCCCAAGCCGCTCGTGTTGTGCGAATGGTTACAACCAGCGCCGTAGACATTCGGCCTTTGGATATGCTATTCCAATAACGTTAACAACAGGTAAAATGGCTTAGCGGGCTGTCCTTGCCGTTGGGGGAAGTCCGGTAAGGCAGTAAATTGGAAAGGTTCCAAAGATGTCAACTTATTGCAAAACCCGGTTGGTTTTGGACAGGCTCTTGGAAAAACCGGTCAAAAGTCCGGTCTTTCCCATTAAATCAAGGAAGCTATTCCAAAGACTGAAGTTTTGGAACGGCCTCAATTAATATGACAGAATCGGGAAAATTACGGCTTGTTATAGCCGATGATGAGCAGGTCTCACGATCCGGTCTTGAGGAGCTCTTCCCCTGGGACGATCTGGGTTATAAAATTACCGGTGTTTTCAGGAACGGCTGGGAAACCTTACGGCATATTGAACAGTTTGGCGCCGATGTACTGCTTACAGATATACGGATGCCCGTGATGGATGGGCTTAGTTTGCTCAGGTCTTTGCGTGAAAAAGGTATTCCCACAGCGGTGGTTTTTCTTTCCGGATATACAGAGTTTGAATATGCCCGGCAGGGTGTGTTCTTGGGCATTCGGGACTATCTCGTAAAACCCGTGAAATTTGACGAGTTGGTTAACATCTTCAAAAATCTGCGTGAAACTCTGGAGGAACATGAGAATTCGAGGGAAATCAGGCCCGAAGGGGGGATGGAAAAGATGCGGCAGTACGTGGAGGCCCATTTAAAAAACGCTTCCCTGGAAGCCGCTGCGGAGGCCGCCGGTTTAAGCCCTGACTATGCTTCCCGAATTTTTCATAAATATTCGGGCGTCTCATTTGCCGATTATCTGTACCGTCAAAGGATGCGCCACGCGGGGGCGTTGCTTTGCCGTATCGGTATGCGGATAAACGATGTGGCGGATATTCTTGGCTATGACAACGCAAAGAATTTTTCCCGGGCTTTCCACCGCTATTACGGCGTTAAACCAAGCGATTACAGGAAGAGTGGTTTTTATGGAAAATAAAAGTGCCTCCCTGAATCTAATTATTGTTGACGATGAACCTTACAGTCTGGAAGGTTTGCATGACCTTTTCCCCTGGATCGACTGGGGGGTACGGATTGTGGCGCTGGCCAGGGATGGTTCCGAAGCTCTTGAGTATATACGAATCAATCCGGTTGACGTAGTTCTTTCAGATATACGGATGCCCGGAATGGATGGCCTCAGCCTGGCCCGGATTGTGCGCGGCGAATTTCCCCGGATACGGGTCATCTTGCTTAGCGCCTTTGCGGACTTTGAATATGCCAGGGAAGCCCTGCGCTATGGGGTGAAAGAATACCTTGTAAAGCCCGTGCAGTACCAGTCTTTGGCAGATCTCTTTGTTCCGGTGGCCCCCGCGCCTCCTTCACGGACGGCATGTTCCCCCTACCAGGGTTATTACCCCGAGATTATCAAAAGCGTACAACAATTTATTGAAGCTAATCCCGATACGGTTTCATTGGAAAGCGCTGCTTGGGAAACAGGGTTTTCTCCGGGGTATCTTTCTCGTATTTTTCATGAGTATGCCCACGTTACCTTTTCCGAATATCTCAATGCATGCCGGATGAGGAAAGCCGGGGAGCTTATACAGTCCGGTCTGTCTATAGATAACGCTGCTTCCCGGGTAGGGTACGGAAACTTACAGAATTTTTCCCGTGCCTTTAGAAAATATTACGGGGTTACCCCTGTAGTATACCGTTTGAACGCCACGCCGGGCATAACGTGCAAGATTTCTGTAAGAAATTCCAGGGAAGGATGATGCAGCGGAAAATATTTTACACTTATTTTTTCAGACTGCTTGTTCTTTCCTTGTTGCCGATTATATTGCTAACTTTGGTGTATCTTTCGGTTTCTATTCCGGAGCAGAAAGAGGCGCTGCTGGAAGAAGGTCGTAATAACCTGGCCTTGATACAGGAAAACATCTCTCTTCTATTGAATGATTCTACTAAAATAATGAGTCTGGTATACACCGCTCCTAATATGTATATGCTCAGCCAGGTTTTAGATAAGTCAGAGCATAACTACATGGAGTATATTTTTTATAAGCAGCTTGCCTCTCAAATGAATTCTATTGTAAATTTACGGGATTATATCGACAGTATTTATGTATATATCCCGAATAACCGGGAGGCCTTTTTAACCAGTCAGGCGAATATTTTTACCCTTTATGGGGCCATGGACCGGAACTGGCTTAGCGCTTGTGCTGGCGGGGATAATTATCGGCTTATCAAACGGCAGGCAAATCTTTTTGCTTTTATCACTGCTTCCCGGGATTATCTGACTATTATTGAAGAAAACGGCAAGGGGCTTGTGGTGGCGGTAAATGTGATGGCCTCTTACTTTAAGCGTATTTTTGAAAACCTTAACCTCAAGCAGGGACAGAAAATCATGATCCTAAACCGGGGCGCTGTTCTTTTTTCAAGTGATGGGAACTATGACAATACCGGATTGCTTGATGGGCCGTACTCTTGGGGAAACGCCGTGATGGAGGGCAGGCATCATCTGGTACTCCGCTCTTTTTCCCATAATATGGGATTGGAGTTTATATCTCTTGTGCCTTCATCCGTTGCCTATGCGGGCATATACAAGCTTTTTGCCGTCTTTCTATGTACGGCGGTGGTCTGTATTCTGACAACGGTAGTCTATTCGGTACATTACGCTTCCCGGATGGCGGGACAGCTTTCCTCCATAGTTGAACTAATGGAAGCGGCTTCCCGGAATCGTCCCCTGCCCGAAGTGCGGAAACTAAAAAACGATGTTTACAATTACATCCTTACCAACATGATGCAGACCTTTGTGCAGAATGATTATTTAAAATTGTCCCTGAACGAGCGCAGGCTCCGGGCAATATCCCTGGAACTCTCCGCACTGCAATATCAGATGCAGCCCCATTTTCTGCTTAATACTCTGCAAATGATTAATTTTGAAGTCCTGAGGATAAGTGGAAAACCCTGCCGGGCAAATGAAATGATCGAAGGGCTTTCCCGTTTTCTTCAGTATAGCCTTAAAGCCCCGGATCATGACGTGAGGGTAGAAGAAGAAACCGAGGCTACTCGTTATTATACGATCCTTATGGAAAGCAGGTATGGAAACCGGTTCCGGGTAAACTGGGAAATAGCGAAGGCGGCCCTTTCCTGCCGGATGCCAAAATTTGTGCTTCAGCCTTTAATCGAAAATTCCATACGTCATGGCATGGATGGAGAACGGGAGGATTTTTTTATTGAAGTGATCATACATCGGGACGCTTCCGGCCTGGGCATTATTGTCCGGGATAATGGGCGGGGGTTAGGGTCAGAACAAATGACAGCCCTGCGGATGTCCTTGATGGATTTTTCCGGTTTTAATGAAAAGCATATAGGATTAAAGAACATATTCCGGCGGCTCAATCTTCGCTATGAGAAAGACTTTAAGCTCATTTTGAACAGTGAGCCAGGGAAGAATTTTTCCGTTTATATACGCCTGCCCCTGTCAGAGTTTTAGGATGGCTTCCCAGATCTTGTCGTCTACCGGTATACCTTTGAGAAGGTTTTCGGCTCTGGTTTCTGTTATTTTTTGACCGGAGTATACAATACGCTGGGTGTTCTTATCCTTTTTCGAAGAAATCAGATTCTGTATCGCATCTTCCAGGATCCCGTCCGGTGTATTTCCCGGGGCAATCTCCTTGTAGTTGATCGCTATAAAGCATTGGGATACCCCATGTTCGTCTCCCGCAAGCCTTCCGATGGCGGCGGTAGAGTTGCCCAAGGCGATACAGGAGGCAAAGATGTCCATAACAAAGGACAATGCCGCGCCTTTCCAATAACCTGTGGGTAGAAGCCGCCGGGATTCGATGACTTCTCCCGGATCGGTGGTAAGTTCACCATTCCTGTTAAACCCTGCCGCCATTGGCATTTGGTAGTTCTGGAGGCGGGCTAGTTCCAGGGCGCCATAGGAAAACTGGGACATGGCCATATCGGCGATAATATGGGGCCCTCCTTTGTGTGGAAAGGCAAAGACCAGGGGGTTGTTGCCGATTCGGGAATCCATGGCTCCCCAAGTAGGCATATTAGGGATGGTATTGGTAAAACAGATCCCTGCCATACCCGCATCGCAGGCCTGATGGCCATAGGTAGCTGCCCGAAACCAGTGGTTGGTATTCCGCAAGGCTATAAGGCCGATCCCATGTTCTTTGGCTAGTTCAATTGCCCTGCCCATGCAGTGCCATGCATTGATTATTCCCAGTCCCAATCTGCCGTCTACATTTTCAATGCCCCCAAAGGTATGTATCGTTTCCGGTTTTTCGTTGGGGCGCACTATCCCTTCCCCGATGTTTCGGATGAGCCGGGCAAAGCGGTTGATGCCGTGGGTGTAGACTCCCTCCAGAGAATTTCGGGCTATCTCGTATGCGGCCTTTTGTGCATGCTCTCCACAGCAGCCGTATTTTAGCAGAACCTTTTCAAGCTGGTTTTTTGTTTCGTCAAAAGTAATCCGCATGGTTCAAATTCTCCTCTGTTTTCTTCTGTATAGATCGCATGAAAAGTACAAAACTTTCAAGCTGTTCCTTGAAACCCGCTCCCCGGCTACCCGGAACGCTTTTTTCCCATTCCAGGGAAAAGAAACCCTTATACCCCCACGCGAGCATGGTTTCTACCTGGCGCCGTACTTCAAGCCTACCCTTGCCGATAGGGCTGTATACGCGGCCATTATTTAAAGTTTCAAAAATATCCTTAATATGGACATGGTATATTCTTTTGCCTATCAGTTCAAGAGTATTTTCGATACTCTCTCCGGTATCCCAAGGGTGAATGATATCCAGCAGGACGCCTACTTTTTCCGGAACTCTTGCCAGCAGAGAGACTAAGGCAGCGCCATTTTTAACACTGTCGTGAGTTTCGATAACTATCTTCACCGGCAGATCCCGGGCAGACTCTGCGGCATGGTTAAGCCCCTCTGTGGCAATATCTTCCGCTGTAGCCCGGTTCATGCCTGCCGGAACGGGACCCATAAAGGTGCGTACCATGGAAGCCCCTAAGTCCGCGGCAAGGCGTAGCATGGGCAGGAGTTCTTCCGCCCGGGCAAGAGACAGTTCCCGGGTTTGCTGAAAAAACATGGTATAGGCAGTCAGGCAGGGAATTACCAGCCCGGAAGCATGAAGCAATTTTTTTGCTTCCTGTACATAGCCCCAGGGACTTTGAGGTGAAATATGCGTATTCTCCTTTCCCCGCAATTCAATACCTTCCAGCCCCCAGTACCGGGCGATTTCCACCGCCTCCTTTAATGTCTTGTCCGGTACCGAAAGGGTAGTATAGCTCAGGTTCATGGTTTATCCCCCAGATATACAGTATTGTTGATTCTGGTTATTTCCTGCATCCGGCATTCCGGATCTACTTCAATACTACAACCCGTTAAGTCAATACCCCGTCTCCATAGGGGAATTTCTACCGTCTTAGGGTAAAGATCCGAAGGGGCAGGTAAAGGCGGTACAAAAGATGAACGGAGAATACGACCTTCAGGATCCCGTAATACCAAAGATACCGGTTCCGTAGGTACAGCCCCGAGACTATGTACTGTTACCCTGATACAATCTTCCCGAATTACCACATCATCAGCATCTATCCCCAGATCCGGCCTTTCCCAATAGGGTTTACCCGGAGATTCAAGTTCTATGGCAAGGGTAGTGGCGCCATGAGGCTTGAAAGTTACCGGGATACCGGCGAAACGTTCTAACTCCCCGCCTTTCGTATACAGGCTCTGATCGTCCATGGTTACTTTCCAGATACCGGGCAGTATATCTTCCATGATCAATTCGGCCGTAATTGGGAAGTCGGTCATGTTGTATCCGACAAGAGAAATCCGGACGGATGAAGCATGGGTAACCAGCAAAGCCACATCGGTTTCCTGACTCGGAGCAAAGCGCCAGCGCATAAAGTGCCGGGGATACAGGGAGAACCGTTCATGGCCAATGCCGCCAATACGATCCTCTTGGATTGCCGCGATATCAATGACCCCCCTGTCAACCCAGAGTTGTCCATCAGTATTGATATATTCCCGAAGCGCCGCCTTGCGGATAAGTTCTTCGTACCGTTCCGTAGTTTGAATAAACTGTTTTTCTTCCTCCGGGGGCAGCCGATCCTGGGGAGACTCGTAAAATTTTGGATCTATGGCCGTTAAGTATTTTTTATCTCCGGTAAACTGCCATGCCGCATAGAATAGAGGCCATTCACGGTTCCTTTCATGTACCTGATCTTCATCAGTATCCACATCAATCTGTACATGCAGACGGCCTTCGTAATAGTGTTCCATCATGGAATCTGCCAGTTCCATGATCAATTTTTTGATTTTGGGAGAACCGTTGTAGCGGACCAGCATATAAGAAGGATGTAGAACATGAAATGAATCCGATGCGGAATAGTTCCATGGCGGTTCCTTTGCAATAGTGGTGCCCGAATAATAACCGGAAAGTATATGCCGGTGTCCCCTGGCGTTGTACCCGGTAATGAACGAGAGACCCCGGGCATTTTCCATGGCCCGCTCCAGGTATTTTGGAGAAGCAGGAACCAGGGTAAGACATTGCCCCAGGGCTTGTATGCCTTCTTCCAGGGTATGGAGTTGATCGGTCTGAATGGCACATAGACCGTTGGAGAACATTCCCTGATCGTAAAAGGCTTCCATTTCCCGCCGGAGAGATTCCTGTATTTTATCCGGACAACAACCTGTAAGAGCCGGGCCGGGCCACCATGCTGTAAGATCTCCATCATCGGAAAGACCTCCGCCGAATTCGCCGTTTGCTATCTGCCGTTTATCTATCCACCAGCGAATATACCGTTTAACATACCCCATGTATTCGGCCTGACGGAAAGCCCAATGGGGGATGTTCTGAGGGCAGGGGGCAAGATCGAAATCCGGCGGGATGCCGCCGAATTTGTCATACCAATAAAGTCTACCCAGCCGGTGTCCCGGATCAGCCCGGAGCAGATCTTCCAAATCTGCTTTAAAACGATTAAAAAGGTTAAAATGTTCATTTGAAGGGTTTTCTTCCACAAGATGAGCATAGTTATCCTTTACTTGTATCCATCGATCCGCAATGTGTTCCTTCTTGGCCTCCGCCTCGTCTTTGAAAACAAGTTCCATGCGGATATTTTGCAGCCAGAGATCGCTGACCGGAGAAGAAAATGCCAGGGAAACATAAAGAAACTTATCTGGGGGGAGAAGCCTGTCCCTGGTGTCGAACCAGACGGTTTTTTCTATACCGGGCTTTAGGGCAAAGGTAAAATTCATTAGGTTCCGGTAGAGCCAGAGGGGATCCTTGATCTGAACATTGACTAAAATATATTCCCCATGAGAGGGGATAGCGTTTAGTTCCGGCAAATACAGGATAAGACCATCCATTCCCCGGCTTTTTTCTGTCTTACGGAACGGCAGAATATAGTGAGCCAGGGGCAGGCAGGCAGAGTTTTCACTATTAAGCCTCTTGCAAAACCCGGTGTTTGCCGCTGGTATGGCACAGCCGTAGAATACGCGTCCTTCATCGGCGGGAAAGCGTCCGCTGATGAACCGGGATATTTCGGGAAAACCTCCTCCGGCCGGAGCGGGGAGCAATTCCACACTACCCCATAACGCCGCCGGGGCAGGGCTAAAGGAAAAGCTTTCCCGTTCCGCTCCCGTCGGAGGCGCACCGTGTTCTACCTGAAGCAGTGTTATATCTCCAATGGGTTCCTCAATACGATCATTGGTAAAACTTATAGACACGTTAAATACCGGTTCTGCCAAGCGGAGAACGCTGCGTTCCGAAGCTTCCCGGTATATGCGGAGATGTTCTCCCATACGGTCATGGATTCTCAAGATGCCGCAGGCGGAACCACTTATTTCGATGTGGTTAAAGTATGTGTCTTCCAAAGGTTCAAAGGTTATTTCCTTACCGGAAACCGAGTAGCAGTCCCAGTCGGGAAGTATAAAATAGTCAGTACGTCCCGGCAGCCTGGAACGGTTATATACCCCCGGCCAGGTGGTTTCCCTTATCCCGTCACAGCCTTTCCACCACCAGCGTTTGTGATCCCAAGCCTTGTGAATTTCTACTTTCCTGACTGTAGTATAACGATGGATCAGAGGGGCAGGAAGCAGGGGGGCATCAAAACCCCAGCGGCTCATCCACTCATCCCTCCAGCGTGTTTCTTCCAGATTCCGGGGAGGCAAGGCTTCCGGTGACGGTTCTTTCCCCTTGGCCAGAGTTGCGGCATCCCTTCCGGAGAGCATGGAAGCGTAGATACGAATCTCCTTGAAGTCTCCGGTACGAATATAGTTGTACGATGACTGCACCTGGGCATTGCTGATAATTCTGGAATGGGTGCCAAATTGATCAAGTCCTGCGGAAAGCAAAGTCCGGGCGTCCGCGGCTCCCGCTTCTTCGCCGTCAATATATAACCGTACTCCGACAGTTTCATCCCAGGCGAACAGGACATGAAACCAGCGTTCCGGCCCGGGAAGCTCCCTGAAACGGTGGGATACCCGGAGACGGCTTAGATTAATATCCGTTACAAACGCATCTATCCCGCTGCCATTGTAATCAATGCGTAGAAAAAGAGCATCCCAACTGGAGTGATCCGCAAAGGACACCCGGAACAAGGGAAAGGCTGTTGCTCCCAGAACCGTACGGCTTCTCCAGAAAAAAGAGAGTGTTCCCCTCTGGGCATAAATATTGCCTGGCGCCCAGTAGGCAAGCAGTTGATTTGGCAGGCAGCGCAGGGCTTTTCCGCCGCAGCCATCAGGCACGGTTTCTACGTTCCTGAAAAAATTGGGTATTGGGTTCCCGTTTGCGTATTCTGGTACGGAAAGCCGGGCGCCGGATAAACGGAAGAGAAGTCCATCCGAATTTTCGTGTGTCATACAATCTCCTTATTGCCTCCGGCAGCCTGCCGCGCTTGTGGGTTTTTACGCATAAAGCGCGACAAATTCCTAGCCTTTTATACCTGACGTGGCAATCCCCTCTACAAAATAACGCTGGGCCAGGAAAAAAAGCAGAAAGAGAGGGACTATGGAACAGATGGACATTGCCATCACCTCGTTCCATTTTACCGCCTCAGTGGATGCGTCAATAGAAAGCCGCAGACCTAGTGCCAGAGTAAAACGCCTGGGGGAGTTAATAAAAATAAGCTGGTTATAAAAGTCGTTCCAGGTCCATAAAAACTGAAAGAGCCCGGCGGAAAAAAGGGCGGGTTTCAATAATGGCGCAATGATGTGAATAAAAATATACAATGAGCCACAACCGTCTATTTTTGCCGATTCATCCAGAGAAGCCGGAATACCCCGCATGAACTGGATGATCATAAATGTGAAAAAAGGATAACAGGCAAAAAGGGCGGGTACCAGAAAGGGCAGGTAGCTATTCAGCCACCCGAAGCTTTTAAAGAGCATAAACCGGGGAATAACGATTACCGTATTAGGCAGCATCAGGGTAGCGATCATGGCGGGGAAAAGAATCTTCCGCAGAGGAAAAACAAAACGGGAAAACCCGTAAGCTACCAGAGAACAAGAAACCACTGTAAACAGTACTACCGGCAATACAAGCATAAAAGTATTAATATAAAAGTTTGTATAGGTAATTCTGCCGGTGGCGCCGCTTTTCCAACCGCCGGGATAATTTCCCCACTGGAATTTTCGAGGAAACAATCTAACGGAGGTAAATATTTCATTACTCTCTTTAAAAGACGCAAAAAACATAAAAACAACGGGGTACAGAATAAAGAGCCCCAATAGAACAAGCGTCAAATGACATAAAAGACTATTTCGCCCAAACCGGTTCATTTATGCCCTCCCTCGTCGGCGTAATACACCCAGGCATTGGAGGACTTGAATACAAGCAGGGTAAGAACAAGGATAACAAAAAATAGCCCCCAGGATTCCGCGCAGGCATAGCCCACTTTGTAGAAACGGAACGCATCATCATAGAGCTTCATACCGATGATATAGGTTGATTTCATAGGGCCGCCGTTAGTAATGACAAAGGCGGAAGTAAAATTCTGTAGCGCTTGAATAGACTGCATGATCAGGTTGAAAAACATAACCGAACTGATATAGGGCAGAGTGATACGGAAAAACCGGACAAACCAGCCCGCGCCGTCCACGGCGGCAGCCTCGTACATTTCCGCAGGTATCTGCTTAAGGGCAGCAAGAAAAATAACCATAGCGGAACCGAATTGCCAGATCTGAAGCAGGCTTAAAGTAAAGATAGCGATGGATGGGCTTGTAAGCCAGTTTACACCCGGGATATGCGCCAGGTTCAGAAAACGGTTTACCATGCCATCATGCATAAAAAGCACCCGCCATAAAATGGAGACCGCCACACTGCCGCCCAGGATGGAAGGCAGGTAGTAAACGGTACGGTATATTCCTATTCCCCTGATTTTGTTATTAAGGAGAATGGCAACAATAAGAGAAAACATCAGTTTTCCCGGTACGGATATAAGGGCATATATCCCGGTAACAGCCATGGTTTTAAGAAATTGCGCGTCTTCACTAAACATGTTGACATAATTTTCAAAAGCTTTAAACCGGGGCTTGTTCAAAAGAGTGTAATCGGTAAAAGAATACGCCAAGGACATAATAAAAGGGTAAAGCTGTAATACCAGAAAACCCATCAGCCAGGGGAAAATATAAAAAAACCCTGTCCATTTTTCTCTTTCATGGAAATTTTTTCCAAGCCTTCTCCGGGGTATACCAGATTCCACGATACCTCCTCAACAAAAGAAGCTATCCCAAGGTTCTTGCAGTTTTTTCAGGGACAGCTTCCGGAGAGTTTACGATAAATCGTCGTAAACTTATTTTGCGCCTGTTATGGTCTTGATCCGCGCAATAGCTTCGTCCGCGGCATCAAGCATATTTTTGTATTGCTTGTAGGCAGTCTTTTCGGTAATTTCCACGAACAATGCCTCCACTTCCGGGTTGGAAGACCATGCATTCAGTGTCATGCCGGCATTGCTTAGGGAATACTCCACGTTTGCCAGTGACGCCGGATCCAGTATTCCTTGCCGGCCCGCGGCGAATTTGCGGATCGACTCCCGTGCGGGGATAGAGAAATTTGAACCCAACGCCAAGGCGGCTTCTTCCGAAGTAAACATAAAACTTAGAAACTGTACCGCCACATTCGGGGGTTTGACTGTCTTGTTTGCCGCAAATAAGACGGTGGGACGCACCTCTATGCCGCTGTCTTTGCTGTTTTCAAGACGGGGCAGAAGAAAATTGGTGGTAGCGGCGATGCCGTCTTTCCAGAGCCGGGCGGAAGCATCAGTCATAGACGAGGTGCGGCCCAGCAGCATAAACATACCCCGTTCCAGCCAGAGAGGGTTCTGAGTCATAGTGTTATTGTAGGCGCCGCTTTGTTCGATAGGCTGGAATACCTGCTTTTCATACATGCTTCTGGTCAGTTCCAAGGCTTGAGCCAGTTCTTCCCGGCTAACGCCAACGGTTCCATCATCATTGATTAGAGGGCGGCCTGTAAGTTGCCGCAGATATACATGGGTATAATAGAGAAACGCCTGCTTGGTATCTACCACGGCAAGGTAATGTTTAGAGCTAGCGTTATGAACTTTTTCTCCCAGAGCTATCATGTCGCTCCATGAAAACGTTTTTGCGTTTACATCAAAACCAAAGGCCGCAAGAGCCTTGGTGTCTACCAACGACCCCATGCCATTTACCCCGCCGGGTATGAACTTGGTTTTACCGTCAAAGACACAGTAAGTATCCATAAGAAAACTGTCAAAACCTTTCAGATCGATGATATCCCCGTAATCGCTCAGAGTAAGAAAAAAATCCCCCTGCTTGACAATGCTGGAAACCCACGGCTGATCCACAGCCATTACATCCGGGGCGGAACCGGAAGTTAGCTGAATAGTAAACTTATCCCGATATTGAGCAAAGGCCGAATATTCCGGTTCAATGTGGATACCGGGATTCTTCGTCTCAAAGGCGGCAATCATTTTCAGCATCGCCTCGTGCCGGGCATCGCCGCCCCACCATGATACTCGGAGATTCGCATTTTCCGATGCCTTGCTGCCCCCTCCGAACAGGGGCAATGCCGTCAACGCCATTATTCCCATAAGAATAAAACTACTCATCCTTCTTTTCATTCTTCATCCTCCTGAAACATTAAGCTAATAGGCTGTCCATTGTTTTTTTTGCGCAAGCTCTTTCCAAACCGAGGTTTCGCAAGAACCCTATGGGATAGAATTATACCGGTGCTTTTTTTGCAGGCGCAACGACTAATCAATGCGAAAAGGTATCATTAGCGGGTGATCCGGTATGGCTCTGTCCCGCCCCTTGCCATAGGATTTTTCTCCCTCTATACTAGCGGGGTGCGTATTTTATCGTGGAATGTTAACGGAATCCGGGCTGTGGAGAAGCGGGGTTTTGCGGCCTGGCTGGCTCAGGAATCGCCGGATATTCTGTGCCTGCAGGAGACCAAGGCCCGGCCGGAACAGCTTTCCGGGGATCTTACGGTTCCCCGAAACAATGCGGGGGAACCCTATTACGCCTACTGGGCCAGCGCCAAAAAAGCGGGGTATTCGGGGGTGGCGATCTACAGCAGGGTAAAACCTGCCGAGGTAAAACCCTTGGGTTTGAAGGAATTTGACGACGAGGGCAGGGTTTTGCTGGCGGAATTTCCGGACTTTACCCTGATTTCCGCCTATTTTCCCAATTCCCAGGAGGGGGGCGCACGGCTTCCCTACAAGCTTGATTTTTGCGCCGCCATGATGGAACTCTGCAACAGCCTGGTAAGGGGAAAGCGGCATTTTGTCCTCTGCGGAGACTACAACATCGCCCATACCCCTATAGACCTGGCCCGGCCCAGGGAGAACGAAGGAAACGCCGGCTATCTGCCGGAGGAGCGGGCCTGGATGGATTCTTTTATCCAGGCCGGGCATATAGACATTTTCCGTCACTTCCATCCCGGCGAGACCGGGCACTACAGTTGGTGGTCCTACCGGGCCGCCTCCCGGGCGCGGAATGTGGGCTGGCGTATCGACTACCACTGTGTTGACAGGGATTTTGTGCCCCGTGTAAAAGCCGCCCTGATCCGTCCCGATGTGGAAGGCTCCGACCATTGCCCGGTGGAAATCGAACTGACGGAAAAGTAAAACCCGGTTTTGAGAAAGCATCTTTTTTTAAATTTTTTCTTGATCTTTTTTTAAAGTGGTATATATTTAAATAAAGGGTTCTTGTAAAACTTCAGTTTTCCGGGAGCATCCGCTTGAAAAATGCGTGTTTCGCGGTTTTTAAAGCGGAAGTTCATCAACCGAAAGTTCGTTAAAGTGGAGGTTTGCTGGCGGGAAACCGGAAGATCCGGTGCAAAACCGGGCGGGTTTTAGACCAAACCCGGTTCACGGATACTTTCTTTGGTTTCTGATAGACCATGCTTTATAGGGAGGCTGTTATGGAAAATCCGCCCGATGTTATAAGGCCGGCGCTGTGATTTGCCGGTCATACAGAGACATCTTAATAGTATTGTGATTTTTTTTTGATGCTGAAGAGCAGCACGCCCTGTTATATACCCTGAAATTTGAAGAAGGGTAAAGGGGTTATAGGAGGCCGGAACGATTCCGGCCTTTTTTGTTGTCCTGTTGTCCAGGGACGCTGTAGGGCGGACACCTAAAAACCCCGGCTGGGATTTTCCGCGGGTTCCAGCCCAAGCCGTTCCCAAACCGCCGGGGTTTCCTGGCCGAGCCGCCAGAAGCCGACCGAGCGGACCCCCAGGGATCGGTACATCTCCATCCGTTCCGAAAGGGAATCCTCGTCATCGTAGTAAACCCTTACCTTTACGGGAACCTCGTACTCGAAGGTGGGAATTCCGTTTTCCCGGCCGATTCCTTCCGCCCCGTGTTCGTTGATCAGATCTTCCACCCCCGAATAGACCAGGGCCCGGGAAGGGCTGATATGCCCCCAGGCTCTGCCGTAGAAGGGGAGTCCCATGACAAGCTTCTCGGGGCCGATAACGGAAAGGGCGTATTCCGCCACCCTTCGGCACCATTCCATGGAGGCCACCGGGCCGGGAGAGCTGCCGCCCCAGTGTTCGTCGTAGGCCATGATCAGGATACGGTCTACCAGAGGCTTTACCTTTTCATAATCGTAAGGATCGTTCTCCAGGGTTCTTACCCGGGCCTTAAAAGCCACGCTGAGCATTTTCCCCTTCAGCCCGGCCCGCAGCTCGGCCAGGAAGGAGCGGAAGGCGTCCCCGTCCCGGGAGGGTACCAGTTCAAAGTCGATCTGGAGACCGTCAAAGTTCTTCGCGCCGGCGATAAGATCGGCAATAAGTTCCCGCCGTTCCCTTGAGCCTTCCATCAGGACAAAATGGGTAAGGGCAGTGCTTCCGCAGGTTGCCACCAGGTGAAACCGGGCGGGGAAAGAAGGCGCGTCCTTCGGGTTGGGGATACGGCCCAGCTTCCCGTAGGAATCCACATCCGTGTCAAAATACCCGATATCCGAAAGGGGGAGCCCCGGGCCAAGAGCCGCCTCCCGGCCTTTGACCAGGTAAGCCCATACTTCGCCGAAGGAAGATACGGGCGGGTTT
>JAISCR010000102.1 GCA_031265435.1 Treponema sp.
CGATCGGAACAACTCTACTCCGTCGTACCGGGACAACGCTCTTGGCTTTCGGCTTGCCCGCCCCCAGTTTTAAAGGCTCAAGCCGGGGGGGCAGGAGTTCCTGAGGCCGGAGGAGCCGGTATAAACCGGCTGGAAAAAGGTAAAATTGCGCCCCCGTATGGGGGCCGGTTTTGGCCGGTGGCAGTTTGCCGCCGGGAATAGGGTTTTTTAGGAGATACAGAATGGATATCAACAACGGCATACAATTTGCAAACTTCGTCATCGGCATCGTTGACCGCTTTCAAACCACAAAATTGACCCGCCAAAACAGGCTGCGGGCCTGTTACCTCGAAACCCTGAACAATCTCGCCCTCATCGAAACCATAGATGAAGCCGCCCTTAAAAAAGCCGATGTCTTTACACCCGCTTTCATCGCCGTCGTAAACGCCCTTGAAATCCAAAGCACCGTCCTGGTGCTGTTTAGCTCCGAGGAGGGCAAAAACACGGACGTATACGGCTTTCTTGATAAGAAAGGCAAAATACCACTGGAGGAATTTAACGAAAAAACCCAAAAGGATATAAAAAATTTAAAATATGAAAACATCACGGACGCGCTGTTTTTTATCGTTACCGGTATAGCCGTATTGCAAAAATTGTGCGCGGCCCCGCCCGAAACAAAAGACATGATCCGTAACCTGCGGCTTCAGGTTCGTATAAAAAACATAAAAGAGCGTTCGTGGCTTGTAAGAAAGATTCTAAAGGAAATGATATAAAGGGGCAAAGGTATGGATTTTATGCCTGCCTTCTTTTACTTTTTCGACTTTTTCGACCTCGTGGTAAATCTTCCTTGCTTATGTTCCTCCTACCGGCCTCATAGTAACGTGCTTTAGGGCATAATTATAGTCCCCACAACCTGGATTTCTCAATGATAAAGTAATCAACAAAATTTTCAGGGGTGATAAAAACCAATGGGAAACCCGCCGTTCCAGGCCCCGAAACACTGACGGAGGCGTTTCATGCGACCGTCAGATATTCTTGTACCCTTTCCACCCTTGTTGTATAGTAAACATAGAGCGTAACAGGAGATACTATATGGCGAGAATGACGGCTCAGGAAGCGGCTGAATGGGGGAAAACCCTGAGTTTTGAGAAAGTTTGGGCAATGTTTGCGGAAAGTGATCAAAGGCATGCCGAAACTGTGGAAATAGTCAGGGAAGTCGGTAGAAGACAGGCTGAAAACGAGAAACTACTGGCTCAACTGGAAAAAAACGTTGACCGGGTGACCGGTAATGTTGGCGGCCTGAACCGTTCTCTGGGTGAACTGATCGAAACCCTTATTGCCGCCCGGCTGTGGGAAAAATTCCCCCAGTATGGCCTTGCGCGGGCCTATCAGAGGCTCCCCCTTTACGATGAAAAAAATGTCATAAGGACGGACATTGACATTCTGCTGGTCAATACGGATATGTGTATGGCGGTTGAGGTAAAACGCGAACTTGACCACAGAAGAGATGTGGATGAACATTTAAAACGCATGCAGCTTATCCGGCAGTATCCGCCGGAACAGGTTGGTAACAAGCAACTTGTAGGGGCCATGGCCGGCGGGGTTGTTGACGCTGATGTAAAAAAATACGCCTACGAATCCGGTTTTTTTGTGCTTGAATTGACCGGGGAATCGGTTCATCTTATCCCGCCGCCCGAAGGGTTTGAACCAAAAAAATGGTAGATAGGAGCCAGGCTGTTCAGTGACAGGGATGAGGGGCGGAGGGAAATTCCTTCACCTTTTTTCCCGGTCAGTCAAGGGTGGCGCTTGGCAGGCTGCGGATTTGAAACTTCGATTCAATACGTCTTGACGGTTAAATATTCTTAGGGGCAGTAGGGCCCTTACATTCTCTTTTTATACCCGCTATATTAAGCAGGTGGACATTGAAATTAAGTTCAAACAATCGGCTTTCAGGCACGGTGTGAGCGAAGCCGATATTCGCCATGCGTTCACAAATCCCCGCTATGATGGCCCGATTGAGGGCACGGACACCGGTAATCGTTATATCCGCCTGGGGTTTGACACGCATAGCAATTTGCTTGAAATGCTTTACAATGAATATGATACCCATGTTTGTATATTCCACGCCATGCGATGCCGGAATATATTTTTTAGTTTGCTGGAGGATGAGGGAAGCACTGATTAACTTGACGCTAATCAGTGCTTCCTTAAGGAGAAAATGATGGAAACTATGACTGAAGAAGAAGCGTTTGCCCTTGACGAATATTATACCAATAATCCACCCAAGGTAGATCCGTCAAAAGCCCGCATACGGATTCCGATGGTGCGCATTGACAGCCGTACTGCCGAATACCTGTTATCCCTTTCCCAAACAACCCACAAAACACCGGAAGAGATTGTCAGCGAACTGGTACGGGAACGGATTGCCGCTACCATATAAGGGGCGCTGGGGAACGCACTGCACCGGTGGCTGGTATATTTTGACAAGCATAGTCCGACAAACCTGATAGAGGAGGTACTGAGTATGGATCCTGCGATACAGGAGATGCAGAAGAAGATAGACTGGATAAACGGAGACCCAACGCTTTTACGGTCGTATTTGAAGTATGAGAAAGCGGTCTCCGATGAGATAACCCGGATAAATGGGACTAAGCGGGAAATCGCCTCTAAAATGAAAAAACTCGGATTACCCATTGACCAGATTGCGGAAGTTACCGGGCTTACGGTCGAAGAAATAACCCGGCTCTAAGAAACGCAGATACGCCGGTCACCGATCCTTGGCGCCTCAAAAAGGCGACTCCATAGAGTAGACCGCTAACGTGGTCAATCAGAGAGAAAAAGGCCGCGAAGGAAAAGAAAGAGGGTTCTCTTAAAAAACTTCTTTGACTTTTTCGACCTTGCGGTTAAAAAAATCCGTGAAAAAACAAAACGTCCCGTTCAGTAAAAAAATATTACAGACCCGGCCGGTTCTTCAGGGCATATAACAGGTGTAACAGCACAGGGCGTTTTCATACCCGTGGCGCAGTATAAGGTCAAAGTTTTCAGGTGTCGGGCTTTCCAGGGTGGTTTTGTAGTTTTTGACAAATTCGGCGTCTTTTGGCGGCATACAGGCGTTTATCAGACGCCGCTTTGTTTCCGCGTCAACCTTGGCGTCACCGGCTATCTTTTCCGCCGAATTGCCTATGTTCATGTATAAGCCTTTGTTTTGTTTCAGCACGTTGGCGCCGATGTCCCGGCTTCGGAGGGCGAATACCTGGTCCATCGATATATCAAGCAGGCGTTTCAGGTTTTTCGCGGAGGAGAATCCGTTCCGATGCAGATACCCGCCTGGAGATGAGGCGTTGCCCAGAACCAGGAAGTCAATGTCCCGGCTCAGGCCGGTATCGGGTTTGTAAAGGGCCTCCAATCCCAGGTTGTCGTAGACGCCCCCGTCCCAAAGGTAATAGGTGTCTTCCTTTGGGATACCGGGCTGGGTCTCCGTCCAGGTGTATTTTTTGGCGTCGAGCTTCAACGGCCCTATCAGTATGGGAAATCCGGCGGAGGCCGCGGCCGCACTTGCGATAGGCAGGTCCGGGTTTTTTACATATCCCAGGATATAGTCCCCCATCTTTTGCCTGTTTATCCTGAAGTCCTTTCCGGTTTCAAAGGTGGTGCAGTTTATGTCCCACAGCGGCTCTTCGGGCAAATCCCGCATGGTCCCGGCGACCCCCCACTTTTCCCGCATTACCTTGGCGATAAGGGCGGCCCTGTTCCCCCAATACGCGGGGGAGAAGGGGAGCCGGAGCAGCGCGGCGGTTTGAATGTTGTTTTTGAGTATGGTCTGCCTAATCGCCGGCAGGACATCCTTCAAAAAACCGGCGTCCGAGGGCCATTTGTTCCCGCTTTTCGCAAAAATCAGGGCGCCGCACAGGCTTGCCCCCGAAACCGAGGATATGTGGGTAACGCTGCCCAGCAAACCTTTTTCCGCGAGGTACTTGCAGATTCCCAAATGAAAGATGGTAGCGCGAATTCCGCCACCCGAAAGGGACAGACCGATTTTCATAGTACGCCTCCGTTTATGAGAGATAGGATGATTCATTTTACCCCGACATGGAACCGGAGTCAAACAATGTAGACACATTACAGATGCTGGATAGCCGTGCATCTTCACGAATGTTATACTTCCCCTGTGATCATCAGCATATCCCGGCGTTGCGATATACCCCGTTTCCGTTTTGACTGGTTCCTGGAGCGGCTGGAGGCGGGTTTTGCGGATGTGCCCAACCCTTTCAATGTAAAACAGATTAGACGGGTGTCCCTGCTGCCTGAGGATACGGAGGCGCTGGTCTTCTGGACACGGGATCCCAGGCAGCTGCTCAGTCATGCGCAGGAACTTGAGGACGCAGGGTTTTTTTGGTATGTGATGGTCACCCTGAACGGGTATCCTGAATGTATTGAACTCAATGCGGCTCCCGCAAGGGAGATTGCCGCGGCCATGACGGAACTGGCTTTCCGGATTGGGGAGCGGCGGGTAATCTGGCGTTACGATCCGGTGTTTGTAAGCAGCCTTACCGATTACGGTTTTCATGAACGAAATTTTGCCGCTCTGGCGGCCGCCCTCAAGGGGGCGCTGCGGCGTGTCATTGTGAGCGTCTACGATGAGTATCCGCGGACAAAACGCCGGATTGCGGCGCTGGAGGCCGGGAACAGGGATTTCAGGCTGTTTCCTCACTATGACGGGGAAGGCCGCCTTCAGGGCGGGGTACGGGATCTGCTGGGAAGCCTGGCGGAAATAGCCGCGGGAGCGGGTATGGAGATCCAAAGCTGCGCCGAAGGAGAGAATCTTGAAGCCCTGGGGATAAAGGCAGGCGCCTGTATAGACAGGGATCTTATTTCCGGCTTGAGGCCGGGGGAAGCCCTCGTTCCCAAAAAAGACAGAAATCAGAGGCCGCATTGCCTCTGTACCGTGGCTGTAGACATCGGCGCCTACACCCCCTGTCCCGCCGCCTGTGTCTATTGTTATGCACAAGCCGCTGGAAGCGGCGCCGTACAATAAATTTCCTTACGCTCGTCGACCGGAGGGAGACATGCACAAGCCGCTGGAAGCGCACAAGCCGCCTCAGGCGGCGCCGTACTCTGAATTTATTTTTTCCGGCGTCTTCCAAAGAGCGGATCGAAGTATTTTTCCGGATCTACTTTTTTGAGCAGCATCTTGAGGATGGCCCGGTATAAAAGAAAAGAAAAGGCTATTGAAATGATGAAGATTACCGGGAAGCCCCAGGCCGCCGCAGACTCAGGCAGGTGAGGCACCAGATACTTTGCATAAAGCACAAAGAGCAGGATAAAACTAATAATAGTAACAACTATGTTTACCACCGTTGCTCCCAGAATAAAAAGAAGTGTGTTGGCTTTCTTATTCATGTGAATTTTTCTCCTGAATTTCTTTTTTCGGCTGAATGAGGATGGTAAACAAAAGCAGGATGCAGCAGATTACCACACTGGCATCGGCAATATTAAAAGTGGGCCAGCGCTCCAGGCCCAAAAAACCGTAGAATCTTACACTGACAAAATCCACCACACCCTCGGGCCTGAAAATCCTGTCGATGAGGTTTCCTATACCCCCGCCGATGATTCCGGCCACGGCCCAGCGCTGGACGGGACTGAACTCGGAGGATTTAAGATAATACCAGACAAGAAAACCAAGAACTACGAGGGGCAGGACAATAAAAAGCGCAGGTCTGATAGAATCGGGCAGGTTATGCCCCAGGCTGAAGGCAACGGCCTTATTCCGTACATGGTAGATTTCCAGGAATTCATTGTTAAACACATCGGCAATCATAACGCCGCTTCGGGGCCAGTTTTTGACAATTATTGCCTTTACCAGCTGATCCAGTAAAATGATAAGCCCTGTCAATAAAAACGGCAGGCCTTTTTCCCTGTTGATACGTTTCAAACTTTACTCCTTAATCGGGGCTGTCCGAAAAGTGTGAAAACTTGTTCGGACAACTTCTTTATAATCCTGTCGGCACATCGATAAATTCCGTGTCCAGATACAGTTCATGCGCACAGCGTTCCATGACGGAACGGACTCCCCAGACTTCTGTGGCATAGTGTCCGCCGGCAATCATATTGATGCCGTTTTCCAAAAGATGATGGTATACACTGTGGGAATTTTCCCCGGTAACGTATAGATCCACCCCCTCTTCAATCGCCTGAAAAACTTCAAAGGCGGCTCCCCCGGAAATCACCGCGCAGCTGAGATTCTCTTTTTTGCCGAAGGGATACACCCCCACCGGCCGATTGGCGCCGAAACTTATCCGCTTTGCCGCTTCATCAACGGAAAGCGGTTTTTTCAAATTACCCTTATAACCGATTTTTTTGCCATGATACATGCCGAAGGGCCCGGGATCTTCGATGCCCAAAAGTTCCGCAAGAGCCGCGTTGTTCCCCACTTCAGGATGCTGATCCAGGGGAAGATGGCAGGCATAGAGGGCCAGGTTATGATCCAGAAGAAACTTGATCCGTTCCCGGTGGGAAGAAGTCAGGGCCAGGGGCTTTTCCCAGAAGAGACCATGATGAACAAAGAGCAGTCCCGCTCCGGCATCCGCGGCCCTCTTGAAGCTTTCCAGGCAGGCATCCACCGCAAAGGCTATCTTTTGAATCTCCCCACCCTCATTATCCACCTGAAGCCCATTAAGGCTCGTATCGACAGAAAAAAATTCTTCGATTTCCAGGAAGCTTCTAAACCATGTATCCAGCTTTTCGGTCGTTATCATCTATTCGAGTATATACCGGAGATCTCCGGAATTCCTAGACTCAAGGAACAGTCCTTCCCAGGAACCGCCATCTTTATCTATACGGATTTTACCTGTTCCTTCTTCTGCCTTGAGAACCGAGGAGACAAAACCGGCTATAAGACCGGCTGTTTTGGCCGGATAGTCCTCTCCTGTCCAGATTTTTTTCTCTTTTCCCCCTAAAAGGAGGGAATAGAGGGGTTTTGTCGCCGGGATACCGCTGTAATCCAGCGGGCCTGCCCCCGGAACAGCGGCAAGCAGCCGGGGCCCGGAAACACTTCGGGTAAATACCCGAAAAAGCGCTCCATAAACACTGCCTGCCTCCTCTGCCCCTGCCGCGAAAGCCCTGTCGGAAACAAGAAGCAGGATGGGTTTCCCGGTTTCCGGAGGCTCTGCAAGACCGGAAATCTTTAACGACTTGAGGCTCCTCAGCCGGTTCCGGAGATTGATACGGAAACGGAGCATCGCTCCCGATCCTTCGGGAATGTCTTCAGGTTGATGTTCTTCCCCCTGCATGAGAGACCAGAAATTACTTTCTATAGTGATTATGCCGGAAATTTCCGGCTTTGTGCTGTCAGATCCCCTGTTTTCGGATGTATAGTACAGGGCTCCGGCTCCTCCGGCATTGTAACCCGCAAGAAAAATACTCTCCGTAACGGTATCCGGGCCGAAAAGAGGGCCTTCCGCCTCACTGTTTTGTAGAAAACGGGGGAGAAGGAAGCGAAGATCCTCCAGTCTCCCGGTTTCCAGGCTTCGGCCTATGGCGTTGGCTTTGACCAGTACGGCTCCTTTCAGGTAAAGACGCAGAAAACGGCCCGGGGCCGGTGAGTCAAAGTCTTTACGGGAATATGTTACCACGGTAAAACCGAGCCGCCTCAGTTCATCGCAAACCGGATCTATTACAGGAACCGAACCCGATTCCGGGGGGATAACGAGAATCAGGGGATGTTTACCCTCTGCGGGACTGTCATAGATCCGTACAAAATAATCCCGGCCCTGTTTTTCATCCCGAATAGGGATAGTCCGTACCCCTTCAGATACCGGAATTCCCTCTTTTTGCGGGGCAAAAAGGTAGGCCGGAAGGAGAACAAGTCCCAAAAACAGGAGGGAGAGGACTTTGAACAGAGGGTCCGGATAGCCTGAATCCTCATCGGAAAAGCCGCCGTCGTTCCGTCTCCGGTGCGAGGCAAAGCGGATAAACAGGATAAAATTGCAGACAAAAGCGTATACAAGCAGAGGGATACATTCAAGCCGGAACCCATAGGCGGGAAAGATCCCCGCCGTGATAAACAGGGCGAGCAGGGGAAGCCAGTTGAGGCCGGGCAGTTCTTCAAGCGCCTTGAAAAAACTCCGCAGTTGGGGGAGGAGGAGAAACAGCACTATAATTGTTTCAGGTATCCAAATCTCTTTTATCATATTTTTTATTCCAAAATCCGCTTTCGACCGTAAATCCGGCGGAAAGTGTGTTGATCAATATGTGAATAAATCATATATTCATAATAGCATATAATATCAGGTTCAGCTTTGGGAGATGTTTAGCCGTATCTCTGTGTTTATGTGTTTCAAAGCCCCATTCTTCTTGAAGGAATATTTATGGCTACTGTTAAGGAATTGGTCGTCGATGAGGCTAAGATAAAAAAGGCCGTCCAATCGGGTATCCCCCTTACCATAACAACTTTTACCCTTCCCCACGAGATTGAAGTCTATATAGAAGAAGTATTAGCCGTTTTTCTCAGGCAGGTAGATCAGGAAAAGCTTAAAGATTATATCGTCTACTGTGTACAGGAACTGGCGGTTAACGCAAAAAAAGCCAATACCAAGCGGGTCTACTTCGTTGAACGGGGCCTGGATCTGGCAAATCCTGATGATTACAAGGAAGGAATGGCCGGTTTCAAGGAAAATACTCTGAATAATATAGGCCATTATCTGCAGCTTCAGAAGGAAAAGGGTCTCTATATCAAACTTATTTTCCAGGTAAAGAAAAATATCATACATATTGAAGTACGGAACAATGTGGCGGTAACCAAGACGGAGCTTATCCGTATCCATGACAAGCTGGCCCGTTCCCGGCAGTACAGTAACCTGGAAGACGCTCTGGCTCAGGTCCTGGATGATTCCGAAGGCGCCGGTCTGGGGCTTGTTATCCTGGTGCTGATGCTCAAAAAGATGGGGCTTGATGAGGACTGTTTCGATATTCTCAGTACCGATGAAGAAACCATTGTCCGGCTTATCATTCCTCTGGAGAAGACCAGGGTAGAAGGTCTCTCTCTGCTTACCGAGACCATTGTCAACAACGTAAATTCCCTGCCCCAGTTCCCCGAAAACGTCATGATGGTTCAGAAACTCATTTCCGATCCCAAGTCCACTATGGTCAGTATCGCCCGGCAGATCTCCATGGATCCTGCCTTGACGGCAGACCTTCTCAAGATCGTCAATTCCGCCCAGTATATGCTTGCAAAAAAGGTAGATAGTATCTCCGATGCGGTCAAAATGGTGGGTATCCGGGGAATCAAAAACCTGCTTTACTCCTATGGAGCCCAGAAGATCCTGGGGGACAAAACCGCGGAAAAGAAACAACTCTGGGAACATTCCTACAAGACCGCTTTCTATGCATATAACCTTGTCAAAAATTTCAAGAAAGATCATAACCTCCTTGATGATGTATATGTGGCGGGTATCCTGCACGATATGGGGAAGATTATCTTCTCCAATGTACATCCGGATCTGCTTAACAAGATAAAAACCCTGTGCGGTGAAAAAAATTTACCCGCTTCTACGTTTGAAGACCTTGCCGCCGGTATGAACCACGCGGAAATCGGCGCTCTTATTGCCGAAAAATGGAATTTCCCCGAAGGTCTTATAGCGGCCATCCGTTTCCACCATGACCCTGAGAGTGCCGCTCCCGAATATCAGGATCTGGTCAAAACGGTGTATCTTGCCAATATGTTCTGTGAATATGAAGCCGGCAATATCGTCTATGATCAGATGGATCCGGCGATATTGAAAAGTTTTGAAATCATTTCACAGAAGCAGGTCGACAGCCTGCTGGAACGCTTTTCCCAGGGCTTCAAGAAAGAAAATATCCATTAGCGGCCCAGGCCTGCATCGCTATCCCGAAAGCCACCGATACATTGAGACTTCCCTTTGCCCCGTAAAGCGGGATGCTGAGTCTTCCAAGAGACGCGTCTGCCAGAGCAAGGGCTTCGGGGCTCAGTCCCAGCTCTTCGGATCCGACAAGCATCACCGCTTTTTCGGGAAAAATAAAGTTTTGCAAAAGCGTTCCTCCGGTTTCCAGGGCAAAACAGGGTAATGTTACGTTCCCGAGCTCCTCAATACCCATCCTCTCGTAGGGCAGAATCTCCACACAGCCCATTGCTGTCCGCAGGGCACGGGGGTGGCGGGGGTCGGCACAAAACGGCGAAAGGATGATTTTTTCCGCTCCGAAGGACTCTGCGCTGCGGAACATGGCCCCCACATTGAAAGGAGAACGGATATCTTCAAGATAGACAGTCATGCCCGGAAAAAGCCGCCTCGCGGCGGGATCCAGCACTCCTTTCGGATCGGTAAAGTCCCAGTCTGCGGGGCTTCTTCCGGTTTCGCGTAACAGGATATGGCGTACCGTATTGACAGCCCTGCGAAGGGCCGCGGACTGTTCCGGTGAAGGGTTTCCGGTATCTGTTCCTTCCGTAAGTACGGAGCCAAGGGTTTTGCGGGCGCCTTCGAGGGCCTCCCGAACAGCGGCGGAGAAGTTTTCGCCGGCAATGAGCAGTTTAAGAATATCCGTCAGATAGGATCGTTCGGAGGGAGAAAGGGCCATCCTGTTTTCCGTCTCCGCAAAAATTTTCCAGATTTTTCGCAATCGCAGGTGCCGGGGAAGTTTTTCAAGTTTGGAGAGCGGTATCATTTTAAGGCGGGAAACACCGGCTAGAAGGCCTGTTTCAGGAGGTCGAATGCGTCCTCCGCGGCGACAGTCCAGGGTGAAAACGCGACAAATTCCAGGGCTCTGGCGGATTCCGCTACCGGTACCAGACGATCCAGCGAGAGGTTGAATTCCTTGAGCCGGGCGGGAACCTTCAAAACACCCATGCGGCGGCGGATGGTGTCTACAACCATGGCGGCGCTGTCCGCTATGGAGGCTCCTTCCACAGGTTCTCCCATGATACCCGCGATGCGGGCCAGCTTTTCCGGCCGGGCAACGATCAATTTTTCCAGAATATAGGGCAAAAGTACCGTAGAAGCCCAGGATTTGGCCACCGGAAAACGGCCGTTCAGGGCATAGGCCAGGGCAGTACCAATACCCGGAGCGCTTACCGAAGCTCCCAGGGCCATAAGGAAGCCTGCATTGGTAGAACCGCCTATAAGGTCGAAACTGGTCTGATTTTCCGCATAGGAAGTCATCATCTGGGAATAGATGTAGATTGCCTGCTCCAGCATGGCATCGGAGAGGAAACTTGATTTTGAAGAACAGTAGGATTCAATGGCCACACAAAACCCGTCGAAAGCCGTGGTTGCGGAGAATTTATCCGAAAGGGATTCGGAGAGGCTGCTGTCTATGATTGCCGCCGCGCAGAGCCGGGGCGGGGACTTTATGCACTTTACCGAACGATCGCGGGGATCCACGGTGACAAAGTAACCGGCAAAGAGAAAAGGATCCCGGCCTGTAGTGGGAATGGAAATAAAGGGGATAAAATTTCCTTCCGGTTTGCGGCCGTCCAAAAGTTCAAAAATTTCCAGATTTGAGTGGGCAATTATAGCGGCCAAACGGGATATTGACTGGGTTTTAAGGCCCCCAAACCCGATAATTGCCGAACAACGGGCTCCCCTGGCGAGGCTCGCGGCGGCTTCCGCCACATCCGCGGTTGCCTGTGCGGGAATCTCATCAAAAATAATGGCTTCAACCCCGGAATCTTCCAGAATTGTTTTTAGCCTTTCGATACCCCGATTTTCGTAGAGTACCGGTTCGGTCGTTATCAGGACTCTGCCGCCATAGCCGGAGCAGATCATCCCCGCCCGGTTGATCGTATCCAACCCGATGAGTACTTCCGGATCCAGTCTGAACGAAATATCCATATAAACCGTCCCAAAAAAAAGGCGGAACCCTCAAGGCCCTCTGCCCCCAGGTTCCGCCCTGTTTATTGCCTCTATTTTCTTATGTACCCAGCAGGGCTTCCAGTATCCTGTCCGCGGTTTCTCCGATGAGCCGGTCATTAATATAGGCGGGATCATTGATCTTTTCCCGGAGTTCCGCGATGCGTTCTTCCCGGATATCCGGGGCAGCCATAGCAAGTTCTTTTATGCGATACAATTCCGCTTTTTCCAGGGCCGCAGGAGAGATGCTGATGATGTCTTCGTTACCGCTTCCCTTTACAGAATCGCTCCGGTTCGGCTTTTTACCGGGCTGAATGGGGTCTATACTGCCTATCCTGTCGATTGTCATCTTCGTATCCTACCTGTAATAATTATCGGCATTTTATATCATTAGTTTACCACCGTCTTATCTTTCTTGCCAGATACAAAAACCGAAAATTCTCCTTTTTGTTCACTTTTCTGTACCAAATTTGAGTATATCAGGGAAACGGTGCCCCGTAAATACTCTTCGTGAACCTTGGTCATTTCCCGGCCCACACAAACATATCTTTCGCTATCAAATTCGGCCAGATCTTCGAAAAGCTTGAGAATTCTGAAGGGAGATTCGTAAATAACAAAGGCGGCCCCGGTTTCAAGCAGTTCCTTCAGCCTTGTCCTGCGTCTTCCCTGTTTTGGGGACAAAAAACCTTCAAAAATAACGGTTTTATCCATGGCCCCGGCTACACTGAGGAGAGAGGCAAAGGCTGAAGGCCCCGGAATCGGGATAACCCGGTGTCCTGCTTCGGCAGCCAGCCGGGAGAGAAGGGCGCCGGGGTCGCTGAGGGCAGGTGTACCCGCATCGCTGGCATAGGCTATGGTTTTCCCTTCGTCAAGGAGTTTTATAAGCTTTTCCGCGGCAAATTTTTCGTTTTGGGAACGGCAGGAGACAAGCCGGACACCGATTCCAAAATGGCTTAAGAGTTTTGCCGTTCTTCGGGTATCCTCACAGGCAACGAGATCCGCTGTTTTGAGGGTTTCCACCGCCCGGAAACTTAAATCACCGAGATTCCCGATGGGGGTGCCGATAATATAGAGAATACCCACGGATCTTAGTATACCTGTTTTTTTGAGTATTCGGAAGACTCTTACGGAACATGAGGAGCGCCGGAAATTTGAGAGGCCTTTTTCAGATTTTTATATTTGTTTTGATCGGTCTCGTGCTGCTCTGGTTTGGTTATACGCTCTATTTCAGCCCGCAGGGTATTTTTTTCGGATTTGAAAAGAAGAAAAAACGCCGCCGCCGGCCGAGAGGAGAAGGCAGGCCCGGAGCCCCCCAGACCTGTCCGGTATGCTCCGCGCTGCTCTCTCCGGGGGAACTGGTAAAATCAGTCGCCTTTCCGTCTTTTACCGGAAAAGACCGGCTTATGTATATCTCGGGCTGCACGTACTGCCTTAACGGAGACCGTCCGCGAGCCTGTCCGGTTTGCGGAAGGCGGCTCCGTGATGATGAAATCCTGGTTGCGCGGATGTTTGATCGTCCCCACCGCAGCCATGTTCATGTTATCGGCTGCAGCCACTGCCGTTTGAAGAAATGAAGGTCCGGTTCCACTTACCCTTTCACTCTGCTTTCAGTTCCGCATCCATTTTTGCCTGCAGATTACTCTGAATATACTTGCGGATCCTTACCCGTACCGCGGGATCGATGCGCTGGGTAAAGAGGACAACATAGACTTTTGCGGCGCCGTCCATGCGGGAACCGAAAATAATGCCTTCCACCTTGAGGATCGAAGTCTGCAGCTTTACCTGAATGTCCTTGATGAGGGTATTTTTGACAAGGCCGGGATCATCGGTAAAGGCGCAGGAGAAACCCACAACACTTATATCCTTGATGACTCCATTGACAAAGAGCCCGTTCATTGGGAGGTTGACGGTAGCGCTGGTATCCTGCTCCATGGTAGCCCGGATATACTTCCGGCGTCCCCTGGCATCCACGGCATTGAGAGCTTCCAGCACCTTCCCGATAGTACCGTTAAGATCTGATTTTATAACCGTATAGCCGCATTTAACCTGGATAGCATTGATGTATTTGCGTATCAGATTTTCATCGTCGTTTCCTGTAAGAATACCGACGCCTTCAATGTTTATCTCCCTGTCGGCCATAAGGCCCCTGATCCACGCTTCCCACTCCCGTTCCGGCAGACCTTCGGCAATATCTATAAAAACAATGGATTGGGGGTATTTTTTCAGAATTTTCCGCATGGAGGCGTGGTTTTTGACGGTATATATTTCAAATTCCTGCTGGATAAGTTCTGCGGAGATCCGGTTTTGAACCACCGGAGAAGGATAGAGAAAAAAGATTTTTTTTCCCGAGAGTCCTAGTTCACTCATAATCTTATAATAAACGAGTATAGGGGCCATGACAAGCTTTTCTCCTGTTTACTATAATAGTGAGGCTATGAAAATGCCGATTTACAGGCGGGTGTATGTCCTGTCTCTCCGGGGCGCCGTGCTGATTCTCTCTCTCCTTGTGTGTTCCGCCTGCGGAAGGGCTATGCCGTCCCAAAGCGAATTTGTGCTGGGAACGGTATGCAGCATAAATCTTTTTTCCAGCGGAACTCCCAAACGCTACGAACGGCTTTTCCGGCGGCTGAGGGAACTGGAAGAAATTTTCAGCGTTAATCTTGACTATTCGGAGCTGAGTGGAGTCAACCGCCGTGCGGGAATGGGCAGGGTTGCTGTTTCTCCGGAATTGAAGACGGTTTTGGAAGCATCCTTCCATTATGCTGAAATTTCCGGAGGCGCCCTTGATCCAACTGTAGGCCCGCTGGTTTCACTCTGGGGCATAGGCACCGAAAGGGCCCACATTCCTCCGGCCGCCGGCATTGAGGCGGCCCTGTCCCTGACAGATTACAGGGAACTTAGTATTGACGAAGAAGGCGTATCATTGAAGCGGCAGGGCATGGCCCTGGATCTGGGAAGCATTGCCAAAGGCTATGCGACGGATGAACTGGCCCGGCTCTGCCGGGAAGACGGAATAAAACGCTGCATCATAGATCTTGGCGGGAATATCTATGCTCTGGGAGGAAGAACGGGTGCGGGCAAATCCCTTGAACCCTGGCGTGTCGGTATCCAGGATCCCATGGGATCACGGGGAGATTATCTGGGAATCCTCAAGGTAATTGACCGGAGTGTGGTTACTTCCGGGGTCTATGAACGGTTCTTTGAAGAGGAGGGGAGGCGTTACCATCATATCCTTTCCACTAAAGACGGCATGCCCGTAGAAAACGGCTTTCTTTCGGTAACGGTTATTGCGGAGAAATCCATTGACGCCGACGCACTTTCCACGGCTCTTTTCGCCCTGGGCCGGGGGAAAGCCGAAGCCCTTCTCGCATCTCTGCCCGGCATAGAGGCTGTCTTTGTATATTCAGACAAGGGGATCCGGTTCAGTCCCGGCGCGAAAGCGCTCTTTGAATTGCGCAACGAACAGTACCACCTTGCCGGGGACTAAAGCCCGGAGAAACCGGGCTTTAGGCAAATTTCTCCGGGAGTTTGTCCCAACAGAGCAAACTCATTTTACCCTTACAAGCTCCATTTCGAACACGAGAAAACTGTTTGCCGGAATTGGACCCGCATCCCGGTTACCGTAGGCAAGTTCCGGCGGAATCACCACGAGGCGTTTTTCTCCAATCTTCATGTCCAGTACCGCCTCATCCCAGCCGGGAATTACCCTGCCTGTTCCCGCGGGAAACTCTATGGGCCCCCCATGAACGGCGGATTCATCAAAGACCTCACCGGAGAGAAACATGCCCTTGTAGTTTACCGAAACATTCTTACCCTTCTGCGGTTTGTCGCCGCGACCCTGTTTCTGGATGATGTAGCGCAGTCCTGAGGGGGTTTGTGTCGTATTGGGATACTTCCGGTTAATTTCGGCAATGACCGCATCCCGTTTTACCTTTACTTTGGCGGCATTGCCGGCCCTTACCTGGACAACAAGACTGTCAAAGGCAGCCTGATCCGCCTTGAATGCCTGGGCGGCGGCTCCGTTACGAATAATCGTAACTTTATTGATTTTATCGCCCTGCTTGATGGAGGCAACCACATTTTGACCTTCAACTACCCTGCCGAAGACCGTATGGCGGTCATTCAGCCAGGGAGTAGCCACAAGAGTGATGAAGAACTGGCTCC
Organism: Treponema sp.; assembly: GCA_031265435.1. Classification (GTDB taxonomy): domain Bacteria; phylum Spirochaetota; class Spirochaetia; order Treponematales; family Breznakiellaceae; genus JAIRNJ01. The sequence continues at coordinate 16,005 of JAISCR010000102.1, forward strand.
CGTTGGTATCAGGCCCGGCATTGGCCATGGACAGTATTCCGGGCCCTGTATGCCTCAGGCTGGAGTCAAACTCGTCAGGAAAACGGTAACCCGGCCCACCGCTGCCGTTTCCCAAAGGATCTCCACCCTGAATCATAAAATCCTCGTCGTCGCCATTGACCCGGGAAATTACCCGGTGGAAACTCAAACCGTCGTAGAAGGGTTTGCCCTGGGTATTACTCAGTTTGCCTTCCGCCAGGGCCACAAAATTGCAAACCGTAAGCGGAGTCTTCTCAAATTCCAGACGTACCACGATATTTCCCCGGGAAGTGCTGATCCGGGCAAAAAGTCCGTTCCCCAGGGTAGCGTCATTGGGGGCTCCCAGGGCGGTTTCCACCATCAGGGTAAACAGGAGACCGCCAAGACCCGCGGTCAAAGGTTTTTTCATCATATTCATGTCTTATTTTATCCGGATGTTCTATACTTTTCAATGTATCAATAGGCAGATTTGTCAGGGAAACTGAAGTTTCCGAACAAACCAATGTTGAAACCCATGGCTGTTTTTTATAAAATGTTTGTAAAATGAATATTACTGAAATCCAGGATGAATTATTCCGCCTTGAGTATCCCAATCTTTCACGGGATCACGATCCCGATATAGAACGGTATTTCTATCTGAGGAGTATCGGCCAGTCGCAGGACGCTCTGTTTATCTTTCAAAACCGAATCATTCCCCGGTATCCGGATCCGCTTTTCCGCACCGAACTGATGAAGAGTTACCGCAAGCACAGTTCTTCTTTCCGTTTACTGCTTAATGCAGGGTACAGGGCTCTTGCGGTCCGCTCCCTGGAACGGATACGGGCTATTCTGGGCTACATTGCCAAAAAAATTGAGACCTATAATCCCAGGGACATTTATTCAACGATAAAAACCGCGGAGGATATTCTGGCCCTGCTGCCCAGGGAACGTTACGAGGCGGTTGAGGGGATGGATCGTTTTTCCCGCTATGCCGATGCCCTGGAATTCCATCAAAAGTCGATTTTTCGCGCTTCGGAATTGATCCGATCCTACCTTAACCAGTCTCTTTCGGTGGTTGAAGATGAAAGACGCAGGCAGGAGAAGCTCAGACTCAGGGAAGAGGAGCAGAAACGGCGGCGTCTGGTGAAGGAAGATTGGGAAAGTTACCAGAGACAGAAACTTTACGGCTTTTCCGGCCCGGTTATCGATTTTTCCAGAGTGGTTTTTTCTCCGGCAGACCTTGCACGCATCGAAATTCCGTCCCGTTTTTCCAGTCTGGAAGACCAGACCCTGGCTTTCTGTGTCAAATACTGGAATTTTATCAATGATTTGGCTTTTGAACGGATACTTTTCCTCTATTCCCGCAAGTTTGGCAAGAAGAATTACGATGTATTTCTCGCAATCCGGCGGGGAAGGACCGCCAAACGGCGGGATGACGAGATTCTCGCCTCGGTGCTTTCCTCCCTGACGACCGGTTACTACTATTCAATCCAGGGTGACCGTTACCTGCTGCGTAACTGGAATAGTCTCAAATATGCCTTGGAAAATGCCGGGAGGTTACGGGCGCTGCCCGCTCCCGCTTCGGGCGGCACAGAAGCCTCGCGGGTTTCCGCAGAGGCGGCTTTACCCGCGGCCTCCGGACGGGTTGCCTTACCGTCACCGAAAGGGGCCCCTTCCGCGGTGGGCCGGCCTTCGGAAGGCGCTGCCGGACTGCGGCGAAGCGGAGCTTCCTTCCGGACTGCACGTGTCGGGAGCGGGCGGAGGGAAACAGGAGCCGTAAAGAAACTGAAGATTGCCCCCGCAAAGACCTCTTTTGCCGGGAAGACCAGGATTGCCCCCGCAAGGCCGAATAAAACGCCTGCGGCAATACCTCCTTCAAAACCGGCGGCCGGTACCTTGCCTGCGAAACCCGCTGCGGCTGTAAAGCCGGTTTTGCCCGTACAGCCGAAATTGCTGCCTGCCAAACCGTTCGGACAAAGTGTTCCTGCACAGCCGGTCATTGTGAAACCGGTCGCCGCGAAGGTATCTCCGCCTCCAAAACCGGTCAAAGCCGCCGTCCCGCCGCCTTCCGAACCGCCCCGGCAGAGTCTCCCCGAATCCCGAACAGGAATCTCCCGGGCTGCGACAGAGACAAGGCCCGATGAGCCGCCCCGCCGTAAAATTCGGCGCAAAGCCGAAGTTCCTATACAGCCTGCGGGCGCTTCGGTTTCGGACAGGCTCAGGCAGCTTTCGGGCCATTCCTACGATTTATACCAGGATCGTTTTCTTACCCATGTCCGCCAGGCCATACGCAAGGTACTCAGTTCAGGCCGCGGTATTTTCTTTGCCCTGGGCGAAGACGCGGAGGATCTGGTATACAATTTCCTGGAGGCTCATTACTCCGATCCGTACATGAACTGGGCGGAAAGCACCGATAGGAAGGAACTTGCGGCCCTGGGCTTTGAACTTGAATCCCTTAATTCCATTATTGACGAATGTTACAAACGGCTGAATTAGGATCTGTCTAAAAAAAATTACTTCCTCAAATTTGTGTGGTATAATAGTCCAAACAGGAGGCTCCCTTGTTTTTGAATAGCTGTCCCAATATCGCCGATACTGTTCGGGATACCGGTCCATGGAAAATTTTTACCACCTACCCCGACGGTTCCCGGCAATTCAAGGATCTCATCTCGGTGAACGGCATGAAAACTACCGATGGTTTTCCGTTTGGTTCGGCATTCTGTAGTTTCCTGCTCCGGCACCGGTTCGGGAACAGCCAGGTCTTTTTCGATGAGGGCCTTCTGACCCCCCTGCACCACCACAACTTTATTGAATTGGGTTATGTGGCGGAAGGACAGCTTAAACAGCATATTGCCGGCAGGGACTATCTGTTTAACCAGGGTGAAATGTTTCTTATTAATAAAGACATCACCCACGGAGAGTATTTATACCGGAAAAATATGATGATCCTGTATCTGAACATCTCCAATGCTTTTTTTGATAAGTCCATGAATCACCGGGATTTGGTCGGCAGGGAGGGCGAAGATTTTGTCAGGCATTTTATGATCGACAAAAACCAGGAGTACTGTTTTGTCCGCTTTGTCCCCAGGGGAGGAGAAGCCCCTTCCCGAATACCCGACCTTTTTGAAGAGATCCGCGCGGAACTCCGGAAGCCGGAGGCCGGCGGTTCCCATATTGTCATCGGCCTCGTGGAACGGCTCCTCTCCTTCCTTCCCTCGGAATACGCCCTTTTCGTCGAGCCTAACAGCCGGAGGGCGGCGGGGGAACGGTCTTTTGAGCAGCTCCGCCGCTATCTGGAAGATCATCACCCGGATGTTACCATAGGGGATCTTATCGCGGCCTTTGGTCATAACCGGGACTACTTTAACCGGCTTATTAAGCGGCACACGGGAATGACCTATTCCGCATTTCTCCGGAGTATACGGCTGGACAAAGCGGTATTACTCTTAAAAACTACCGGTCTTCCGGTGGAGGAAGTCGCCCTCCGGGTAGGCTACGAAACTCCGGGGTATTTTTATAAGATTTTCCGCGGGAGATTCAACAGAAATCCCGGTACTGTGCGAAATTCCGAATCCGCAGGCCCTGAACTGTAAAAAGATCGTTTCACGCTATTTCGATATTCATTTTGATCGAATTCGGCCATTGCGCCCTCCCGTCAGTGACCCCCAGAATAACCTGTAAAAAGTATCGAACGGTCGTTGGCCGTTTCCTTTGCAAATTTTTTATAGGAGTTTGTTATGGATGAAAAAGCGGGCAAAAATATTTTCGCCGGAACAGTGCAAGGCCGGGAAATCGCAGGCCATGCCATAGCCGGGATAGGCCAAAATCTTATTTTCGGCCTTTGGAGCAGCTATATGCTGGTGTTTTTTACCGATGTCTTCGGCATCGCCGGCGGGGTTGCGGGCTTGATTATGATGTTCACCCGGATCTGGGACGCAATTAACGATCCCATGATGGGGATAATTGCCGATCGTACCCGTACCCGCTGGGGCCGCTACCGCCCCTGGCTCCTCTTTATGGCGATTCCGGTCGTCATTGTTCTGGCTTTGAATTTCAGCGCCCCCGATTTTTCCCCGGCCGGAAAGATCGCCTATGCGGCGGTAACCTATGTGTTTATGAGTATGGTCTTTACCGCTGTGGACATTCCCTATTGGACCCTGCCCGCGGCCATGACCCAGGATGTGGGGAAACGTACCACGATTTACAGTATTTCCCGGGTCAGCACCACCGTCAGTTCCCTTATCGTGGGAATTCTCGCCATTCCCCTTGTCACCGCCCTTGGCGGGGGAGATATGGCCCGGGGCTACTTTATCACCGCCCTGATTATCGGCATCCTGGGGGCCGCCTTTTATCTGTGCGGGTTTAAGCTGGTTCGGGAACATGTGGTTCCGCCCCCGATGGAGAAATTCAGCTTTTCCGGCGCGGTTAAGGTTATTGCCCAAAACAAGCCGCTTTTATTGATTCTCATATCCATGATCGTCGCCAACGGCTTGACCTTCCTCAGGATGAATCTGCTTGTCTACTGGGTACAGTACAACATAGGCTCCCTGGAAATGGTGCCTGTTTTTAACCTTGTTTCCCTGCCCGCCATGCTCCTGGGTATGGTTTTTACCCCCTTTTTGAGCAAAAAACTGGGGCAGAAGGGGATGTTTGTTTTTTCCTGTCTTTGGGGGGCCTTGAGCAATTTTATTTTCTTTTTTGTGGGCTACGGCAATACCGCTACCGCGATGGTTATGTTCTTTTTCACCTCGGTTCCGACAGGTTTTGTCATGGTACTGATCTCCAGCATGATCGCCAATACCATCGAATATGCGGAATGGAAGACCGGACGGCGGCAGGAAGGGCTTATCAGTTCCTCCCAAACCTTCCTGGCAAAGGTCAGCATGGCCATAGGCGGGGGCCTGAGCGGCCTGGTACTTACCATGGTTCATTACCAGCCCAACACCGCCCAGCCTGCGGAAACCCTGGGGCTCTTCCACCTCGTCATGACCGCGGTTACCGGAACGGGTTTCCTCCTGGGTATCATTCCCATGCTCTTTAACGATTTTAACGATAAAAAATACGCGGAAATTACGGCGGAGCTTCAAGAGCGCCGGGCGATCGCAAAAAAAGCGGAGGATAAACAATCGTGAGGGAAAAAATCCTATTTAATGACGGCTGGCAGTTTTATTACGGAGAGGCGGGGCCAATCCCCAAAACCGTTAATAAATCGGGGTGTCTTGGCGGCCTTACCAGCGTTCTTCCCGGCGAGCGGGGGGAAGCGGTAAAGCTGGGGCCGGCAGGGAAATTCTTCCTCAGCCTTTTATCCGCGGGCCGGGAAAATGACGGGGACTCCCCGCTGGGTGCCCTCTTTGGAACTGATACCAAAGCGTCTACGGCGCTCTGGCAGCCGGTACATCTGCCCCATGACTGGAAAACGGAACTGGAATATACCCCGGAAACGGATGTTTTCATGGCCGGGGCCAAAGAAAACGGGACGGCCTATTACCGCAAGGTCTTTCCCCTTGGCCGGGAAGATGAGGGGAAGCATATCGCCGTGGAGTTTAACGGTGTCTGCCGTTCCGCCTCGGTCTGGTTTAACGGATGTTTCCTGGGAGACCATTACAGCGGCTACACCAGTTTTAACTTTGACCTTACGGATTTGGCGAATTACGGGGACGAAGGGGACAACGTCCTGTTGGTGCGGGTGGATACCACTACCGGAGACGAAGGCTGGTGGTATGAGGGGGCGGGGATTTACCGGGATGTGTATCTGGTAAAAGCCGATATCCTCCATGTGGATACCTGGGGGACCTACATCCACCTTGACAAACTAGAGGGCCACGCCGCCCTGATGATCGCGGAGACCACCCTGGTAAACCGGGGCTATGAACCCCGCGATGCCCGGCTGGACACGGTGTTTTTTGATGATCAGGGGAATAAAGCGGGAAGCACCGGAACCTCCTTCACCCTTGGCCCCCTGGACAGCCTGACCCTTGTCCAGAGAATCATCCTGCCGGAGCCCCGCCTTTGGTCGCCGGAAACTCCGGTACTGTACAGGGCCTTATCCACCATTACCGAAGATACCGTTACTGTTGACGAATATTCCACTTCTTTCGGTATCCGTACCCTGGCCTATACCACTGAAGGCTTAGTCCTCAATGGTAAATTGACGCCCCTGAAGGGGACTTGCGTACATCAGGATTTTGCCGGTCTGGGTACCGCCCTTCCCGGAGACATTCAGGAGTATAAGATACGCAAGCTCCTTGAGATGGGAAGCAACGCCTACCGCAGCGCCCACCACCCGGCGGACCCGGCGCTGCTGGATGTCTGTGACCGGCTGGGTATGCTCGTGATGGATGAAAACCGTCTGCTTGAAAGCAGCGAACTACGGCTTGGAGATCTGCGGGATCTAATCAAACGGGATCGCAACCATCCCAGCATCGCCCTTTGGTCCCTCTGCAACGAGGAGATGATCGGCGGCAGTCCCCCGGCGGCAAGGATGCTGCGGCATTTAGCACAGGAACTCCGCCGGTTGGACAAGACCCGCCCGGTGGTGTCGGCGGAATTGCTCCCGGCGGGAGGAGAGATGAATCCCGAATACTTCAAGATCTTTGATGTCCTGGGTTTGAATTATCCGGAATCGTCCCTGATGGGGGATAATTTTTCCAAACTCAAGGCGGCGTACCCCGGGGGCTGTTATTTAAATTCCGAGACCGCCTCGTATTTTTCCACCCGGGGCGCATATTCCGACGATTGGGAACGCTGCCAAAATAACAACTTCGGTTCCCGTTTTTCCATGATAACTCCCGGTAAAAACGTCAAAGACCCCATCGGCGCGGGGGGCACGGCGCGGCCTGAACAGGCTCTGGGCTTTTACGCCGCTCATCCCTACACCGGCGGAGTGTTTATATGGACCGGTTTTGACTACCGGGGAGAACCCTCGCCTTTCCCCTGGCCGGCGATCAGTTCCCAATTCGGTATCATGGACACCTGCGGATTCCCCAAAGATTATTACTACTACTACAAAGCCCATTGGACTGCCGAACCTTTGATCCACGTCATGCCCCATTGGACCTGGCCCGGCAGGGAAGGGGAAACCCTGCAGCTGCGGGTTTTTACCAACTGCGAAGAGGCGGAGATCCTGGTAAACGGCGGTTCAGCGGGACGGAAGAGCTGCGGCCCCGACTGGACGGAATGGAAACTGCCCTATACGCCGGGGGTTCTGGAGGCGGTGGCTTACCGGAACGGGAAGGAAACGGCCCGGGAGATTCACAAAACCGCGGGAGCCCCGGCGGCTCTGGTCCTTGCGCCCGAAGGCTGGGTGGAACCCCGGCTGTGGGCCGGCGGAACCGCGGTGGTTTCCGCCTCCGTGCTGGACGGAGCGGGGAACCCCGTGCCCACTGCGGACAACAGCGTTGCCTTTGAGGTAACCGGAGACGGCAGACTCCTGGGCCTTGGCAACGGCGACCCTGCGGACCACAGCGCCGATGCCTACCCGGTCCGCCGGCTTTTCGGGGGCAAGGCCGTGGCGATCATTCAAGCCGGAATCGGAAAAGACCGCCTGGTCCTCAAGGCCGCCTCCCCCGGCCTTGCCGGGGCCGCGCTGGAGATCGCCGTGCGCTAGTAGGCTGATTACTCTAAAACCACTGATAAAGCGATTGTTGTATTTAAGAAAAACCACGGAGTTGCACGGAGAAACACGGAGGAAAAAAGGATTTGTAACGACAAACTCCGTGAAACTCTGTGTCCTCCGTGGTGATTTTTCTTTTTTT
>JAISCR010000122.1 GCA_031265435.1 Treponema sp.
AAGGGTTTGAACATTATAGACAGAAGGTGTTCTGGAGTGTAATCGCTTATAATTTCCGGGTCATGACCGGTGCCGTATTGGCTAACTTAAAACTGAGTTTATAGACAGACACTATATAGGTATAGTAGTATCCGGACTGATCTTCTTCAAAACGGTAGTCCTTGATATAGGAACTGATGATATCGTGCTGTTCCTGCCGGCCGGAAACCCCATCCAGGGCTTTGCTCAGGGCTACAGCCATGGTTTGAGTGCCCAGCCGTATCTTTTCCTCCTGGTCTTCAAGCATTACCTGTGCGGCATCGGCAATGCCTTCCTCGTTAATCTGAACGGCAGTTATATAGGTAATTACCACGAGAGCGGTAATGGATAAAACCAGAATTAAAATCATGCCGATGATACGGATACTTATGGGGAAATTACGCAGCATAAAGACTCCTTTCTTTATCCAAAAGGTATCATATTTTGAGGAAGAATTTAACAGGATCGAAAAAACTTAAACCGCTGCGGCGGAAGGCCATTTACGGTTGAATTCCGCAAGGCCGCTGTATATCCCGGTAAGGGCCTCGTAGGTCTTGTTGAAGAGGCTGTAGAGATCTTTGTAACGCGGCCCCTGTGCAGGATCAGGCTCTATCGTGTCCAGCAGGGGGTTAAACTGCCGGATCACGGAAAAGTCCCTGAAGGCGCCTATGCCTACTCCCCCGCAGATTGCCGCCCCAAGGCTCGTGGCTTCTTCGGTATATTTGGGAATAACGAGGCGCTTCTGCCATATATCCGACAGTATCCTCAGCCATGTCTTACCCCCGGCCCCGCCGCCTATCATGATCATCTCGTCAATTTTTCCGCCGGGAGCGCCTTTCTCCACGATGTCCAGAATCACCTTGAGGTTGAGACCGACTCCTTCAAGCACCGAACGGGAAACATCTCCTTTGCCGGTGGTTACCGAGAGGCCCACAAAGGCGCCCCGGGCGGAATGGTTCCAGCGGGGGGAACGTTCACCCAGAAGATAGGGAAGGTAGAGAAGGCCTCCCGATCCGGCGGGAGAGGCCGCGGCCCCTTCGTCGATCAGCTTGTAGGGATTGCTTCCTTTTTTTTCAGCCTCTGCGATTTCTCCGCCACAGAGGGTGTTTTTGTACCAGTTGTAGGAATAGGCCGCGGCCTGCATGGTTCCGCAGGGAGTGTAGAGTTTTGAATCCAGATGTACCCAGGTAAAGCTGCGCATTTCAGGATCGTAGACAGGCTCCCTGCTGGCAAGCGAAATCCAGGAAGAGGAACCAAGTACATTGTACGTATTTCCTTCGCTCACCACCCCGGCGCCTACACAGGCGCAGCTGCCGTCTCCGCCGCCCGCAATCACCGGAGTTCCCTCCAGAAGACCAGTCTCCCCGGCCGCCTGAGCGCTGACGGTTCCGGCTTTTGCCGTGGAGGGCAGGACTTCGGGGAGCATGGAGAGGGGTATGCCAAGGGTATCCAGAATACTTTTGTCCCATTCTTTTTTCTTTAGATCAAATAGATTGGTTCCCGATGCGTCACTGTAATCGCTTACGATATTTCCTGTAAGCCGGAGTATGATGTAATCCTTTGCATGGATCATCTTTCCGGTACGTTTGAAGATTTCGTTTTCGTGATCCCGTACCCAGAGGAGTTTTGCGGCGGAATAGGAGGCGCTGATCCGGTGGCCCGTGGTTTTGTAGACATAGTCCATGCCCAGGGCTTTTACCATGGCCGCTTCCTGTTCGGAAGCTCTGGTATCCGCCCAGATGATGATGTTCCGCAGGGCATTGCCCTGAGCGTCCACAAGGAGGCAGCCCATCATCTGACCTGAGAAGCTCACCGCCGCTACATCTGAGGGGGAAACCTTCGCCTGCTTCAGAAGCCGTTTGGTGGAAACACAGACCGCCTGCCAGAAATCTTCAGGCTTCTGCTCGACAAAACCCGGCCCCGGATAGTAGACCGGGTATTCGTAGAGTACGCCCGCGTCCATTTCCCCGTCCAGGGAAAAGAGAGTGGCCTTGTTGCCGGATGTTCCCAAATCGTGGGCCAGGATATAGGACGCCATAATCGTTCCTCAATACAGGGGGATTTCCGCCAGGGTGGCGGGCATCTCGTGGGCGGTATTCACCTTGTCGGGCCCGGTTACCAGATCGAAGCAGGAAGCAATAATTCTGCCGTTCCAGATGATCGGTTCTCCGGGCTGATCCAGTCCCCCTTCAAGACCGGTACAGTCGGGACTCTGTGCTATGCGCTCCACGCTGCCGTCAGGGTTCACCATGCCGATGGCGTTGGCACTGAAGTCGGCAATGTAGAGATGTCCTTCCGCATCGAAGATCATGCCGTCGGTAGTCCGGAGGTTTTTTGGATCTTTGGCATAGGAGGCTTGAGTTTTAAGGGAACCGTCAGGATTGAAGGTCAGCCGCCACACTTCTCCATCACCAAAGTTCCCGATATAGAGATCTCCCTTGCTGTCAAAGACAATTCCGTCCACGCCGTACTGGCAGTCGGGATTTTCCGTAACAAAACTCGCAAGAAGGTTTTTGTCGGAAAGATCGTTTTTAATATCCACGTTTTCTTCATCCAGTTTGAAGCGGTACACGCCGCTGGTGAGTTTGCCGTCACTCCGCTTTACCGGGTGCATGTAACTGTTAGTCACATACATTGACCCGTCCTTGATGCGGATACCGTTGGGATGTTCCATGTTTTTTGCCACTACAGTCCATGTACCGATATTCCCCGCATCATCAACCGTGATTTTGAGAAGCCGGCCCTTGTTGACAAGTTCCGGCCTTTCGCTCCAGCCCTGGTTATCGCAGAGATACACATTCCAGTCATCGTCAAAGGCAATGCCCATGTTCCTGGCCTTCCCGGTTTCAGGGTGAACCGGCACATCAAACCACTTGCTTACCCTGCCTTCTTTGCTTATTTTGACCACGCATCCTGAGGAAGAATCTTCCGCAAAGTTCGGGCAGGAGAGTACCAGGTTCCCGTGCCGGTCTATAGCCATGCTGTCGGGAGTGGAAATATAATCCGGCAGGGCGCAGAACAGTTTTGATTTTCTCATAACAGACTCCATTTAATCCTTATATTTGATCACGATTTTTTTGGTTGAACTTTTCCGTTCCTCTACGAGTTTGAACGCGTCGATGATATTTTCAAAATCAAAGACATCGGAAATGAAGTCCATGGGCTTGAGGACTCCCAGATTGATCCAGGCCATAATTTGGGCGTGGGCTTCACCCTCTTCCCGCTTGGAGGGCCACTGATGGAAATGGAGGCTCCAGTTGTAGGGCCCGGTACTCCAGTCCAGTTCCATGCTGAGCTTTGGCGAGATCCCGTAACAGCAGATCTTTCCGTTGTATTTGATAAGGCCCATGGCCTGATTGATCAGGGAATTGATGCCTACCGCATCCACCACATAATCAATGCCTTCGGGGAAGAGCTTTTTCAGCTCTTTGTTAATATCCGTTTTGCCGCTGTTAAAAGCGTAATCGGCCCCCATCTCTTCTGCAAAAGCGGCTTTGGCATCGTCAATGTCGGTGGTGATTACGGTCTTGAGACCGAGGAGCCTGGCAAATTTGGTAAAGCAAAGTCCCACGGGGCCGGCGCCGAAAATCAAAACATTTTCGTTGGGCTGAAACCCGAAACGTTTGACAGCGCTGAGTACCTCCCGGAAGGTGACGATCATGGACGCTTCCACGGGGTTCACTTTGTCCGTGGGCCTGATCACCGTCTGGGCAAAGTAACCTTCGGAGAATTCCGGGGTTTCCGGGCCCATGCCGTTGGCAATGTAGGCTTCCGCATCTCCCACTACGGCATATTCGGAGTAGGCGCCCCAGCCGGAATAGATGTCCCCGCTTTTACCTTCCAGAAAGGGAAGGAGCACAATATCGCCGGGCTTTAAGGATCTGACTTTGGCTCCCGTTTCGACGACTTTCCCCACCGCCTCATGCCCCAGAGCCGCGGGATAGGTACTGAAATTCTTGAAGTTCCCGTGGATGAGCTTCATGTCGGTGCCGTTACAGACACCGCAGCTCAGGGTCTTTACCAGGGCCTGACACTCTTTATATGAAGGCGTGGGGATTTCCTGTATCGACAACCGCTGTCTATCATCAACTACCAGTGTTTTCATGGCTCCTCCTTAAAAAACAAATGTATACAGGAATTGTCATTACATACTATCATTGTGGTTTTCAGTTGTCCAGCGAAAGCAGAATCCATATAATGTTATTACATAGTGACATGCGGCCTTTGGCCGCGAGCGTGAGGATTTGACTGTACGATGCCGTTTAGACGGCTTGTGCATGGAGGAATACATGAAGAAGCTTGCGGCAGCCGGAACGCGTACTTTTTACTTCATCGGAGTAACTACCGGGCAGTCGTCCATCATGAAGGTATTCCCCAAATGGGCCGAATACCTCGGTTTGGATGCGGTTATCGCGGGAATCGATCTGCCTCTCCATGCCCCGGCGGAAGAATACCGGCAGGTGGTGGAATTCATTAAAAACGATCCTCTTTCCCTGGGGGCCCTGGTAACCACTCACAAGCTGGATCTCTACAAGGCCTGCAGGGATCTTTTTGATTATGCCGATCCTTTTGCGCAAAAACTGGGGGAGGTTTCAAGCCTCTCCAAAAGGGACGGCAAATTCCGGGCCCACGCAAAGGATCCCATCTCTTCCGGGCTGGCCCTGGAATCCTTTGTGCCGGCCAATTTCTGGAAGGATCACGGCGGCGAGGCGCTGCTTTTGGGCGCGGGCGGGAGTTCCCTGGCCATGTCCCTCTACTTCTCCCAGGAAAAATTCACAGAGAACATGCCCAGGCGGATCACTATTGCCAACCGCAGCCTGCCCAGGCTTGAATCGGCACAGGCGGCTCTTGCCGGCTGTAACAGGCGGATAGAATTTCGTTTTATCCATAATCCCGTCCCGGCGGATAATGACAAATTGGTGGCCGCCTTGCCCCCCTATTCCCTGGTAGTTAATGCTACGGGACTGGGGAAGGATGCCCCCGGTTCACCTACCACCGATGCGGTTTCCTATCCTTCCAATTCACTTGTGTGGGAGATAAACTACCGGGGAAACCTTGTCTTTATGCGGCAGGCCCAGGCCCGGGCAAAGGAAAAGATGCTCCACGTAGAGGATGGATGGAACTATTTTATTTACGGCTGGACTCAGGTTATTGCCGAAGTTTTTAATATTGATATTGACGGGCCTGCCCTCCGGGCTATTACCTTTCCTGATAATATGTGATATAATTAAAAATATCCGCTTACCGGTGTATGGAGTAATAATCCAATGAAAAATATACAGTTCCGAATCTGTGTGGCTCTGCTGGCGATCTGTATTATTAGCCTGGGCGCCACCACCATCGCCGGGGTCAGGGAAGCCGGGAAATCCATATACAACCAGGCCCTGGGAAAGATTGGGCAGAATACCTGGCGGGAAGCTACCAGGATTTCCGGCTGGCTTGAAAGCCATGCCTGGTATGTTTCCGCAATGGCTATCGCCCTGGGACATCTCTCTGAACTTTCACCGGAAAAAATACAGACCCTTCTGCAGACATGGCATGAAGCCAACGATCAGTATGCCCAAGTATACCTGGGTTTTCCCGACGGAAAGGCTCTCTGGTCAACCGGCTGGGAGCCTGATTATGATACCTATAAAACCTACGAAAGAAACTGGTATACCGGCGCCATGAAAAATCCTGACCGGTACCATATAACCGGACCGTATATTGACGCCAGAAACATAGAGTATTTTTCCGCCGACGGCAAACCGGTTCATGTTGAAAATGCGTACTGCCTTACCATTTCCCGTGTGATTGAGGCGAACGGCAGCATAACCGGCGTAACCGGGGCGGATATCTATATCAATACCCTGAATCAGATTGTTCACTCTACCCAGGTGGGGAATAACAGTTATGCTTTTCTCGCCGATGAGCGCGGGGAACTTCTTATTCATCCCCTGTACATGCCCGACGAGAAAGCCGGATTTCAGAATATCAGGGTAATTGAAGACGGTGTTTATGCGCCCCTCATGGACATGATGCCGGGAACCACAATTTCCCTGCGCGGGGTCGATGGGATTGCCCGTTTCTACACTTCGCAGCTTATCGACAATACAGGCTGGTATTTTTTTACCGCTCTTCCGGTTTCAGAAATTACCGGGCCCATCAACCGGCAGATTACTTTTTCCATAGTAATATTTATTATAGTATTACTGCTGGTTGTTTTACTGATGCTCATGACGGAATGGGCGCTTTCCAGGGCCGCAAGGACTGCCTCGGAAGAATCCAGGATGAAGACAGCGTTCCTGGCAAACATGAGCCACGAGATCCGTACCCCTCTTAACGGCATTATCGGTTTTACGGAACTTGCCCTGGGCTCAGGAAAACTAAACGAGCTTTCCAGGGATTACCTGCGGAAAATAAAAATAAGCGCCGCAGGGCTTCTTGATATAATAAATGATATTCTTGATATTTCAAAGATCGAAGCAGGAAAAATAGAACTTGAATCCATACCATTCAGCATGCATGAAGTATTCAGACAGTGTGAGGTTATCGGCAGTGTCCGTGCCATGAGCAAGGGGATAAACCTTTACTTTTATTCGGAACCCGTTGCCTGCAGGATGCCTTCCGGAGACCCGACAAAACTCAGACAGGTGCTTCTCAATCTTCTTTCCAATGCCATTAAATTTACCGAACAAGGTACCGTCAAAATGATGGCTACCGTCACCGAAGAAACGGAAAGCGACATTGCGTTTTATTTTGAAGTCAGGGATTCGGGAATCGGCATGACCGAAGAACAGATGAAGCATATCTTTGAACCTTTCAGGCAGGCCGACAGCAGTACTACCAGAAGATACGGCGGAACAGGCCTGGGCCTTTTCATCACCGAACATATTATAACTCTTATGGGCGGCGAACTCAAGGTTGAAAGCAGTCCCGGCAAGGGAAGTACATTCAGTTTTGTCCTTAAGTTCCCCCTGTCCGGAGAGTCCGACAAAAGCTGGGAAGAGAATAATTATGTCATGTCAATGCAGGAGAGCCCTTCCTTCAAGGGAGAGCTGCTGGTTTGCGAAGACAATGAAATGAATCAGGATGTTATACGGGAACATCTGCAGCGTTTGGGATTCAAGGTTCAAATCTGCGGGAATGGCGAAGAAGGGATTAAGGCCGTTCAGGAGAAAATGGAGAAGGGGGAACTTTTCGATCTTATCTTTATGGATATTTACATGCCGGTCATGGATGGGTTTGAGGCGTCAAAAAAACTCTCCGAAATGGGAAACAGGACGCCGGTTATTGCCATGACAGCCAATGTAATGACCCAGGAAAGGGAGATCTATGCCAGGCATGGGATGAACGGTTATCTGAGTAAGCCTTTTCTGGCACAGGAACTGTGGGCCTGCCTTCTGAAATATCTTACGCCTCTGGGAAAACCTGTTTCCGGGGAAGACGGCTCTTCCATCTGGAAAGACGAAGAAAAAACTCGGGGGAAAAGGCTGCTTTCCAGACATTCCGTTGTCGATACGGAGTTTCCGTTTTCCCGGAATATTATCGACAGTAATATCGGCATAAGATTGTCGGGCGGTCTGAAACTTTACACAAAACTGCTCAAGGATTATAAAAAAAACAATGCCGGTGTTTTTGGCGAACTGAACCAATCCATTGCCGACGGTGATATTGTAAAGGCTCACCGCACAGCCCATAGCCTGAAAAGCGTTTCCGGCCTGATTGGAGCGTTACGTGTACAAAATGCCGCTTATGATATTGAAAAAAGTCTCGCGGAAGGCAGGGCGGGTTATAGTGAAGCTCAGATGAAGGAACTGGAGACGGCCCTGCAGGATGTGTTTAAGGAGCTGGCCTTAATGTTCGATGAAGAAAAAAAACAGGATACGGAAAATAACATTCTGGACAGGAACCGGGCAATACTGCTTTTTGAACATCTTGAGCCGCTTCTTAAAAAACTGAATCCAAAAAGTCAAAAAATGCTGGATGAAATTCGGGAAACACTTTCGCCCCTGGGGGAGGAAGCGGAAAAATTGATTGATTATATTGATAACTACGAATTTGAAACGGCCTATCATGTTATGCAGGAAATAAAAGACCGGATAATGAGAGAGGATGAACATGGAAAATGAAAAAAAATATTGTATCATGATCGCCGACGACGATAAAGCGAACCTGGATATTCTAAGCAGCATTTTAATGAACGAATACGATCTCCGGATTGTGAGAAACGGTAAAGCCGTGCTGGAGCAGGTAGCGGACAGCCCGCCGGATCTGCTGTTGCTTGGCGTGATGATACCCGGCCTTACCGGATTTGAAGTTCTCGCGAACCTTAAGCAGGTAGAATCAACCCACCATATTCCGGTTATTTTTATTACCAGTCTTGACGGTGAAGGTTATGAAGAGAAGGGGCTCAGACTCGGCGCGGTGGATTATATAACCAAGCCTTTTAACCAGGGTATAGTGCTGGCCCGGATCCGTTCCCAGATACAGATTGTACGTTATATCAGGGAAATCGAGAGGCTGGGGATGATCGACGCGCTTACAGATATTCCAAACCGCAGAAACTTTGATATCAGGATACGGGAAGAATGGCGGCGTGAAGGCCGTACCGGAAGCAGCCTTTCCATGATGATGGTCGATATTGATTTTTTCAAGCACTACAATGATACCTATGGACATCCCCAGGGAGACATTCTCCTCCGCTCCCTGGCGAGCCTTTTTACCGTTCATCTCAAAAGGCCTTCGGATTTTGTAGCCCGTCTGGGCGGGGAAGAATTCGCCATCCTTCTGTCGGGGATTGATAAGGAAGGTGCGGCTCTTATGGCCGAGAAGATCCGGGCGGCAACTGAAGAAATGACAGTCCCCGTAACAGATCAGAACAAAAACACCAGTGTTACAATCAGTATCGGTGTGGCTACGCTTATTCCCGACAAGGATACTCCGGTAGAGGAACTTGTTGAAAAGGCGGATAAAAACCTCTATGCGGCCAAGGCAGCCGGCAGAAACAGGGTCGTGGCCGGCTAAACGCGCCTGAATCCAGGTAAATATAAAAAATATCCAAAAACACTTGACCTCATTGTTAACTTGTGCTAACATATTTCAATAGTTAGTATAAACTAACAATAGGGGGTTTAACAATGGGAAATAGTATCGCGCGGAAAACAGGTATGGCCCGGCTATGGGAACTGGCGGCATCAAAAAAAGTGCTGGTGTTTGCCGCCTGTACCTTGTCGGTGCTGGGCATCGTCGTATCGTTCACGCCCTTTGTGGCGGTGTACCTCATCATCGGCCAGTTGGTAGCGCATTTTGGGGATTTAAGCGGCATGGACAGATCTCTGGTCATCCGTTACGGATACCTGGCCGCGGGCGGCGCCGCCTCGGCGGTGCTGCTTACCTTTTTCGCCCTCATGTGTTCGCATGTGGCCGCCTTCACTACGCTCTACAGGCTCAAACTGGATTTTACCCGGCACATCGCATCGCTGCCCATGGGCTTTCACACCGAAAATTCCACCGGCAAGATACGCAAGGTGGTGGACGAAAACATCGAAAAACTGGAAGGGTTCATCGCCCACCAGCTCCCCGACCTGGCCGGTTCCTTCGCCATGCCCGTTATTACCCTGGTTATCCTCATGGTTTTTGACTGGCGGCTCGGACTGGCAAGCCTCGTACCCATCATACTCTCCTATCTCATTCAGGTGGTGGCTTTCGGCTCCGGACCGGCGAAGACCTTCATCACCCATTATCAGGATTCACTTGAGGACATGAACAACGCCGCCGTGGAGTACATCCGGGGCATTTCGGTTTTGAAGGCTTTTAACCAGACCATCTATTCGTTCCGCAAATTTCACGAAACCATAAAAACCTACGGCAAATTTGTGCGGGACTACACCAACAGTTTTGAGAACCACATGACCCTTTTTATGCTGATTATAAACCATGTGTACCTGTTTTTGATTCCCGTGATCCTCCTTATTTCCGGGAAGGTAAGCGATTACCCCGCCTTTGCCCTGGCCTCCGTATTCTATCTGATTTTCTCCGTATCCATACCAACGCCCTTCACCAAACTGATGTATGTTGCGCAGATCGGCAGACAGATAGCCGATGGCATTGAGCGGATGGATCGGATGCTGGATATGCCGCCCTTGCCGGAAAGCTCCGCGCCCAAAACAACCGCCTCCTACGATATCTCTTTTGAAAACGTCAGCTTTAGTTACGATAAAGAAAATGAGGTGCCCGCCCTTTCTAATATTAGCTTTACCGCAAAACAGGGAGAGGTGACGGCGCTGGTGGGGCCCTCGGGGAGCGGTAAGTCTACCATTGCCCACCTTATCCCCCGTTTTTACGATGCGGCAGGCGGGCTAATCAAAATTGGCGGTGTTGATATCCGGGACATGGCAAGCGATTACCTTATGGGGATCGTAAGTTTTGTGTTTCAGGATGTGTTCCTTTTCAAGCAGAGCATCATGGACAACATCCTCATCGGCAACAGAAATGCTGCCCGCGGCGAAGTCATTGCCGCGGCAAAGGCCGCCCAGTGCCACGATTTTATCGAAAAACTGCCGTCGCTCTACGATACGGTGATCGGTACCAAAAATATCCATCTTTCCGGCGGAGAGCGTCAGCGGCTGGTCATTGCCCGGGCCATTTTGAAAAACGCCCCCATCATCGTGCTGGACGAGGCGACCGCGTTTGCCGACCCCGAGAACGAGCAGAAAATCCAGAAGGCCTTTGAGGAACTGATGAAAAACAAGACCGTCATCATCATTGCCCACCGGCTTTCCACAGTCCGTGGAGCGGACAAGATTGTGGTGGTGGATCAGGGCAGGATCGCAGAGGAAGGCCGGCACGATGATCTCGTAAAAGCCGGAGGCCGCTACAGCCGCATGTGGGAACAGTACACGGGAACCATGAACTGGACTCTTACCAATAAACTTTCACAAGTGAAAGTTTCTTAAAGGAGAATGATAATGTTCGCAATTAAGAAAACCCTCGCCCTGTCGGAAACGGGCTGGCACGATTTTAAACGGGCCGTCTTTGCCTGTGTGCTCACCAATCTGTGCCTTTTCCTGCCCTTCATCGTTATCATCCAGGCCATTGTCACCCTCCTTGACCCTCTGATGTCAGGCGGAACACTGGACACACAAAAACTGTTGCTGCTGCTGGCGGCCGGATGCGCAGCCGCGCTGCTCTATTTCTTTGTCTACCGCAACGAATACCGGAAAACCTATACCACCGCGTACAACGAGTCCGCGAAGATCCGCATTGAGGCAGCCGAACATATCCGCAAGCTGCCCTTAAGTTTTTTCAACAACAAGGATCTTTCCGAACTGACCACCAACATAATGGCCGACTGCGCCAGTGTTGAGCATACCATGAGCCATGTTGTACCGGGCCTGCTTTCGACGATTATCACCTCCGCGCTGATTACGGTGATACTCTGCTTTTACGAGTGGCGTATGGCTCTCTCGCTTTTTGCGGCCCTCCCCATTGCCCTCTGCATTATTCTGCTCACCCGCACACTGCAGGCGAAATTCGGGGAACGCCATGTAATCGCCAAAATGAATGTATCCGGCCAGGTTCAGGAATACCTGGAGGGCATCAAGGTGGTTAAGTCCTTTGGGCTCTCGGGCGAAAAATCAAAAGCCCTGGAATCCGCCCTGCGGAACATGATGTGGGAGGCTATTAAATTTGAAGGCCTCGCCGGAATTTTCGTTACCCTTGCTTCCATAATTTTGCAAGCAGGCATGGGCCTGGTGATTCTTGTGGGTGTAACGCTGCTCAGCGGCGGAAGCCTTGACCCCATCCGGTTTTTGATGTTCGTCATCATCTCCGCGAAAATCTATTCGCCTCTTTTGGTATTACTTACCCTGCTGCCGGAATTTTTCTATATGCTGATTTCCACCGCCCGCCTGCAGCGGCTGCGCACAGAAAAGGCCATGACCGGAGAGGAAAACATAAGTCTTCAGAATTATGATATCGAACTGCAAAGTGTCAGCTTTGCCTACGGCGGCGAGGAAGTCATAAAGGATATTTCACTTAAAATTCCGCAAAACAGCATGACAGCTTTGGTGGGGCCGTCGGGCAGCGGCAAGAGTACCCTCTCCCGGCTCATCCCCCGGTTTTGGGACGTAAAGCAGGGGAAAATCCTCATCGGCGGCAGGAACATCAGGGATATTGATCCTGAGCGGCTTTTAAGTTACATGAGTTTTGTGTTTCAGGATGTGGTGCTCTTCAACGATACGGTGATGAACAATATCCGCATCGGCAAACATGACGCCGACGACGAGGAAGTGTTCGCCGCCGCGAAACTTGCCCGCTGTGACGAGTTTACCGCCGCCCTGCCCCGGGGCTACGAAACCGTTATAGGGGAAAACGGTTCCACCCTGTCCGGCGGGGAGCGGCAGCGTGTTTCCATTGCCCGGGCCCTGCTCAAGAATGCCCCTATCGTGCTCCTTGACGAAGCCACCGCCAGTCTTGATCCTGAAAACGAGGGCCTCATACAGGAAGCGATCTCGGAACTTGTAAAAAGCCGTACCATCATCGTCATTGCCCACCGCCTGCGTACCGTCATGGGCGCCGACAAGATCGCGGTGCTTGAAAACGGGCGGCTGGTTGAGGAGGGGAGGGGCGATGAACTGCTGGCAAAGAAAGGACTTTTCGCGAGACTGTACAACATACAGCAGGAAAGCCTCGGGTGGACGGCGGGAAAATGAACCTCCTCGCCCTGAAGGGCGAGGTATCTTGTAAGCGTTGCATCGTTCACGAGGTTCGTTCTGTAAGGAAATTATTTGACTGTGGGGTCTACTACCATTTTATTGTCGGCGTTACCGATTCTAACCGCCCTGAAGGGCGGGGTATTAGACCCCACTGCGAATAAGAGGGCCGAAACTTTACACCTTGCCTTGTACTCCGGGGATCGGCGGCGCCCTGAATGTTTTACTTCAAATGCTTTTCCAGCCACTCAAGGGTATCGCGGTACACTTCTTCCCTGTTGGCTTCGTTGAGCATCTCGTGGCGGCCGCCTTTGTAGAGTTTGAGGCTGACGTCTTTTACGCCTGCCGCCTTTACCGACCGGTATACCTTTTCCACACCCTTACCGTAATCGCCTACAGGATCTTCATCGCCGGCAAAAAAATAAACCGGAAGATCTTTGGGAATTCGCAAAGGCCATGCCGGGCTGTTGATTTCTTTTAAGGCATTGAACATATCGTAATAGGCTCCGGCAGTAAACACAAAGCCGCAGTTTTCATCGTTTGCATAATCAACACAAACCTTGTCAACGGTGGAAAGCCATGCACAGCGGTTTACCGGGTTTTTTATCCGTTTGGTGTAGGGCCCCATCGAAAGATTGGAGATAAAATAAGCGGGAGAGCGCGGACCCTTCAGTTTTTTCTGTATGGACGAAAGAAGACCGGCCGCACCCAGCGCGGGGTTCGGTCCCATGGTACCGCTCAGAATACAGCCCGAAAGACCTTCTCCGTAACGGGTGATATAGGAACGGGCCAGAAAAGACCCCATGCTGTGGCCCAGCAAAAATACCGGAAGCCCCGGATAACGGCCGCTTGCTTCATCCATAAGGGCCTTCATGTCCTTAAGAACACATTCCCAGCCGTCCTTTTCCGCGAAGAAACCCTTGAGCACCGCGTGGGATCCGTGACCCGCATGATCCTCCGCACAAACCACATAGCCCTTGCCGGCCAAAAAAGTTGCAAAGTCTTTATAACGGGATGAATGTTCCGCCATGCCGTGCGCAATCTGCAACACCGCCCTGGGTTTGGAATCCTGCCAGAGCTGGGAGAATATTTCCCCTTCTCCGCTTGAAGCTTTGCGCATCCATGTTTTGTTTTCGATCATGTCATTTCTCCTCCGTATCAATAATAAGGTTCTCCGTTGCCGATAATTCCGCCGTGACAGAGAAGGCCAGTCTTCATCGTTATCCCTTTACGCCTCCCTCGGTGAGTCCCGCCACAATATATTTCTGTCCAACGGCAAAGATCGCCATAGTGGGAACAAGGGCAACAATAATGCCCGCACTCATCACGTCCCAGCTGACTCCGGCCTTGGAAATAAAGGAATTGAGGGCCACCGGCACCGTAAGTTTCCATTCCGTGGACATGAGCATCACCGCCAAAAAGAGTTCGTTCCAGACATTAACAAAGGCAAAGCTGAAGATTGCCACGAGACCCGGCAGGCTGATGGGGAGGATCACCCGGAACAGAGCGCTAAAGGGATCGCATCCGTCAATAAAGGCGGCTTCTTCAATGGATGGGGGGATGCGGTCAAAAAAACTTTTTGCCATGATGGCGCCAAAGGCAACAGTGGTGGCCGCGTAAATAACCGCCAGCATCAGCCGGTTATTGGTCAGCCGGAGTTTGGAAAGGGTAAAAAACAGGGGCGCCATCAGGATAAAGGTGGGAATCATTTGGGTAAAATACAGGGCCAGAAGCACCCCCCGGATTTTTTTGCCGGACCGCAGCCGGGAAAGGGCGAACCCCGCGAGGATACTGATAAACAAGCCTCCCAGGGCGGCAAGCAGGGATATCCACAGAGAATTGGCAAAGTAGATCCCAAATTTGGAAAATGTTATGAGCTTGGCATATCCCGAAAGGCTTATCTTCGAGGGGAAGTACCGCAGGGGAAAGGTATATATCTCCTGAACCGGTTTAATAGAGGTGATGAAGATCCAGAAAAGCGGAAGTACCGCAAAGGCAAGAAACAGCGCCAGGGCGATAAAACGCAGGGTAGAACCCGCCGCCCTTTTGCATTTTTTGACGATCCCCCTGTTCATAGAGTCAATTCCTTCCGGGCCACGATCCTAAGATAAAAAAAGGCAAAAACAAAAAGAATGGTGATGATAATAAAACCTACCGCCGATCCCTGACCGTAATCATAACTCCTCTGGATCTTGTTGATCATCTCGGTGGCGAGAATATTGGTCGCGTTGGCGGGCCCTCCGCCGGTCATACCGTAGATAACATCCGGAAAATTCATGATCCACATGAACCGGAGCAGCACCGTACTGGTAATGGTGGACTGAATATAGGGAACGGTTACTTGAAAAAGCTGCCGGATCTTTCCGGCGCCGTCAATATCCGCAGATTCGTAGAGTTCCCGGGGAACCGATTGGAGCGCCGCCAGGAGCATAATGGCAAAAAAGGGAATACCGTACCAGATGTTGGCGATAACCACCGACATCATGGATAACTTGGGGTTGGAGAGAAAACCCAGGGGAATTTTGATGATCCCGGCCCGTATCAAAAGGTCGTTGATAATCCCAAACTGACCGTTAAAAAGCCATGACCAGACCAGGCCGATAGCAAACCCCGAAAGAGCCCAAGTATAGAATACAAACCCCGTGTACACCCCCCGTCCCTTAAAGGGCTTCCGCAAAAGCAGGGCCAGGGTAAAACCCAGGAGAAACTGCCCCAAAAGGGACATCACCACCCAGATCAGGGTATTAAAAAGGATCTGAATAAATTTAATATTTGGGTCGGTAATAATGGCGATAAAATTATCCAGCCCGTTGAAACGGGTCTGGGAGAGATTCAGCATGGTATACCGCATAAAGGCGGTAAAAATTCCCCGGAATACCGGAAAATAAATAAACAGCCCCAGCATGACAGCAATGGGCAGGAACATCCAAAGGTAGAACCGTCTCCCTGTCTCACCCGATAAGGCCATAAACTCCCCTGATATGAACGGCTTTCCGGCGTCTTGTTTCAAAGACGCCGGAAAATGCATGTCCAAACTGCTGTTCCGGATCCTTTAGGAACTGCGCAGCGCCTTACTTCCAATAATCCGACCAGGTCTTGACCGTCTGGGCGGGAGTGTTCTGTCCTAACAGGGAAGATTGGAAAAACTGCTCGTGAATCTGGGACCAGCCGGGAAATTTATCCGACGTATAGGGATAACGAACCGTTACATACTTCTGGGGAGAGTTCAGCACCGTAGCCCAGGCTTGATAAACCCCGGAGCTGAAATAACTGTCGTTCGCAAAGGTGGTAGAATGTACCGGCAGGGCGCCGTAGACCTTGCTGATCTTGGCGTTGTTTTCGGGATTGGATATGAAGGCAATAAAATCCCAGGCCGCTTCCTTGTTTTTTGAATGGGAAGGGATCCCCAGACTGCCAAAGCCCGGTTCATAGTAGAAGGCCCCGGACCGGCCCACCGGCATGGGAACCACCGTATACTGATCCCGGCGAAGATGTTCGTCCACCACCGGTACCGCGTCGGGATCCTGCATCAGATAGGGAGTGATGCCCGATGCAAAGGAGGTGATCTGCTCGTTGAAACCCCAGTTAACCCCATCGGAGGGAACGGCGTTTTTGAAAAGATCCACAAAACGGCTGAAACTGGCCAGATATTCGGGGTTATCAAAGATATTGGTTCCGTCTTTCATTTTATAGAAACTGGTGGTATCAATATCTTTGAGCTCCGAAATAGTCAGCAGATCCGACTGCCGAAAGGGATTGCCTCGTCCCCGGATAGTAAAACCATATTGGTTCTGGGCGGGATTGGTAATCTGTTTGCAGATGGCGAAAAGCTCATCCAGGGTTTCAGGCGTTTTTGTTATCCCCAGTTTGGCAAGAACATCGGTTCTGACAAACAGGGCGGGAACATATAAGAACTGGGGGATCATATAGGGTGTACCCCCGGCAGCGACGGCCAGATCCTTACCGGTAGGGAGGATGGTACTCCATCCGCTCCAGCGGTTAATATAGGGAGTGAGGTCCTCAAGCTGGTTGTTGAGCACATACCGGGAAGCGGTCAAATCCCGGACTTCAACAATATCCAGGGGTTCGCCCGCGTTGAGGCTCATGGTAAGCCGGCTGTCGGCCTGCTCATAAGGCGGGGAGATCAGGTTGATCGTAACCCCGGGATGGAGTCTTTCATATTCGGCGATGATCTCTTTAATAACCTCGGTCCTGGGGGGGCTGCCCATAACCTCTATAAAGTTAAGCTCGATCCTGCCGGACGACCCCGCCTGTCCGCCCCGGGCAAATCCCAGGGTCAGAACCATACAAAAAATCAGAACGGATAACAAGATTCTTTTCATTTTGATTGATACACTCCTTTATATATGATGGAGATAATCTTATCATTAAAGGCTGTCCGTGTCCAGAAAAAAATACGGACCACATGCAAGGGCCGGCAGCTTAGCGGTGCGCCGCTTCGGTTTCCTTGAAGTAGCGTACCGTTCCTACCCGTAGTTCATCGGTGGCCTCTTCATCACAGACAATAATCGCCCTGGGGTGCATCTGTAGACAGGAGAGAGGCCATATATGGTTGAGTCCTCCCTCTACCGCCGCTTGCAGCGCCCGCGCCTTGGCGTAACCGGAAACCAAAACCAGCAGCTCCCGGGCGTCCATGACCGTGCCGATTCCTACCGTAAGGGCAGTAAATGGTACTTTTTCCATGTCGCCTCCGAAGAAGCGGGCGTTGGCGATCCGGGTGCCGGGGGTAAGGGTTTTTATCCTTGTCCGGGAAGAAAGGGAAGAGCCGGGTTCATTAAAGGCAAGGTGTCCATCGGCGCCCATACCGCCCAAAAAAAGATCGATGCCTCCGGCTTTGAGGATCGCATCTTCATAGGCTCTGCATTCCTCAACAGGATCGGCGGCGATACCGTTCAGAATGTGAACATTGTTTCTGTCAATATCAATATGCTTAAAGAAATTCTCTTCCATGAAATAATGGTAACTCTGGGGATGATCGGCGGGAAGCCCAACGTACTCGTCCATATTGAAGGTAGTTACTTTTTTGAATGAAATTTTTCCTTCACGGTTGTATGCGGAAAGTTCCCGGTAAACTCCCAGGGGACTTGAACCTGTGGGCAGACCCAATACAAAAGACGGCACCGCATTTATCCGGTTCATAATATACTGCGCTGCCCAGCGGCATACAGAAGTATAATCTTTTTTAATAATCAGGCGCATAGATACTCCTTTTAAAATAAATTTTTCTTGATAATCCCTTCCACAATCACGGCAAGTACATGAAAGTTTCTGTCGAACACCGTAATATCCGCATCGCGTCCCGGAGCGATAACCCCTTTCCGGGTGTAGCGCATTACCTGTGCGGGATTGAAGGCGGCGGCCTTGACCGCATCCTCCAGGCTGAAACCGAAACCGCAGAGGTTCTTTATTCCCCGGATCATGGTGAGGCTCGACCCGGCAATAACATCATCAATCTTCCGGTGGAAAGTCCCGTCATGGAGAACCACCTCTTCGCCGTTGGCAAAAAACGGACCTTCTTGCTGTTCTGTCGGTTTAAGACCGTCGGTTACGAGAACAATTTTGTCATTGGATTTGTCTCTCATAAGCAGTTTGAAAAGATCGGGGTGGACATGAAAACCATCGGCAATGATCTCGCAGGACATTTCAGGATGGATCAGTATCGCTCCTACCGCATTGGGATTGCGGTGTTCCATCTTGCTCATGGCATTGAAGAGGTGAGTTGCATGCAGGATCCCCGCCTGTATGCCTTCTACCATGTTTTCATATTTGGCGTCCGTGTGCCCCGCCTGCAAAACGATTCCCCTCCTGATGCAGGAGAGAGCAAGTTCCCGCATGCCCTTGAGCTCGGGGGCAACGGTCATGTTGACAATGCGTCCCCGGGAGGCCTGCCAGAGTTCCTCCATAAAGGCCATGTCTACCGGGCGGATGGTTGAGGCGATCTGTACGCCCAGCCGTTCGGGAGAGAGGAAAGGCCCTTCCAGATGGAGACCCATGATTCGGGCGCCTTCTTCCCTGCCCATGGAAGCGGTAATACTTTTTACCGCACGCAGCATCTTTTCCTTTTCCATGGGATAGAGAGTGGGATTAAAAGAAGTCACCCCGTATTGTGTGAGGAGTTTTGACATATCCAGCACCGATTCCGCACTGTCCGAATCTTCGGTTCCAAATCCGCCGAAACCGTGGATATGAGTGTCTATGAAACCAGGACTGATAAAGGCCCCTTCCACGTCGATGATTTCAGTCCCGGCGCCGAAATGTTTCTGTTCAAAACGGCGTTCGGAAAAAACATCCGCTATCATGCCGTCTTCGATAAGAACGGCGCAGCATTCCATGGAAGCAAAACCGGTAAGTACCGTACCGTTATGGAGACATATATTCATGACTTGTCATCCTGATTTACAGAAACAGGTTTCTGTTCAGCCTTCTTCTTTCCCGAGGCAAGACGCCAGAGTTTCCGTAAAAGGCCTATTCTTCCCAAGAGTATCCAGTAAAGGATCAGCGCTGTCAACACAACGGGAATACCGTATATGATTACTCCCAGCACTATCACTGCGATTTCGGTGATATTATCGCCGAAACTGCCCAAGAGTTCCCCAATCCGTTCGGGCAGACTGCGCCTGCCGAAAACACCGGCGTTTTCAGGCCCGGATATTTCAAGATCAATGGAGGCATAATCCACAAGATCCGCAAGAGAACGAAACCGGGTACCGGTTCTGTCAATTTCACTCTGCAGTTCCGCTATGCGCCGCTCCACGGTCATTATCTCTTCAATGCTTTTAGCCTTTCCCAGATACCCCTGAAAAGTCCTGAGCAGTTCCCTCTGTGTAGTAAGCCGGCTTTCAAGATCGTAATAATGCAATGTTATATCTTCCGTGGTTTCGGAGAGAAAGAGTATCTTTCCCAGAGTTTTGAGTTCTTCAAGCATGGCATTATAGGAGCGGGCAGGAACCCTGAGACTGTAATTCCGTCCGTTTTCATAGATGTTTGTGGAAGCAGACCAGGCATCGAACTTATCCAGGAGCCCTTCAAGCCTGTCGGCTCCCTCTTCCGGATCCTGTATGCGGACACGGAGAGAGGCCCTGCTTACCAGTTTTCGGACAGAAGGGCCGGCCTGCGGATTCACCGGAACGTTACCGCTTCCTCCGTCATACATTTCCGCAGAATCGGCCTGTATCTCTTCCGCCTTAACGCTCCCCGCCGCAGCCATATCCATGGAATAGACGGCTTTCCGCTGCATTCCCCTGCCGCCGCATCCTGAAAAGATGAAAACGAGACCCAAAAAAACCGGTATTGATAAAATACGTCTGCTTTTATTCATCATATATGATCATATATTTCAGAATCAGGTTGTCAAGGCTCATGGCAGGGCATCGGCGTTTACTTTCATGTTTCGCGAAGCTACCGGGCTTTGGAAGAAATTTTAACCGCCAGGTCGAAAAAGTCGAAGAAGTATAAGAACTTTTTTCATTGTCTCTCGTTTTACTTGCGATACTCCCTTCGCAAATTGCGTTGCCAGTGTTTCTTTTCTTACCGGGTTTCCGTGGCTGGGACAGGCAAGCTCAAAGTCAAGGGTCAAAAGGAGCGCAATTGAACGTTGCGCTGTCTCCTTGTCCCAATCCATCGCCGGGGGTATTCGAGTGATGCGAGTCCTTAGATTTTCCTGATGGATTTTACGTCAATTACCGCGCGTCCTAATCCGCTTTCTAATTTTCCGGTAATTTCTACCCTGTCGTTCTCGCTGACAGAGAGACCGTGCCAAACTCCCCGGTCAATTTCAATGAATATTTCCCCGGTCTCATCACGGAACCTGTACCATTCATCACCTAACGCCCGTATGATA
>JAISCR010000161.1 GCA_031265435.1 Treponema sp.
TAACGTAAAAAAATCACTCATCACAAATTGCGGATTGTCGATTTCTTCCCAGATAGTTCCCTTTGCGGAACGAAGGAATTTGCCTGCCCTGCCTATAACCGCCATATTATTGTCAAAGAGAGCAAATGGATTGACCGTTTTTTGCGCGGCCAGGTCAAGAAAAAACCCGAGCGGTTTATGTTCAATAACCGAGAGCAGAAGCGCATTGTGCCATGCCTCATGGGAAGCAAAAAGCCCATGCCCTGCCTGTAAGATCGCCTCAACGGATGCATCTCCGGGAATCTGAATAAGCGTATCGGTCTGTTCCGGCAAACCCTGGGGAACCGTGTCTCCGCAAAACATGATATGCATTGGGCAGTTTTTATTAAAAGCCCTACCCGCTTGTTCCACGCCAACGACATACAGATATTCAGGCGCTGGCCCGGAAAGTTCAGCCAAATAATAATGAAACTGCCGGATTTGCGCCGTTTTATTGCCCATTTTATGTATTATAGGCTTGTATTCGGCAAATTCATCGATAATAATGCCAAGAGTCAAATACGTTTTAACCTCCAAATTTTCGTCAAAAATGACGAAAAGTCGAATAACTTTTTCATGATATAAACATATACAGGCGGTGTCAACGGCCTTACTGTAATGCATATCTTATTCTACCTTAAGGAGAATTTTAATATGGAAGCAAGTACCATGGCCGAGTCGAATCAGAAACTGGAATCATTCGCGTTTGTACCCAAGTATCCGGATGTCAAGCTCTACGCGAACTTCTTCGGTAACTTTCAGGTGTGGGAGGCTGATGACTGGAAAAGTACCAGCCTGTCCTGGAAGGAGAGCTGCTACATCCACGCCGGTATCAGTCCGGGCGAAGTCAGAATCAAGGGTCCAGACGCACAAAAACTGCTCTCTATGGCCAGCATCAACAATGTCTATAAGTGGAAGATAGGCACTTCAAAGCACCTGGTGATGTGTAACGAAGACGGATTGATCGAGAATCACTCCCTTGTCAACCGTGATGACGAGGAGAGCTTTCGGCTGTTCGCCGGTAACCCCTGGCCGCTGATGCGCCTGATGGGTACCGGAAAGTATCAGGCCGAGATTCAGCCGAATGAAATCTTCATCTATCAGTTTGCGGGACCGCTTTCCCTCACGGTTCTGGAAAAGGCTACGCGGGAGTCCCTGCGGGATGTAAAATTCCTGGACACCCGGCCCACACGGATCCCTGGTGTAGATGCCGCCATTGAAGTATCGCGTATCGGCATGGCGGGTACGCTGGCGTATGAATTGCGCGGGCCGGTTGCGGCGGGACCGCAGGTCTACGACATTGTTTACCAGGCCGGCAAGGAATACGGTATCAAGCGTCTGGGCTGGCTGACGTATACCGTCAACCATGAAGAAGGCGGCTTCCCGCAGCAGACGGTC
Source organism: Treponema sp. (assembly GCA_031265435.1). Classification (GTDB taxonomy): domain Bacteria; phylum Spirochaetota; class Spirochaetia; order Treponematales; family Breznakiellaceae; genus JAIRNJ01. The sequence continues at coordinate 1,417 of JAISCR010000161.1, forward strand.
TCCTTCACTTCAGCTTCAGAAGCCGATCCGGTCTTTATATCCTCACCCGCAGTCAACGGTATGGTGATGAAAAAGTCCGGCAGTATCGATCCCGCCAACCTGCGGGCCCGCTTGCGTACGCCGGGAGAGTTGGATTGGATGTGGATGGCGCGTTTCGATCATGATTTTGTGGGCCGTGCGGCTGTCGAGGCAGAGTCCAAAAACCCCAGGCGCAAGGTCGTCAACCTGCTATGGAATATCGAGGATATCCTGGATGTTTTCGCTTCCCAATTCCGGCAGAGCGAGGAATACAAGCTGATCGACTTCCCTTGCGCGCAACAACAGCCTGCGGGCGGGCACGCGGATCTTGTGACCACACCCAATGGGCATGAGATCGGCATCTCCAGTGCCACCACCTACAGCTACTATTACCGGCAGATGATTTCGCAGTGCGTCATCGACATTGATCAGGCCGAACTTGGAAACAAAGTGATCGTACATTGGGGCGACTATGGCAAACGGATCAAGAATATCCGCGCCGACGTGGTGCGTTGGCCGTATCTTGACCTCGTGCGCAATGAGAACTACGACCTGAACACGGTTCCGTCCGGTTTGGCCTAATTGCGGGTAACACAGGAAAAGAAGCGGATACCTAACGGGTTCAAATAATAAACATTCGCCGGGCGGCATATCAACTCTGTCCGGTGAAACATCCCAATTAATAAGGAAGACACAACAATGTCTAATACTAACAGCAATTATCGCTGGGTTATTTTAGGGATAGCGTGTATCGCTATATTCGCGCCAAATTACGCACAGTATCAGCTTCCGCCATTGGCGACACAAATTATACATGATCTACAACTTACGCCAAGCCGGTTTTCCGGTATCTTTACGGCGCCTATGATCCCGGCGATATTTTTAAGTATCGCGGCGGGTCTTCTGGCGGACAAATTCGGGGTAAAGCGGGTTATTGCCGTTGGCCTGTTGATTTCGGCGGCAGGAACCTGGCTTAGAATCATGTCAAATAGTTATGTGCTTTTGTTTTTCAGCATGGTATTATCCGGTTTTGGCGCCGCCTTTTTAAATACCAATGGCGCCAAAGTGCTCGGAAGCTGGTTTCCGCCTGAAAAATTAGGAACCGCGATGGGGATATTTCTGGGCGCATCCACTTTGGCTATGACAGCCGGTATGGGTACGACCGCAATGTTGAGCGGAAAAACCGCCGCATATACCATCTCTGCGGTGATATGTTCCATAGCGTTCGTCTTGTGGGTATTATGCATAAAAACACCGCAGCAAGAGACACAATCAGATAATACACCTATAACCATCCCTATATTGGAATGTCTTGGGAAGGTTCTGAAAAACAAAACCGTATGGCTGGCGGGTGTGTGCCTGATGTTTATTATGGGGGCAGTTGTAATCATAAGTTCTTTTTTGCCGGCGATTCTTGCGGAGAGAAAAATTGACGCCGTTTCCGCCGGCGCATACGGAAGCGCCGTTACCATTGGAAATCTTTTAGGGTGTTTATTCATTCCGCTTATGGCAGGGCGTCTTGGTAAAAACAAACCGTGGTTATATATGCTGGCGCTTATTGCTGCAGCCGGCGCCGCGTTTAGCTGGCAGACTCCGCAAGGCCCTGTGCTGGCGCTTTCCCTGTGTTTAACCGGAATCGCTATGGGAGGCCTTATGCCGTTTCTTATGTCCATGCCGATTCAGCTGCCAGAGATCGGTCCTGCTTATGCCGGTACTGCCGGAGGCTTTATCGCTACCCTCCAGCTTTTGGGAGCGGTTGTAATACCAACCTATATTGTCGGACCAATAGCCGGTACGGATTTAAGGATATTTTTTCTTGCGGCGGGGATTTGTATGATTTTGGTTTTTATATTCACTCTGGGCTTACCCGAATTGGGGCAAAAAAAGGTGACGTAAAAGAATTAACACTGATTTGGGGTACACCGGGAACGCCGCAAAAGGAAATCCGGGTAAAGGTTGTGCGGCATCCCTATTTACGGAATCATGCCAAGGCTTGTACCCACCGCCAGGGCCGTATCGATCATGTAGTGATCCGGAGGCACGGACCTTACTTTTCCCGCGGGAACGCTCAAATCTACGGAACTGATGCTGTCACCGGAAAGGGCCACCATCCTGCCGTATTCTCCCCGGGCAAGCATGTCGGCCGCGGCCGTTCCCAGACTTGTGGCCAGAACCCTGTCGGAGGCGCTGGGTATGCCACCCCGCTGAACATAGCCCAGCACGGTGGGCCGGGTTTCCATACCGGTTACCGCCTCTATCTCCCTTGCCACCCGGTAACCCACCGAGGGGGCGCCGTACTGTTCCCGGTAATGTTTGCGTTCCTTCTTGTCCATCTTTGCCTCTTCCACGGAAAGGGCGCCTTCGGCCACAACCACTATGGAAAAAGCCTTCCCCTGTTCCGCCCGCTCCATGAGGTGCCGTCCGACTGTCTCTATGTGATAGGGAATTTCAGGGATAAGGATCACGTCTCCCCCGCCTGCAATCCCGGCATAGAGGGCAAGCCAGCCAGCCTTGTGCCCCATGAGTTCAATGACGATGACTCTGCTGTGACTCTGGGCGGTGGAATGGAGCCGGTCTATGGCTTCCGTCCCGATTGCCAGAGCCGAATTGAAACCAAAACTCCGGTCGGTACCCTGTATGTCGTTATCGATTGTTTTGGGGAGTCCCAGCACATTGAGCCCCTCGCAGGCCAGACGGTAACCGGTAGTATTGGTACCGTTGCCTCCCAGAACCACAAGGCAGTCGAGGCCGAGCTTGCGGTAGTTATCCTTGATGGCGGCAACCTTCTCTTCGAGCACCTCATCGTTTTCCCTGCCGGAAACCTTGAAGGGCTTCTCCCGGCTTGCGCCCAGAATGGTTCCCCCTCTGGTAAGAATCCCGTACACATCCGAAGGCCGCAGGGTACGCCAATTCCCTTCGATAAGCCCCCGGTAACCGTTGGCAATTCCCACAATGTCCATGCCGTAACGATCATGGGCCGCCCGGCATACCCCCCGGATGGCCGCGTTAAGCCCCGGACAGTCCCCTCCGGCGGTGAGGATTCCAAAAGTCCTGGTAGCGCTCTTGCGAATGTTGATCATGCACAAGCCGCCTCCCCGCGGCCGAAGAATACATAAAAAAGTATAGTTAAGTTTGATACAAAAAAACAGATGCGCGGCTTCCGGGCTTAGCCCTTCACGGCTCCGGCCATCATGCCCTTCACCAGCTTGTCCTGCCCGAATACATAGAGAAGGATGATAGGAAGGGACGCCAACACCAGCAGGGCCATGATGAGGGGTACGTCCATGGTATACTGTCCCTGGTATTGCCAGACCGAGAGAGGGAGGGTGAAGTTTTTCGGGCTCTGGGTAAGCACCATCACAAAACTGAATTCATTCCAGATAACTACGCCGTTGTAGATTGCGAGGGTAGCCAGGCCGGAACGGGAAAGGGGAAGAATCACCTTGAAGAAGGTGCTGAATTTCCCACAGCCGTCAATCTCCGCGGCCTCTTCCATTTCCCTGCTTATCCCGCCCATGAAGGCGGTGAGCACAAAGACCGAAAGGGGGAGATTAAAAGCCACATACGGGCCGAAAAGGGCGTAGAGATGATCATAAAACCCAAAACGTATCGCCATACCGAACACGGGGATAAGGGTAATGTGAATGGGAATTGACATGGCGGCCACGATGAGGGAAAAAATCGGCTTATTGAGTTTAAATTTCATTCTTGAGAGGGGATAAGCCGCACAGGCGGACACAATGAGAAGAATGGTAAGGGAAACCACCAGTACAATTACACTGTTAAACAGATAATTGAGGAATTCCCCCCGCATCACGGCGGAATAATTATGAAGGCTGAATTTTTCGGGAAGCTTAAAGAGGCTGCCCCGCAGGAACTCTCCCTGGCTCTTTAGCGAAATCGTGATGAGGTAGTAGAAGGGAGCACCGGCCACGATGAGCCAGAACACGGCGAAGACAAGGGCGGCAATCCAGAAAACCGAAAAACGCCTGCGCCTCCGGAGTAAATCAGCCATACCTATACCTCCGTCTTCCTGTTAAGAGTTGAAACAACGATAAGCGCGACGAGGGTAATGAGGATAAACATCCCGCAGGCAACCGTAGCTCCGTAGCCCATGTTGAATCTGACAAACGAAGTTTTATACATCATTGTCGCCATGAGTTCCGTGGCAACACCCGGGCCGCCTCCGGTCATGACAAAAATCAGATCGAAGTATTTAAGCGATCCGATGATGGACAGGGTCATCCCCGACACGATTGTCGGACGCAGGAGGGGCAGCGACACCCGCCAAAAATACTGTCCGCGGCTGGCTCCGTCTATGCTTGCGGCCTCGTATAATTCAACAGGAATAGTACCATAGGCGGCAAGGTAGAGTACCATGTAAAAGGGAATGTACTGCCAGCAGATAACGCCGATTACCGCAAAGAGGGCAACCCTGGGATTTCCCAGAAGATCGACCGCCTTGCCTCCGAGCGCCTTGGATGCCGAAGCTATCAGCCCGTAGTTTGCGTCCAAAGCATACTTGAACAGGAGCCCGATGGCCACCGAAGAGATAAGGTAGGGCAAAAACCAGATCACCTTGAAGATTATTCCCTTTCGTTCGGTTATATCGAGAAAGGTGGCAAGCGCCATGGCAAAGGGCACCTGAAACAGCAGGGAGAGAAACATGATGATCACGTTATTGCGGAAGGCCTGCCAAAAATTGGCGTCCGCGACAAGCTGTTTCCAGTTTTCAAGCCCGGTAAAAATTCTTCTGGAACTCATTCCGTTCCAGCGGACCGTGCTGATGATAAAGGAATCAACTATCGGATAGGCAATAAAGACAAGAAGGAAGAAAAGAGCCGGGAACAGGAATACCGCCGCCGCAAACCGTGTCTGCCGCTGCCGTACTTCCCTAAGACCAATAGATTTGCTCAATGTCCCGGACATTTTCTTCCTCCCGTAAAGCGTAAAACTGAAAACATAAACCGGTTCCGGAACGAAGCTTCTCTCCGCACTACGGAACCGGCCGCCGTTAGTTGTTTCTGCGGTATTCCTGCTGAGCCGCCTCAAGCCGTTTCGCGGCCTCTTCCGGAGTTAAGGTAAGCCCGAAGATTTCCTGCGAGGTTGTCTTGTGGACTTCCGCGACTTCCGGGGAGAGAGACTGATCGTACCAGAGCTGCATATCAGGCGCGGCCTGAACCTGGGCAAAGAGTTCGGCAAGGATAGGATCATCCAGTTTGACATCCTTGAGGGGCGGGATATTTCCTCCATCCAGCCGCTTCTTTACCGCGACATCGTCGGTCAGGTAGGTGATCATCTTAAACGCCCAGTCGGGGTTTTTGGAGGTACCGGATACATGGTAGAAGTTGTCTCCTACCGTCCCGATAACTGTGTTGGGATTCCCCCTGCCGCCTGAGATGGTGGGGAACTTGAAAATACCCATTTTACTGTAGAATTCGGGAGATTCCGTCAGGGCGGAAGAATTGAACCAGCTCCCCATGATGTGCATGGCCGCGTCTCCGTTGTACAGGAGCATACGGCTCTGTCCGGAATCCTCGTCGAGCCCGTTGAAACCTTCGTTAAAGTATCCTTTCTTTACCCAGTCCTGGATCTTGTTACCCGCATAGATAAAGGCGGGATCTTCAAAGCTCCCCGAACCGTCCACCGCCTTGATGAAGGGATCGGTCCCGCCCTGGCGGGTAGCCAGGAACATAAAGAACATGGAACCTGTCCACTGGGTTTTGTTCGCCAGGGAGAAGGGTTTTACCCCGTTCCTGAGCAGGGTGTCACAGGCAGCCTCAAGCTCGGACAGGGTAGAAGGAACCCTGATGTTATACCTGGCGAAAATTTCCTTGTTGTAGAATACGGTACACACCGACACATTCTGAATCGGAACACCCCAGATTTTGTTCTGCCATGTGGCCTGGGCAATGGCGGCGTCAAGGAATTTGGCCTTGTAGTTGCCTGAATTCATGTAGGAAGTCAGATCGATGATATTCCCCGATTTTGCGTACTCGTACATGGGCCCGCCCGACCAGGAGAAGTAGATATCCGGCAGCTGCCTGGAAGCCATGGCCACCGCCAGTTTCTGCTTGTACGAATCGTTGGCGAGGACGTTAAGATTGACTTTAACGCCGGGATTGTCCGCCATGAAACGGTTTGCCGAATCAGCGAAAATCGACAGGCCCGGTTCGGTGCTCTGGGCATGCATAAACTCCAGGGTAACGCTGTCCGCCGCTCCTCCTGACTGCTGCCGGGATTGGATTCGCGACGCTATCAGGACGCCCGCGAATACTATCCCGACAACCAGCAGGACGGCTATTCCCAGGAACGCCAATTTTTGCGCTTTTTTCATTTTTTTCCTCCGAAAATTTTTGATCTTCAGGATGAAGTCTTCAAAAACAACTCCTGAACCTCTTTAGTATATCCTTTATCTGTTTTTCAAGAATCAGGTGAATTCCCTAAGCTTCGCAAGCGTGTTCAATCACATACATAAGTTGATATTTTGAAAAAGCCTGACTATATTATACTATATTTTATATTATATTGAAATATATATGGAAAAACAAGAGCTGAAAAAACTGATTGATACGGCGGCCGGGCGGCGGAAGGCGGATCTCATAATCCGCAACGGGATTCTGGCGGATGTGTACGGAGGGCGTTTTGTCAGGGGAGACCTTGTCCTCTGCGAAGGCCGAATTGCCGCTCTTGTCACGGAACACGTGCAAGATCCGCCCTACGAGGGAAAAGAGATAGTTGACGCCGGGGGAGCCTGTGTCCTGCCGGGCTTCATCGAAAGCCACATCCACATTGAATCCGCCATGGTCGGCCCCGCGGAACTGGGAAGGCTCCTTGTGCCGCATGGAACCACGACGATCGTTGCGGACCCTCACGAGATCGTCAATGTCGCCGGGCTTCCCGGCTTTTATGCCATGGTAAAGCTCGGCAAAGAGGCTCTTCTTGACATCAAATACATGATTCCCTCCTGCGTTCCCAGCACCGCCTTTGAGTATTCGGGGGCGGTTCTTGACGCGGCGGCTCTGGAGCCGGTCATGAAGGACGAAGAAGTCTTCGGCATGGGAGAATTCATGGACTACCCGGCGGTGATAAAGGCCGAAGACGGGGCGCTGGCAAAGATACTCCTCGCCAAAAACGCGGGGAAGCTTATCGACGGTCACAGTCCCAGGGTGCGGGGGAAGGATCTCAACGCATACATCGCGGCGGGAATCCATACGGATCATGAATGTGCCGCCGTGGAAGAAATGGAGGAGCGGATCTCCCGGGGCATGTACGTGATGCTCCGTCAGGGTTCGGCCTGCCACGACCTCCGGAATTTGCTCAAGGGTCTCAGCGCGGAAAACAGCCGCCGCTGCGTCCTCTGTTCCGACGACCGCCAGCCCAGGACGATCCTTGAGGAAGGCCACCTGGATAGTCTCCTGCGGATCTGTATCGAAGAAGGCATAGATCCCATGAGCGCCCTGAGGATGGCGACTCTCAATGCGGCCGAATGTTTCAGGCTTGAAGACAGGGGAGCCCTCGCGCCGGGTCTCCGGGCCGACATTGTCCTTGTTGAGGATCTTAAAAGTTTTAAGGTAAAGCGGGTTTATATTGAGGGGAAGCCTGTCTCGGAAGGAGGCCGCCTTTCCGGGACGGGGAAGACCGGCGCTTCACCTGAAAATTTCAAAATCCTGCGAAACAGTTTTCATGTCAAAAATTTTTCCGAAGAGAAGCTCGTCCTTACTCTTAAAAGCGACAGTGTTTATGTCATTGATGTAAAAGAAGGCAGCGTCGTTACCGGCAAGGGTATTGCCTCCGTCAAACGGAATTCCGCGGGGGAATTTGTGTACAGTCCCGGTGAAGATATTTCCAAGATTGCCGTCATCGAGAGGCATCATGATACGGGCAGGGTGGGACTGGGGCTTTTCCGCGGCTACGGCATCAGGGCGGGAGCCGTTGCGGTTTCCGTTTCACACGATTCCCACAACATTATTACTGTCGGGGTGAACGACGGCGACATGGCCCTGGCGGTAAAGAGGCTTATCGAAACGGAAGGCGGCATTGCGCTTGTCAAAGACGGAAAGGTACTGGAAGACATGCCCCTGCCCCTGGGAGGACTCATGAGTGATCGGACAGGCGAATGGGTGGACAGGAAACTTGAAACAATTCATGAATGTGCATGGAATATACTGGGAGTCAAAAGAGGACTTGAACCGGTAATGAGTCTTGCCTTTATGTCCCTTGTGGTGATTCCCGAACTCAAGATAAGCTGCGGCGGACTTTTCGATGTGGGGAAATTCGGCTTTATAGAACCTGAAGTCCCCTGACATATTTTGCGCGTATGTTTCCGTCGGCGGCAAGGTATACCAGCCTTTCAAGCCGGTCACGGAGGCTCAGGGCAAGGGGGGAAGCGGGTCCCCGCACAGGGTTTATGTCATCAAGAACCAGCGCGTCAAAATCGTTTCCCGCGTCGAAACTGCCCGATCTTCCCATGCCCGCTTCTTCAAAGAAGGCTCCCCCTCCGGCGCTGCCCAGATAAAAAGCCTCCTCCAGGCTGAGCGCTTTTTCCGTTGGAGCAATGAGGGCCTGCCTGAGTTTTGAAACCTGAATAGCGTCGCTCATTGCCCGGAAAACGGAAAGATGAACGCCGCCCGCGACATCGGTGCCCAGACCCAGTCTGAGGCCGGCCTCCAGAAAACGCCTCACCGGCGCTATGCCCGAAGAGAGGTTGGTATTTGATTGGGGACAGTGGGCGATAAACACTCCCCGTTTCTTTATGAGTTCAATCTCTTCATCTTCCGGCCATACGCAATGAGCCATGATCGCGGGCCCCGCTTCGCCGAAGAGCCCGAAATCCGAATACGCGCCGGCATAGGTTCCGCTCTGCGGACAGAGTTCCTTTACCCACGCTATCTCCCGCCGGTTCTCACAAAGATGGGACTGCAGGGGAAGCGGCCTTGTACGGCCGTACTCTTTCTGCAGCCCCGCGAGGCCCCGCAAAAGTTCATCGCTGCAGGAGGGGATAAAACGGGGACTGAGAATCGGCCTTATGTTTGCGGACTTTAATTCAGCTTCCGATTTTTCAAGCCATTCCCGTGTGGACGACAGGGAAACTGCCGCGGAATGTTCCCTCAGATACGGCGGACAGTTCCTGTCCATGTTCAGCTTCCCCACAAAACATACAAGCCCTGTCTCTTCAAGCTTCTCCATAAGAAGGACTGTCGCGGGCGTATGAAGGGTGGCAAAGATCACGGCCCGGCATGAGGGGCTTCTCTTGAGGGCTTCGACAAATATGCCATAGGCAAGGCCGGCATATTCGGAATCCTGAAACTTTGCCTCCTCGGGGAAGGCGTTTTTGTTTAACCAGTCGAGAAGCTCCAGATCCATTCCCAAAGCCCGGAAACCAAACTGGGGCGCGTGTACATGGAGATCGCTGAGGCCGGGGAGGACGAGTTTCCCGCCATAGTCCTTTTGGGGAAGATTCCGGTACTCTTCGGGCAGCGCCGGGAAAAGACCCGCGGATTTTCCCCCGATGCAGACAAGACAGCCGTTTTCCAGCGTTTCAAGTTCTCCGGGAGATTTACTGTGAACAATATCCCCTTTTAGTACAAAGTTCCGCTCTTCCATTTCTTTTTCCTGTGATCATGAGCCGTTGGCTTGAGCCATGGCTCTTTGCCGTTTTCTTTTTTCCTTCAATCCGTTATTATTATATGGACAGAACGCAAAAAATGCAAATTCCTTCCCGGGGAGGATTCTGAAAACAGGATGAATGCGGATATATTAATCGTGGGAGCCGGGCCTGCCGGGATCTTCAGCGCGATAGAACTGATACGGCTGGGGAAAAACAGTAATATTGTCATGCTGGAAAAAGGGAAGCCCATAGAGAAACGTTCATGTCCGAAAATCCAGACCGGCACATGCATGAACTGCAGGCCCTACTGCCATATCACCACAGGTTTTTCGGGCGCGGGCGCCTTTTCCGACGGAAAACTCTCCCTGAGCCATGCCGTGGGAGGAGACCTCCCCGCTCTTATAGGAGAAGAAGAAACCCAGGCTCTCATCGACTATGCCGATAGTATCTATCTGGAATTCGGGGCGGCGAAGGAAGCCGAAGGAATCGGAAACCCCGAAAAAACAAAGAAGATCAGGCGCAGGGCGATACAGGCGGGACTGAAACTGGTGGACTGCCCGATCCGCCACATGGGAACGGAAAAGGTACAGGAACTCTACGCACGCCTTCAGGCGTATCTCCTCGATCACGGGGTACGGATACTCTTTGACACCGAAGCGATTAACCTCATTCTGGAACAGGATCGCTGTCTCGGCGCGGAAGCGCAGAAGGCCGGAGAAAGTGAAACCTTCACAATCAATTCTCCCCTTACCATTGTCGCGACAGGACGGAGGGGAGCGGGCTGGCTTGACAGAATCTGTAACGAAAACGGCATAGAACACCAAAGCGGAACCGTAGACATAGGAGTGCGGGTGGAGGTGCGGAACGAGATCATCGAAGAGGTGAATACGATCCTCTATGAGTCAAAACTCATAGGTTACCCGAAACCTTTCAAAGACAAGGTTCGTACCTTTTGCCAGAATCCCGGAGGCTTTGTAAGCCAGGAAAACTACGACAACAGCCTTGCCGTGGTAAACGGCCATTCGTACAAGGATAAAAAATCCGCCAACACCAATGTTGCCATACTTTCATCCCATAACTTCAGCGAACCGTTCAAACAGCCTATCGCCTATGCCCGGAAGATCGGAGAACTGACCAACATGCTGGGAGCGGGCCAGATCCTGGTACAGCGCTACGGAGACATTCTTGACGGCAAACGCACATGGCAGGAAGAACTGTCGAAGAGCAATGTAAAACCCAGCCTTGCCGACGCGGTTGCCGGAGACATTACAAGCGCCATGCCCTACAGAACCATGACCAACATTATAAATTTTATCCGCGCCCTGGATCATGTGGTACCCGGCTTTGCAAGCGCAGAAACACTGCTCTATTCGCCGGAATTGAAATTCTATTCCAACCGCATCAAAATGAACAGGCTTCTGGAAACAAATATCAGGGGACTTCACTGTCTGGGAGACTCTTCCGGCTGGACACGGGGACTCATGATGTCCAGCGCCATGGGGGTGCTCATGGGAAGGCTTCTGTCGTGAAGGAACTGTTTACGCTCATCAAAAAAAGTTTTGAACAAAAGGAAAACCTGGTTCTTGCCCTTATTGCAAAAAACTCCGGTTCCACTCCCCGGGGACAGGGGGCATGGATGCTGGTCAACAAAACCGGAAGAATCGCGGGCACAATAGGCGGGGCAAAGCCGGAATTTCTTGCCATTGAAGAAGGTAAAAAAATTGCGGAAAACGGGGTTTCCGCCCTGAAGACATACATACTGCACCCCGCGGAATCAGGCGACATAGGAGCAATCTGCGGCGGGGAAATAACAGTGTTTCTGCAATACCTTGATGCCGGCGATGGTGAACTTTCCGCGATTGTTGACGCCGCGCTGAACGCGGTTTCCCTGCATGTTCCCGCGTGGCTTGTGATAAAAATCAACGAGGGAAGAGGGAAAGCCTCACTGGGCATTCTTGGCAAAAACGGTATTCCCGGCACAAAAGGAACGTATCCTGAAAAAACAGCAATACTGTGCGGGGAAAAGCCCCTGCTTCACCGTGCGGCACAGGACGACTGGCTTTCCCTGCCCATAAACAGTACAGGTATTGTGTACGTCTTCGGATCGGGACACGTAGCGCGGGAACTCCTCCCCCTGCTCAGCCGCCTGGATTTCCGCTGTGTAGTCTTTGACGACCGGGAAGAATACTGCAAGTGCGAATTTTTCCCCGCGGCGGAACGGATTATTACGGGGAACTATGAGGATATCGGAGATGCCATCCCGGAGAGTCTTGCGGACAGCGATTACGCGGTGATCCTTACCAGGGGTCATCTCTGGGACTTCCAGGCGGAAGCCTTTGCGCTGAAAAGTCCTGCCCGTTACATCGGAGCCATCGGCAGCAGGACCAAACACGCGGCGGTACGGCAAAAACTCCTTGCCTCAGGGTTCGGCGAAGCGGATCTGGATGCCCCCCGTTTCCATGCCCCCATCGGCATTGACATAGGGAGCGATACGCCCGCGGAAATTGCCGTCAGCATTGCCGCGGAATTAATTAAAGTGCGGAGCGGGTTTATCGCCTGACCGGGAAAGCAGCAGAATCCCCGCGGCGAGGAGGAAGGGGAACACTATCGCGGCAAGAATGCCGGTTTTGAGGCCGGTTCCGCTCATCACCATGCCGACAAGGCCGGGGCCGAAGGAGCAGCCCGCGTCCCCCGCAAGGGCCAGCAGCGCAAACATCGCCGTTCCTCCCAGCGGGAAAACCCTGGAAGCCACACTGAAGGTGCCGGGCCACATAATTCCTACGCTGAGGCCGCAGAGGGCGCAGCCTGAAAGGGAGAGCAGAGGCCAGGGGGAAAACACGGTTACAAGGTAACTTGCCATGCAGAGAACGGAAGACAGTAACAGTATCCTTTCAAGTTTAACTTCCTCTGTTCTGGTTCCAAAGTATACCCGGGAAAGGCCCATGAGTACGGCAAAGGCGCAGGGACCGAGGAGATCTCCGGTGGTTTTGCTTACCTGTAGTCCCGCCTCCGCGAAGAAGGAGGCCCACTGGCACATAGCCTGTTCCGAGGCGCCCGCGCAGACCATCATCAGCACCAGGAGAAAAAACATTTTCTTTGTCAGAAGTTTCCTCACGGGAATGGCGGAAGCCTCTCCCTCGATCAGGTGCCGTATGGGTACTACGGCAAACAAAAAGAAGTTCCCCAGAGGCAGAAGCGCCCAGAGCATGGGAAGATAGCGCCAGTGTTCAATCCCGATAAGGGCAAAAAAAACGTTCGACAGTAACACTACCGCCACGAAACCCCAGCAGTAGAACGAGTGCAAAAGACTCATGGCGGCGCTTTTATTGGAAGCGGGAAGCGCCTGCACGATGGGGCTGACGATAACCTCAAGGAGGCCGCCGCCTACGGCATAGACAGCCACCGCGATAACAAGTCCGTAGAAGGGTTCGCTCATGAGAAAGGGAAGAAAACCCAGCAGAAACAGGCCCAGCGCGCAGAAAGCCTGGGCCGCCAGCGCCGCCGCCCGGTAACCGATCCGGTCAACAAACCGAACCGCCGCCAGATCAACCAGAAGCTGTATGGCAAAATTCATCGAGACGAGGAGGGCCAGGGAGGGGAGTCCGATGCCGAAAACCCGGTGAAAGGTTACAAACAACAGGGGCCCCAGATTGTTTACAATGGCCTGGCTGCCGTAACCAAGATAGCAGGCCGCCAGGGTAGAACGGAAAGAAAGCTTCACGCCACACCTCTTTGATTTGAAGTCCCCTATTTTATCAACAAACGGGTAAAGGGTGAAGTAGTTTTCTTCAGGCTATTTTCCTTGCTTTTTCCCCGGAATTTTGCGATATTTGAAAACAAAAACATTACAAATAAAGGTGGAAGCATGTCGGACCAAAGTGTAGTGCCTATAGATCAGATATTGCCGCATAAACTGCCCCTGGTGGCCCTGATGGGCCGTCCTATTTTCCCGGGGATCTTTACGCCGATCATGATCGGCAACCCGGCGGATGTAAAGGTTGTGGAAGAAGCGGTTGCGGGGAACGGGCTCATAGGCCTCGTGATGCTTCTCAACGAAACCGAGACTCCCGGTATCGGCGATCTTTACTCGGTGGGAACCGCCGCGAAGATTGTCAAGAAGATAAACCTGCCCGACGGCGGGGTGAATATTTTCATCTCTACCCTGAAACGTTTCGCGGTGCGCAAGTCCCTGCACGAGCAGAATCCCATTGTTGCCGCGGTGGAGTACCTTGAGGACGAGGAGGACGACACCAGCGAAGTGAAGGCCCTGACCAGGGCGCTGATCAGCGAGATGAAGCAGATTTCCGAGAATAATCCCCTCTTTTCCGAAGAGATGCGGCTCAATATGATAAACATCGACCACCCGGGGAAGATTGCGGACTTTATCGCCAGTATTCTCAATATCGACAAGGCGGAACAGCAGAAGATCCTTGAAATTCTCAATGTTCGCAAACGTATGGAGCAGGTGCTGGTCTTTATCAAAAAGGAACAGGAACTTCTGCGGATTCAGAAGCGGATTCAGAAGGAGATCAACGAAAAAATCGAAAAAAGTCAGCGGGATTACTTCCTTAAAGAGGAACTCAAGGCGATCAAGACCGAACTGGGGATGGTTACCGACGCAAAAAGTTCCGATTACCAGAAATTCAAAGAGAAATTCGACGCTTTTCACTTTGAAGGCGAGGTAAAGGAGGCCGTTGATCAGGAACTGGAGAAATTCAACATCATGGAGCCCAACTCTCCTGAGTATGTGGTAACCCGCAATTATCTTGACCTTATCGCCAGTCTTCCCTGGATGGAGAGCGAACCTGAACACTTTGACCTTTCCAGGGCCCAGGAGATTCTGGAGGCGGATCACTACGGGCTTAAGGATGTAAAGGAAAGGATTGTCGAGTATCTGGCGGTGAGGAAGCTGCGGAACGATACCAAAGGTTCCATTATCTGTCTTGTGGGGCCGCCGGGGGTGGGGAAGACGAGCGTGGGACGTTCCATTGCCCGTTCCCTGGGGAAGGAATTTTTCCGTTTCTCCGTGGGCGGCATGAGGGACGAGGCGGAGATCAAGGGCCATCGCCGTACCTATATCGGCGCCCTGCCGGGGAAGATCATCCAGGGGCTCAAAATCGTCAAAACCCGCGACCCGGTGTTCATGATCGACGAAATCGACAAGATGGGGGCTTCCTACCAGGGCGATCCCGCATCCGCCCTCCTTGAGGTGCTTGACCCGGAGCAGAACACTTCCTTTCGGGATCACTACCTGGATCTGCCTTTCGACATTTCCCATATCTTTTTTATCGTTACCGCCAACACCCTGGATACGATTCCGCCGCCGCTCATCGACCGGATGGAGATTATCCAGCTTCCCGGCTACATTGATACGGAAAAGCTCGAAATTGCCAAACGCTACCTGGTACCCAAGAGTCTTGAAAAGAACGGTCTCAAGAAGGGTCAGGTGAAGTACACCAAGGACAGCCTCCTTCACATTGCCAACGGCTATGCGCGGGAAGCGGGGGTACGGAATTTTGAAAAGAACCTGGACAAGATCCACCGGAAGCTGGCGAAGCAGATCATAGAGAAGAATGAAGAAACAAAGAAGAAGACTCAGGCCGAAGCGGGTCAGGAAGATTCCGCTGCCGCTTCTTTAAATGCCAAACTGAAATTCGATCTTGACAAAAAGGCTGTCGAAAAGCACCTGGGTAAACCCATTTTCCCCGAAGAGGATATAAAAAAAGCCGACCGGCCGGGGATGAGCGTGGGGCTTGCCTGGACAAGCATGGGCGGCGATACCCTGGTGATTGAGGCTGCCTCGGTGCCCGGCAAGGAAGGTTTTACCCTCACGGGCAAGATGGGAGACGTGATGAAGGAGAGCGCCGCTATCGCCATGACGGTGGCCCGCAAGCTTGGCACGGAGCGCTACAACATAGAGCTTGACTGGTTCGAGAAGAACCACATTCACCTCCATATCCCCGAAGGGGCAACCCCCAAGGACGGCCCTTCGGCCGGGATCACCATGGCTACCGCCCTCCTCAGTCTGATGCGGGGAAAAATTATCAGTTCCAGCCTCGTCATGACCGGGGAGTTGAGCCTGACAGGCCAGGTATTGCCAATCGGAGGCCTCAAGGAGAAGACCATTGCCGCACGGCGGAACAAGGCCCGGCATATCATCATCCCCAAACAGAATGTCCGGGATCTTGACGATATTCCCGACTATGTGAAGAAAGGCATAGAATTCCATCCGGTGGAACGTTTTGACGAGGTACTGGCGCTGGCGCTGCCGAATTGAATAAGTTCCGGGGCAGGGCATTGGAAGATTTTTTTTACCGCCAGGTCGAAGAAGTCGAATAAGTATAAGGATCAAGAAGGAAACAAGAGGCGCTTCATACTCCGCTTGATGAACTTTTTCGACTTCTGCGACTTCGAGGTGAATTTTTTCTTCAAAGCATACTGCTTTTAGTGGAATTTTGATACTGAAAAAAATAAACGTCGATACCCTGGTTCCGGAGACGGTTACCTTTTCAAAAAGTTAAAAAAAGGGGATATTTAGTTAAGGAGCCTGAAATGGAGACAGTTCAAACGATACCGGAGTGGAAAGCCACCGCCGATGAAATTTGGGCGGAACTCAGGGAAAGCGCCCGCCTGTTGAAAGAAGCCGACAAAAGGTTCGGCAAATTTACCAACAGTTTTGGCGAGATGATCGAATACATGATCGTGCCGAATCTGGCAGCGAAATTCCGTGAAATCGGTTTTGAGTTTACCAAAACGCATAGAGACACCGAGATAGTAGACCGTAAACATGATATTATTACGGAAGTTGACGCATTTCTCGAAAACGGCGATAAGGTGATGATTGTCGAAATCAAAAACAAGCCCAAAACTGATGATATAGACGACCACGTTACGCGCATGGAAAAACTGCGCAAATATGCCGATTTGCATGATGACAGCCGTAAATATCTTGGGGCTATTGCCGGGGTTGTTATTGGTGAAAGCGTCAGTACCTATGCCCTGAAAAAAGGATTTTATGTAATTGAACCGTCCGGGGAAACATTCAAGATTACCGAGCCAAAAGGGAAATACCATCCGCATGAATGGTAATGGCAGGGCAACGTCATTTAACGTTTCGTGGGAATGGAGCGTAGCGGAATGACTTAGCAAAACCGCAGCCGAAGCCACCGAACGGCGGCGGAGCGTAAATAGTCCGATGCGCAGTTTTTGGACTTCTATACAAATATTTTTATATTCCTGCCCTACTTTCTCTTAATAATTCTACAATTTCCTGTGTCGTTATATCTGCCGTTATACATGGAATATCCTCAAATGGTGATTTCCCTTCCTTGCCTTCACTCTTTAATGGGAGTATTTTATACTTATTCCCGTCCTTATTGTTGATAATCACTTCATCTGTTAATGCCGCATCAAAAACCTTTGTCGCATTTTGGGTAAATTCGGAAATATCAAATATGAGCATTTTTATCCTCCTATAATACTAACATCAAGTTCTTTGCCAACTCTTGTCATATTACAATTTTAATAATTTTAAATCCCAATGGCCGCGTAAGCACATATATATAAAACCAATACATTAAGTGGGAATAATATACAAAAAAATAATCTGATCTTTTTAGTTGCAAAAATATCGTTATAAAAAACCAACCAATGAATTGACCACAATAATCCGCCAATAGATAAAACTATATCGAAACCAAAAAACATTGTTTCGTAATTTTTTATAAACTCGTAAAATATAAATACAGACACAAGAACTGACGGTACCATTAGAGGAAACCGTTCTTTCTGAATATGTTTTTTTTGTATCAAATCTATAATAAATAATATTATTCCAATAAGACACTTTATATACGTATATAAATTTGGTATTGGCAAGAGAAAAAAAGAAAGAGTCACAATTACAATACCGGCCATTATGAACAAATCGGCTAAAATAAGCCATTTTCTAATTTGAAGCATATTGAGTCAATTTTATACTAAAACCTATCCTTTGGCAATCATCTTAAGGTCGAATGGCGCATAACTTCATGTTCCAGGACAAAGCCGCGGAGCGATTTTCGTCAAAACTGCCATGTTTTGGAAGAAATTGTAACCGCCAGGTCGAAGAAGTCGAAAAAGTTCCGGTACAAAGCCTCGTTTTCTGCGGCCTGAAGCATTTACTTCGTACCGTGACCTTTTTGGGGCCTTGCGTCAACATTCGGTAAAAGATTCTTACGGAATACAACGAGTATTGAAAGGGACGGCCGGTTTTATTACAATACAAATCAGGATATGGCATGACGGATAAACAGTCGGAACGGCAAAAAAAAATACTGGAAATTATAACCCGGGAAGGCTGTATTGAGGTCGCAAAACTTGCGGAACTGACGGGGGTTTCCAAAGTTACCTTGCGCTCCGACCTGGACCGGCTGGAAGAAAAAGGGATTGTCCGGCATGAAAAAGGCCAGGTCTACCCCGGTTCAAATGATGACATCAATAACCGCCTCACCTATCATTACGACACCAAGCGTAAAATTGCCCATCGCGCCAGCGAACTCGTTAGAAACGGCGAGGCGGTTATGATAGAATCGGGATCATGCTGCGCCATTTTGGCCGAAGAATTAACCATAAACAAGCGCGAAGTACGGATTATCACCAATTCTGCCTTTATCGCCGCCTATATCAGGCGGCTGTCCCGAGCTAAAATCGTGCTTTTGGGCGGGGACTACGAGAATGACGCCCAGGTGATGGTCGGCCCCATTACCCGGCAGTGCGCCCAAGGCTTTACCGTGGATAAACTCTTTATCGGAACCGACGGCTTTTCGGAAAACGGTTTTACCGGAAATGACCATTTGCGCGCGGAAACGGTTCGGAGCATGGCGCAGCAGGCCAGAGAAGTGATTATCCTTACCGAATCGGAAAAATTTTCAAAACAGGGGCTGGTTCCGCTTCTTCCGTTTAGCGAAATCGGCTCGGTGTTTACCGATAACCTCATACCCCCGGAAAAAGAGGCTT
>JAISCR010000195.1 GCA_031265435.1 Treponema sp.
ACCGATACCTACGGCCCGGAAGTAAACGGGGTAACCAACACCTTGGCCAGGCTCGGAGCCTACCTTGAGGAAAAGCATATCCATCAGGTGATTTTTGCCCCGGCTTACGAAGGTGAAGAAACGTTTCCCCTCAAGGGGGATCTCCATCCTCTTTTCGGAACCCTCCGCCACCGGGCTATTGAGCGCCGGGAGAACCGTCATTCCGCGTACCGCAGCCTGTATCGTTTCAGGGGACTGAAGACGTCGCTCTCCCCCGGGAGCCGTCTGACCTTTCCCGCCTTCTGGGAGATCGACGAAATCTGCGATGGCTTTAAGCCGGATCTGGTTCACGTAAGTACCGAACTGGGAATCGGCTTCCGGGGCATGCGTTACGCCGTTACCCGCCGTCTTCCCCTGGTAATGAGCTACCACACCAACTACGGCGAATATCTGCGTTATTTTGATCTTGAACTCTTAAAGCCGCTGCTGGAAAGGTATCTCTCCTGGTTTTACCGTTTTGCCAACCGCGTCCTGGCTCCGTCCCGGCACACCCTGGAGGATCTCTTCCGGCGGCAATACCGGAACCTGGGTCTCTGGTCCCGGGGAATAGACTCATCGCTCTTTAATCCCGCCTTCCGGAACGAAGCCCTGCGGAACCGGATTGGAAAGGACAAGTGCATATTTCTTTACGCGGGCCGGATTTCCCCGGAAAAAGGCCTTGATATGCTGCTCTACGCCGCCGCCGAACTTGAACGCCGTTTTCCCGGAAAAACGGCGTTTGTGTTTACCGGGGACGGTCCTTATATGGAAACAATCCGCAAACAAAAACTACCCAATGTGGTTCTTACGGGATTCAAACGGGGCAGGGAGCTTTCGGAAATCTACGCTTCCGCGGACTGCTTTGCCTTTCCGTCGGGAACCGAAACCTTCGGCAACGCCGCCCTGGAGGCCATGGCTTCCGGCCTGCCGGTAGCGGGGGTGGCAAGCGGCGGGGTTACGGATTTTCTTTCCCACCGAATCAACGCCCTCCTCTGTCCCGCAGGCAGCCGGGAAGCCTTTCTGGAAAATCTTGTTACCCTTATGGAAGATACGGATCTCCGCCTGACTTTGGCGGAAAACGCCCGGAAAACCGCCCTGACCCGGGACTGGAACCGCGTCTTTGAAGGGCTCATAAACACGTACGACGAGGTAATTGAGGAACAGCGGCGGCGGTACTGGCAGAGGGCCTCGTGAGGAAAAGAAAAATCCGCCGCCGCCCTTTAATTGCCGATCTCTGTACCCTGATGTTCGCCGGCCCCTCACGGCTTCCGGGACAGCTTGTTATCCAGATAACAAACCATTGTAACGGAAGCTGTCCCCAATGCGGCATGCGCAGGGAAGCTGAAATCGAGCGTGTCAAACTTCCCGCGGAAACCGTCAGAAAGGCTCTCAGGGACTGCGCCGAAAACGGTGTTGAGGCGGTGTCTTTCACCGGCGGCGAGCCCTTCATCAATATCCCTGAAATAATAAGCCTTCTCGATTATGCCGGGAATTTGAACATTCCCTACCTGCGCAGCGGCACCAACGGGTATATGTTCAGCTCCGGCGGTAAGGCCGCCGGCCTGGATAAGCTTATCCGTTTTGTTGAATCACTGGTGAAAAGCCCTTTGCGGAATTTCTGGATCAGCATGGATTCCGCGGACACCGCAACCCACGAGCGGCTGCGCGGCCTTCCGGGAGTGATCGACGGCATCAGCAAAGCCCTGCCGGTGTTTCACGCCCGGGGCCTGTACCCCGCGGTCAACCTGGGGATAAACCGCTGTATCGCGGGGGCAATGATTCCGCCCCTGGGAGAGGCGGGATCGGAAGACGAAGAGGCTTTTCTTGAAAACTTCCGCCGGGGCTTCGGCGCTTTCTTCACCAAGGCCGTCGACATGGGCTTTACCATGGCAAATGTCTGCTACCCCATGAGTTTTGAAAGCGCAGACCTGGGAACGGAGAAACCCGCCTACGGCGCCATATCGGACGACATCATGGTGCGTTTTTCCCGGCGCGAACTGCGTCTGGTGTTTAGGGCTCTCCTTGAGACCATACCGGCTTTCAGAAAATCCCTGCGGATCTTTACCCCCCTTTCGACGCTCTATGCCCTTTCCCGCGAAAATTCCCGGGATCTGCTTTTCCCCTGTCTCGGCGGGATCTGTTACTTCTATATGGACAGCCGGGACGGTCATATCTATCCCTGCGGCTACCGGGGGGATGAGGATATGGGCGCGTCCGTCGCGGAAAGGAGAACAGCGCCCGGCGGACAAGATCCTGCCGGCCTGCGGCCTTATTGCAAAAAGTGCCACTGGGAATGTTTCATGGATCCCTCCCAGCTTTTTGGAATTCTCCGGTATATGATCCGTCATCCCTGCAAGACATGGTTTGGCAAGGCCCTTGACCGGCGGATGCTGCGCCTTTGGTTCGCTGATGTAAAGTACTATCTGGCCTGCGGTCTTTTTGACGGAAGGAAACCGCCTGACTGAACCTCCCCGCCCCGAAAGTTAAAATAGGTAAACATTAAATTTCAGTTAGAACGCCTTTCCTTAAAATATTTTTCGTCCTCAATCCGTTTCAAGCACAAAGGGTTTTAAGCCGGAGCTTTCAACAATTTCCGCCTTGGGTGAGGAAAGCCCCATTTTTAATTGTATCGAGCCTTCACCCGCAGTATCGCTCACTTCAAAAAAGCAGATCCCGCCGCCTTCAAGAGTCAGCACATTCTTTCTCTTGGCGGTCGAAAAGGTCAGGGGCTTGTTGTTATTAACGCTTCCTATAGCCGCCCCGTTGAGCTTTACTTCTTTGCCGCCCAAACCCAAAGGGACACCGGTTGAAATGGTAACTGATTTGGGCTCCGGTAAATCTTCAATATAACGAAGATTTGATATAAAGGTTGCTATTGCTTTTGAAGACCCGCGCATAGAGGAAATATCCTGCACCAGCCACCCAAGCCCCGCTATCAATACACTACCACCCCACCACCAATTTTCAGGATTATTCGCAAGAAGCGAAATTCCCGTAATGATGACGCCGATACTCAATATTAACTGAATAATTTTTCCTGTCATAAGAAAATTCCTTTGCGGTCTCTCCCGCCATTAATTTTTATCCCTAACAACAATACCATAACAATAACCGGAATTTTTCCGTACTTCATTTTTTCCCTTCTTATAATAATACCAGAAGTTGAAACAAAATACAAGTTACCGTGTCATAATCATAAGAGATACCGGTATTGCATTTGGCGCTTCAATAGGCAAAAATAAGCTATGTGTGCTTCCAAAAACCGGCTGTTTTTTCTGCTTGTGTTCATTTTCAGCCTTGCTGCCTGCCGGCGGCCTGTCCCCCGGTTCAATAATCCAAACGCTGCGGGGAATGAAAGCCTTCCGGCATCCTCCGCCGGAACCGAAGGCCGGGATTCTCTTCCGGATCTTCCCGCGGAAGAGAACAATATCGAAGAAATGTTTAACAGTTTTCTTATGAAGACGCTTGATGAGGCGGGTATTCCCAAATCCCTGGCGGAACGGATCGGTTCCGGGGCCGCGGAAAGCCCCGGCTTCATCCTGGATCTTCTGGCCTGTCTTGAAGGAGATCCATACCTGTACCGCCTGGTGGACAAGGGACATTCCCTGCCCGAAGGCTACGCCCCGGAAGACCTGGTAGAGCTTGGCGGCGGCGGTGTTTCGTACACGGTAAGCCGGAAGGGACTCATGCTGAGACGCGCGGCGGCTGAGGCGCTTGAGGAGATGTCGGCCGCCGCCCGGGCGGATGGCATTACGCTGCAGGCATCTTCGGCCTACCGGTCTTACACATACCAGGTGGAAGTGTATAACCGTATCGTAAACGAGATAGGGCAGGAGGCGGCAGACCGGGAATCCGCCAGACCGGGTTACAGCCAGCATCAAACCGGGCTGGCGGTGGACTTCGGTTCGATTGACGATTCCTTTGCCCAAACCGCCGCGGGCCGCTGGATGATAGCGAATGCGGGCCGCTACGGCTGGTCTCTCTCCTTCCCCGAAGGCCTCGAAGGGCTTACCGGATACCGCTGGGAGAGCTGGCATTACCGCTATGTGGGCAGGGAGCCGGCCTCCTTCATTGAAACCTGGTTCGGCGGCATACAGCAGTATGCTCTGCAGTTCATCCATGTCTGGGAGAAGAACAGCGGAACCTGAAAAACCGCTGAGCCGTTTTCAAAACCGATTGGTTTTTCACCGGTGTTTGAGCTTTCTTCCACTACAGCCCCCGCCATACCGACGACATGCTGGACGGCATCGCCAAAAAGCAGAACGGCGTTTATCCCTTTGAATTCATCATGTCGGCCGAGGGTCTCAACCTCAGCTTTGACCACGGAAAGATCGTTAAACGGGAAAATCTGCGTCTGGGTTTTGCGTAAAACTTCGTTTCATGTTCAATTGAATTCTAAGGCCGGCATGAAAATTCGTTTTACGCGCCTTCCTTAATCTGTTTCCGCAGTTTCTTCATCTCAAAGGCGATCATCAAGGCGGTCAACAGTGAGGCAAACCCGTCCGCTACGGGTGTAGCCGCTACCGCTCCCCAAAGCCCCCAGAGTTTCCCGAAGATCAGGATGCAGGGGATCAGGGCAAGGAACTGCCTCAGCGTGGTGAGGAAGATCGAAGTCCTGGGGCGGCCTGTTACCACAAAAAAATTGGAAGATACGATCTGGAAGCCTGCCAGAGGCAGCATGATCATCGCTATCCGCATGGCGGTGGGCGCAAAACGCATCAATGCGTCGCTTCCCTGTGGCGCAAAGAGGCTGACCAGCTGCACCGGGAAACATTCTCCGATGATAAAACCAACTGTACATATAAGTGTAGCGGCCCCAACGGCTCCCAGATAGGCCCGCAAGACCCGGTGATACCGTTTCGCCCCATAATTGTAGCCCAGAATCGGCTGTGCGCCCTGATTGATGCCGAATACGGGCATCAAAATGAGCATGGTGATGGAGCCGTTAATGTTCATCCCCGAGAGGGCCACGTCGCCGCCGTTGGCTACCCCCAGCGCGGCGGCCCCATACCAGCCCATGGTGGTGTTATAGAGAAGCTGGACCGCGGACATGATGAATTGCAGCAGAAACTGGGCGGAACCAAAGGATACAATCTGAAAGATAATACCCGGGGAAAGCCGCATTGTTGAAAACCTGAGCCGGATCACCGCCTTTTTGCTTACACTGAAATAAACAATCCAGACGGCCGAGATGAGCTGGGAGATGATCGTGGCCCACGCCGCCCCTTCCACACCCCAGCCGAAGCCGAAAATAAAAATAGGATCGAGTATCATGTTGATTCCAGCGCCCAGAAGCATCGCAATCATGGTGATCATGGGGAAACCCTGAGCCCTGGTGCAGTGTGAAAGGCCGAACCCCACCATGGAAAAGGACGATCCCAGAAGGATGATTCTGAAATAATCCCTGGCATAGGCAATGGCCCCGCTGCCCTCCTGGGCGCCCAGAAGGGAAAGAAGGGGTTCAAGGAAGATCAGGCCTATCGCCATGAGCAGAAGACCGATGCCAAAAAGCAGAAAGAAACAGTGATTCAGTGCGTTTTCCGCCTCGGCCCGCCGTCCCTGGCCGAGGCGCATGGAGATCATATTGGCCGCCCCGACCCCAAAGAGCATGGCAAAGGCCATGGAGATGGTCATAAGGGGAAGCACCAGCGAAAGGCCGCCCAGGGCAATTTCGTTGACGCCCCGGCCTACAAAGATACGGTCTACCATGTTGTAGAGGGCGCTCACCAGCATACCGGTAATTGCGGGGATCGAGAAACGCAGAAGAAGTTTGCCTACGGATTCGGTTCCCAGCCTTCCGGCGGCGTCTCCACCGGGAAGGCCGGCGGCGGGATGCGGTTTTTCATCTTGTGTATCGGACATACCTACAAGCATAGGCATATCAGGGACTTCAATCAACAGCATTGAATACATTGCCGTTCGGCTCCTGGTTTTAGGGTGAAAAAAAATTTTACAAAAAAATCGTATTTTCCCCCTTTTTTTCTTGAAACTATGATAGAATTCCGGAAGAGTTTAACAACTCAAGCCTTTCTCCGCAGAGGGAAGTGTCTTGAGATTGGAGGGTTTATGAAACGTTTTCTGTTTTTTCTGACGGTGATTGCCCTGACCGCAGCAGTGTATGGTCAAGACCAGTTACCGGAACACAGGTTCGCCACGGGAAGCTGGTCTATCCGGGGAGAAAGGCTCTATCAGGATGATGCCAGGGCTCCTTTGGCCAAGGTGAACATCCGCTCCGATCAGTCGGGTCCCATGATCTGGGAATTCAACGCCCGCTATGAATCCGGGGCGGAAGACGGACACGGCGGCTTCGGCCTCCATGTTTTCGGGGACAGTGCCTTTGGCGGGGCCGCCTGGGGTGCAGGTCAATCCTGGCTGCTCTGGCTCAACTACGATGAGAATCCGTTGAGCAGGAGTATTCAGCGGGGCTTAAGCGGTCAAATCTACCGCAGCAACTCAAATTCGCAGATGGATCTTGTAGCCAGCTACGACCTTAATGAGTATGCGCAGTACCTTACCGATGAAAACCTTGCCGATTCGGTGCCTTTCAGGATCACCGTCGATGGAGATACCGGAGAAGTCCGGGTCTACGATCCCACCGATTTGTCAAGTTTCTTTTCTCTCCGGATAAACGGCAGACTTCCCACCAGGGGAAGCTGGACTGCCCTTCGCACCAAC
The DNA here is from genome assembly GCA_031265435.1 of Treponema sp. Classification (GTDB taxonomy): domain Bacteria; phylum Spirochaetota; class Spirochaetia; order Treponematales; family Breznakiellaceae; genus JAIRNJ01. Next base: position 6,694 of record JAISCR010000195.1, read on the forward strand.
GGCATGAGAATGTCCTTCGGTGACGGGCTTTAAGCATCCGCTTACGTGAAGATAACGGTCCGTGCCTGAAAAGCCGGGCCGTTTGTTTTTGCGGATGATCCTTGTTTTCAATCCCTACAGCAGGGCATCGAGATCCACTTCCGCGGCGGTACAGGGCATGGTAATGCCCCAGTTTTCCAGCGCCTCCGGGTGAATTTCGCCAAATACCCCGATGAGGTTTTCCCGGCAGCGGATCGCCGCGGCCCGGCCCGGAATAAAACGGCCGTCGCCGGACTCCTCTACCGTATAATCCCTGTTGATATAGTAGAAGAAAGTCTGCACTTGGGCGGCAATGGTATTGAAATTCACTTCCCGGCCGGCATTGAGGAAGCCGAGAAACTGACGGGTTACCGCTCCCGAATTCTCTTTTTCGTCCCGGTAGACAAGCTTCCCGGTTTCAAAGATCCGGTGAGGATACACCGAGTGGCCCGAAACAGACTCGCTGGAAAGCAGGGAGGCAAGAATACTGTCCCGCACATACTCATAGTTTTCTGTCATTGGGTTGGATATCTGTATGATCCTTGAACCATCGCCCCGGACTTTTTCCACAAGATCCTTCCGGGAACCCAGGTAGTTGTAGATCATCTCCTGGTAGCCCATCCCGATCATGATCTCCTTTACCCGGCGGCTGAACAGGGTAATGGGCGTCAGTCGGCCTATGGTAAAGTCACGGGGCCGTTCAGGTTTGAAAGTCCCCAATCCCCGGCCTATCATGACATCCTCCATCACATCGGCTGCATGGAGAAAGTCGTTCCTGTATTCGGGAGGCCGGGCCCATATCCCTTCGGAGGGCATCGCAATCGCTTCGCCCCTGTCCGCACCCCGTTCAACATCATCGGCAATTTCCGCCTTGACCCCCATTTTTTTCAGGGCCTTTACGCAGTCCGCCGCCTCTATCCGCTCCCCAAGGTATCTTTCGATCCGGTTGAGGGAACAGAATACCGGCTCCTGGAAATAATAGGGATTAACAACACTGCGCCCGAAAGGAGTATCAAATTCATACTCTACCTCCACAGGCTCAATGGTAAAGCCCTGATCGGCAAGATCGCAGGCCACGATGGAAGCGGCCAGCGTTACCGCATGCAGATCCGTACCGGTAAGCTCCACAAAGAGATCCGTATCGCCAACCTGCACCGCCCCCAGATCCGCGGAATTGATGATGGGCGGATAGGAGAGAACCGCGTCCTTTGCATCCACCAACAGGGGATGGAGGGGTTCATGCTCCTGAATAAAGGCGTATTCCTTACCCTTGGGGTGCTGTTTCAAAATCTCCCGGAGAGTAAGCGGGGTATCCCACTGAAGGGGAACAAAAGACACCGAGTCGGGATCGACGGCCCTGTAATGAATCGGCCACTTCATAACGGCAATACGGTAAAGCCCCATGGAAATCGTCCTGCGCTTCCGCCCGAAGTTCCAGGCCAGCTTCTCCTGAGTCTGGATCATATCCCGCAGGCCTGCATCGCTTATGGTCTTGCCTGTAACCACAAAACCCGCAAGGAAGGGCCTTACCTTCTGCACCGATTTTTCCACGACAACCTTGTACCCGGCAGGCTTCGGGGCCCCCGGCCGTGAAAAGAAAGGATATTCGGGAATGTTTCCCCCGTAATAGACCCTGAGCTGCCGTGCACAGCCTGCGGTAGCCCAGAGATCGGGCCTGTTTGTATCGTTCAGTTCAATCTTGAGTTCCCGTTCCGAAAGGGGAAGGCTTTTATCGCTGTCCTCATCCAGTTCCGCCTTGGCACAACTGAGAGCCTCTTCAAGAAAATTCCGCAGGGATTCTCCGGTTTCCCGGCATTTGTCTCCGGCGAGTGTATAAAAAACTTCCTCATTAACATCAATTTTAGGCATAGTAAGAAAATAGTATTGAATTTGGGAGACAGGAACAAGGGGATTTTACCCGGAGATAAATTTGTTCTCTTTCAGCCTCTCATTTATCTCCGCGGCGGCTTTCCGCCCTTCCCCCATGGCGAGAATCACCGTGGCCGCGCCGAGCACGATATCTCCCCCGGCATAAACCCTGTCCAGGGAGGTTTTCTGCACCTCGTTGACCACGAGGCGGCCCCGCCTGTCGGCCTGCAGGCCGGGGGTGGTTTTTGAAAGCAGGGGGTTGGGTTCGTTGCCCAGGGCGACAATTACGGTATCGCAATTAAAACCGTATTCCGAGCCTGCAATAGCGACAGGGCTTCTGCGGCCCGAGGCATCGCTTTCCCCCAGTTCAAACTTTTGAAGTTCCATGCCGGTAACCCGGCCCTTTTCATCTCCCAGAATTCTGTTGGGATTGCGGAGGAAATCAAAGATGACCCCTTCTTCCATGGCGTGTTCCACTTCCTCCGCCCGTGCGGGCATTTCCCCGCGTGTACGGCGGTAGATCACATGCACCTCGGCGGCCCCCAGGCGCAGGGCCATGCGGGCCGCGTCCATCGCCACATTTCCGCCGCCGATGACCGCCGCAACCCTTGAAAGGAATACCGGGGTGGCGGCCTTTTCGCGGTCATAGGCCTTCATCAGATTCGCACGGGTAAGATACTCATTGGCGCTGAATACTCCCACCAGATTTTCTCCGGGGATGCCGAGGAATTTGGGAAGCCCGGCTCCCGCACCGATAAAGACCGCATCACAGCCGTCTTTTTCAAAAAATTCCGTGATGGTTTCGGTGCGGCCCGCAAGAAAATTGTTTTCGATTTTGACACCCATCTTCCGGAGGCCTTCAACTTCCGCCTGGACGATGGCCTTGGGAAGACGGAATTCAGGAATACCGTAGATCATCACGCCGCCGGACTTATGAAAAGCTTCATAGATAGTAACACCGTGGCCTTCACGGGCAAGATCCGCGGCGGCGGTAAGGCCGGCGGGACCTGAGCCGATGACGGCTATCTTCTTCCCGGTGGAGGCCTTTACCACCGGCAGGGTTACCGCACCCTGTGAGCGTTCCCGGTCCGCGGCAAAACGTTCCAGCCTTCCAACGGCTACCGCCTTTTCCGTATCTTTGAGGATCTTCCCCAGCGTACACTGTTCCTGGCACTGTTTTTCCTGCGGACAGACCCGGCCGCAAACCGCCGGCAGCAGGTTTGTTTCCTTGATAATATCCGCGGCGGCCTTGAAGTTTCCCGCCTGGATCTCCGCAATAAAACGGGGAATCGGCACCCCCACGGGGCAGCCCGCAATACACGGCGTATTTTTGCAGCCCAGACAGCGTTCCGCCTCAAGCCGGGCCTGGGCTTCGCCGTAACCCAGGGCAACTTCGTACACATTCCTTCTCCGGACTTTCGGATCCTGGGCGGGCATCTGTTGGGAAGGGATCGCCATACGTTCTTTTGCGGAAAGTTTCTCTCCCGCGGCTTTTTTATCCAGTATGGGCCTGAGCAGTTCCCCTGCTTCGGCCTCCAGAATTTCCCTGGTCTTCACGTCTTACCCCTTTTCTAAAGTATCGAGCTTCTGCAAAACTCGGTTAGTTTTTTTGAAAGAGCCTCTGTTCAATTGTCCAGGCCCAAATCCACATGACACTTGTGATGATCCTCATCTTCCTTTTCCTTGTATGAACGCATGCGGAGCATCATGTTTTCAAAATCCACCGCGTGGCCGTCAAACTCCGGGCCGTCTACACAGACAAATTTGGTTTCACCCCCAACGGTAACCCTGCAGCCCCCGCACATGCCCGTACCGTCGATCATAATCGTATTGAGGGAAACCATAATCGGTACATCAAATTCCTTCGTTGTCGCGGCGCAGAACTTCATCATGACGGGAGGACCTATGGCTACCGACATGTCCGGTTTCGGCTTCCCCGCGCAGTATTCCTTCAGGGGCTCGGTTACCAGGGCCTTGCGGCCGCAGGAGCCGTCGTCGGTAACAATGACAAGTTCGTCGGCAAAACGGCGCATCCGATCTTCAAAGATCAGCAGCTCTTTGGTACGTGCGCCGGTAATAACCTTCACGGTATTGCCTGCCTTCTTCATCGCCTGAACGATCGGGAAGAGCGGCGCCACGCCGATACCGCCCCCCACGCACACCACGGTTCCGAATTTTTCAATATGGGTAGGATTGCCCAGGGGGCCCAGGATATTTTCCACATGATCCCCCGGTTCCTTCAACGCCAGCTTGTGTGTAGTCGCCCCCACGGCCTGAAAAACCATGGTAATGGTTCCCACAGCCGTATCCGCGTCGGCGGTGGTAAGGGGTATGCGTTCCCCCCAGTCGCTGTCAATCTGCACGATGATAAACTGTCCCGCCTTCCGCGCCCCGGCAATGAGGGGCGCTTCCACCGTCATCTCATAAACATCCGCGGAAAGCTGTTTTTTCGATACGATTTTATTCATACTAACAAGATAGCACAAAATAAGAAAAAAGTGCTAAAACAGATTCAAAATTTGTTCATCCATGCTTCTGTACTGTCAAATTCCGCACCCAGCGTTCCTTGCCGAGAAAATGCCGGGCGATAAAATACTTGGCAATATCGGTAAGCTTGACGATGGCGAACATGGATACAGGATGTATACTTGTGCAGAGGGCCAGAATGAAGCAGGCGGGCACAAAGAGGAAGGTATTCACGGACACATCGGCGTACATGCCCATAGCGGTGTCCCCGCCCGCACGGGAAATGGCCCACATGGAGTTGAGCAGAGCCCAGAAGGGCATGTAGAAGAGAATGATATAGACAAGGCCCAGGCTGATTGACCTGGCATTTGCCGTCAGGTTGCCGAAGACCAGAGGGATGAGAAGGGTGGAAACTCCCGCTCCCGCAATTGCTATGATAAATCCTGCCACAGTGGAACCCGACTTGATCCATTCGGCGCGTGTACGGGCCTCGTCGAGTTTGCCCGCGCCCAGGCTCCCCCCGATAAGCACTGCGGTGGTGGTAAAGATCCCTCCCCAGAGCAGGAAAAAAATATTGGCTATGGTCCAGGCGGCGGCCATGCCCGCAACCACCTCGGCTCCGCCCCGGCCGTTGTAGAGTGCCGTCATGATGGTTTCGGAACTGATCCACGAAAAGTCCGAAAGGAACATCATGGACGATTTTGCCATAATTTCCCTGATAAGCCGCCAGTTGACATGGAGAATCCTGCTGAAACGGACGAAGAAAGGCGCCTTTCCCCGCTTTTTATCCCAATACACATAGATAATAAAGACCACCATCTCGACAAAACGGGCAATGATGGTGGCAATGGCCGCCCCGCTCACCCCAAGCCGGGGAGCCCCCAGGTTGCCGTAGATGAAGAACCAGTTTCCCACAGTGTTGACCACCGTAGCCGCGGCGGAGATAACCAGGGGCACGGAAGGCCGGCCGATCTCCCGAAAGGAGCTGCCTATCGCATTGGAGATCGCCATAGGCAAGAGGGTAAATGAGGTGAGCCGTAGGTAAGTCGAACCCAGCTCCACGATTTCCGCCTGGGCCGCGTTCCCCATGGTCATCATGGAGAGCATCGCCTCCGGTATGGTCCAGCAGAGGATAAAGTAGAACACCGAGATGACAAGGCCGAGGAGTACCTTGAAGCGGTAAGCCTGACCCATGCCTTCCTCATCTTTTGCACCCATAAACTGGGCGAGGTATATGCCTCCGGCGCCTGCAATAACATTGATAAACACAATGTGGATAAAGTTGATCTGGTTTGCCACGTTTACCGCGGCCATGCTCACGTCCCCAAGACCGGCAACCATGAAGTTGTCGATCAGGGAAACCATGCTCATGATGAACTGCTGGAGCATAACAGGCACGGCGATAGAGAGAGCTGCCCGGTAAAAACTAAAGGGGCCAAAACGGAGTAGTTTCATATACATAAATCATAGTTGAAAGAGCAAGGCATTTATAGGGGGGAACTCTCTTGAAATTCAGCCATTTTAGATAAAATCACATAAAAAGCCATTTTTTATACGATTTTTATTTCGTGTCTTGACTTAAGTCTTGCCTATCATTCCGTTTATATTCTATAATTTCTTTAGCTTTGTTAGGGGTTTTTCAAATCGATCCTGAAAATACCTCATTTTTACCCATAAGGGAGTAAGTAAGTTATGAAAACCAAACGTTCGGGAAGTTCTTTCAATTCACTCAATTCCAAGCGAAAACTGGAATCGGTCTTCCTTTTTACCACGGGGAAGTGTAATGCCAAATGCGCCATGTGCTTTTATGCCGGCGACATGGAGAAAAAGGCTCCGGATCTAAGCTTTGAAGAGATTAAAAAGCTTTCGGAAAGCGCCGGGGAATTCAAACGGCTCTGGCTGTCCGGGGGGGAACCCACCCTTCGGGACGATCTTCCCGAGATTGTCGAGATGATCTACAAAAACAACCACATTACGGACTGCAATTTCCCCACAAATGGCATCAAAACAGAGCGGGTCATTGAATGGCTCGCCCGGCTGCGCAAAAACTGTCCGGACATGAACATCTCCATTTCCATATCCCTGGACGGTTTCGGCCAAACTCACGACACCCAGCGGGGCATTCCCAGTTTTTACAGGGCCATCGAGACACTCCGGAAGGTACATGAAAATTTCAAGGACGATGGCCATATCCTCACCAATATCGCCACGGTAATTACCAGGTACAATATACAGGAAATAATCGACTTTGTGGCATGGGTCTACGGTCGCTTCCACATTTCTACCCACACCATTGAGGCCGCCAGGGGAGCTACCAGGGAAGACGGGGTAAAAGTTCTTACCGAAAAATCCCTCAGGGAAATTCAGGATCAGATTGCCCCCTACTATCTCTACTATGCCAAACGGATAGGCGAGGGAATGAACTTCATCGGCCGCGGCCTTACCAAATTCTTCTATGTGGGGCTCATGAGGGCCATGTATAATATCCGGGCCGGCAACCTGGAGAAGCCCATGCCCTGGAACATGGACTGTACCGCCGGGGAAACCACCCTGGTTCTCGATTATGACGGACGTTTCCGTTCCTGCGAACTGCGGGAACCAATCGGCAAGGTTCAGGACTACGACTGTGATATACAGAAGATCATGCACAGCGATGCGATGAAGAAGGAAATTGAGACAATCGGTCACGGATACAAGGCCAACTGCTGGTGTACCCACGGCTGCTGGATCATGAGTTCCATCACCTTCAATCCCGGCAAGATGATCTCCATGCTGATAAAGGCAAACAAGGAAACCAAACGGCTTGCATCCGAGCATCCGGTAAGCATCGGTGAAGATGTGCTGGAGAGTCTGGAGAACAAGTATAAACTGGATCGGGCCAAGCTCATCGAAATCGGGCTTATCCCGGGTACCGCCGCTGCGGAAAAGCAGACGGCATAGCAGGACAACAGGAATGAACATATTTCTCGCAAACAGGGGTTCTCAGGGAGATATTTATCCCTATCTCAGACTGGCCCAGGAATTAACAGTCCGGGGGCATTTTGTTACGATCAGCATTCCGCGGATTTTTGAAAAAGAAGCCAAGGAGGCGGGAGTAAACTATGTGCTCCAGGCCATGGACGATATTGCAGGAATGCTGGAGGAAACACCGGATATCAAGGCTCTTCTTAAATGGATGCACGGGGTGGTAGAGGATCAGTTCGATGAGTATATCCCCCTCCTGGAAAAGCACGACATCCTTGTCTGCGGCAACACGGAGTTTTCCGCGGGGAGCATTGCGGAATACTGCAAAAAGCCCATCATCCGTACCGCCTTTGGGCCTTTCCTCCCTTCAAAAACAATTTCGCCCCCGGCAATGCCCTTCCCCGCTGCCAAAAAGATATTCGTACCCCTGCTCTGGGCAATGCTCAACAATGGGCTTAACATGATGATTCTTAAAACGCTCAACAGGCGCCGCAAGGCCCTGGATCTCAAGACGATCAGGAGCCAGACCAGCCATGCTCCGAAAACCGCGGATAACTTCCTTCTGTATTCCAAATATCTGGGCAATGTGGATAAAGAGTGGCCCTACAAATGGAATATCGGAGGCTATGTCTTTAACGACAGTTTCCCCTACGAGGAACAGGCGCTCAAGGATGTATCGGCCTTTATCAAAAAAGACGACAGGCCCACGATCTTCTTTACTCTGGGTTCCTGCAACGCGGAAGAAAGAGACCGCTTTGCCGAGCGGCTCTTTGATATTTGCTGCCGGCATAGCTTCAAACTTGTGGTAGGCTGCGGCTGGTGGAAGGTGGGGACTCATCTTCACAACAAGGAGAACCTCTACCTTCTGGACAAGGCGATTCCCCACTGGTTTATTTTCCCTTCCTGCGATGCGATTATGCACCACGGCGGAGCCGGTACTACCCACAGTGCCGCCCGCGCGGGGAAGCCCCAGATGATGGTTCCGCTTCTTATCGATCAGTTCTACTGGGGCCAGCGGGTCAAGGAACTGGGTATCGGGCCCGGTTCGGTAAAGATGAAGACCTCAACCGAACCTGCTAAAACAGGCAAAGCTTCCCTTCTTGAAGAGAAGGTACTGGATCTGGTAAACAATCCCGTATACAAGGAAAACGCCGCCCGTCTGGGGGAACAGATCCGCGGCGAGAAAGGCCTTGAAGAAATTTGCAAACATATTGAATCCTATGCATCAAGCCTTGTATCCAATTCGGAATTGGCGGTAAATCAGTAATTGGATAACTGCTCCATAATATTTTTATCCTGAAGCAGCTGCCGGTTATACGGAAACTCGGCAAGAGCGGATTCCAGAATCCGGGCAGCTTCGTTGAATTGGCCTTTGTTAAAGGCTCCGGCAAAGGCATTGTGAATATCCGAAACCCGGTTTCCCCTGAGAACCGCCAGATTCGCCTCAAGCTCCCTGTTGGGGCCGTAGCCGCGCAGGGCTTTTTCCAGATAATCGATACCCGCAAGCCAGTTCCTTTTGGAGGAAAGAAAACCCGCCGTTTTTCCGATGACAAAAGTCCGCAGTTCTCCGGCCCGTTCCGGTCGTAAAAACCCGTCCTTTTCGGCGCTGTCTATGGCGGAAAGAAGCCCGGGTTCTTCGGAAGCCTGCCTGATCTTCCTGGAGCGGTCGCTCAGTTCCGCGTCATAGATCATACCCGGAATGTCCTTCTGTTTTTCGGCGCCGATCCGATCCCGGTTTTCCTCAAAGGCCCTGTGCGCTTCGGCAAATTTGCCGCTTTTACAGAGTTTTACGATCAGGTTGTTTACAGCCGCATCGGTAAATTCCTGCCAGCGGGCCTGATCGGGAAAAACAGCCTCCGCCGTTTTGGCCCAGGCCAGGGCCGTGTCTTCCTTCCCCTGCTTCATGAGATACGCGCCGTAATTGAAGATCCTGTCCATCATATCATCGTCCGGGTCGGCAAAAATGGGACTGGAGACCATTTCCTTCCTCTCCCGGAGAAGATCTGCCCGGCTGATAGCCAGAGGTATTGCCTCGGCATAGCGGTTTTTACTTTCCAGGTCCGCAATACGGTTATGGATAATCAGGCTGAGGAGTTCCAGGGGGCTTATTTCCGCCCTGTCGCGGTAATTCCGGACGGGAACATAGGCAAAACCGGTAGATTTCCCGAATTGATCGTGGAATTCCTTGCGGTTTCCCGGATCAAAACCATAGGGATTGGTTGTTTCTACATCGATCCACTCGTTTTCCGCCCACACTTTTGCAAAAGCATGGTCTTTTGTCACTATACCCCGGGTTTCAAGACCCGCCGCAGAGGCAAAGGTAAGGTAAAGAACCGCGGAAGAAACGCAGTTATAGCTCCCCCTGCTCAAAAGGGTATCGATTCGGGTCTGCAGAGCCGAGTAGTTTTTAAGAAATTTTCTGTGCATCCAGCGGAGCACATACTCACCCCTGTCCTTTTCGGCGGAAGGCAAGTCCGCCGAGGCAAGCAGCTCCGCCGCGGCGTCTTTTATACGCTTGAGATTGGCGTCCATAGAGCCGGATGCCGTGGACTCCCCCGTCAGGGAAGCCCAGAGGCCGATCTCCCCATAGTCTTCCCAGCCATAGCTTCCCTGCCGCCCGTACTCCGCGGCTTTGGGATCGGTTTCAAGCGGAGGAAAATTCTGGGCCGAAAGGCCGGATAGTCCGATACCCAGACTGAAAAGAAAAAAGAGATATACAGGGCTTTTCATGATTCCGATAATACACTTAAGATGATAGAAACAAAAGAATCGTTACGAGAGGCCGTTCCACAATGACTGATACACAAACACAAGCCGCCGATTTGATAATAATCGGCGCGGGGCCCGCGGGACTTACGGCGGCTCAGTACGGCGCCAGGGCAAACCTCAAAACGCTTGTCGTCGAACAGCTTGCCCCCGGCGGCCAGGCCCTGCTCATCGGTGAATTGGAAAATTACCCCGGTTACCTCCACCGTGGAGAGAAGGCGCCTTCGGGCTTCGATTTTGCCCAGGATCTCCAGAAACAGGCCGAACAATTCGGAGCCTCCTTTGTGTATGATACGGTCAATTCTCTTAAAAAAGAGAGCGGCAGCTTTATTCTGGGCATGACAGGAGGAAAACTCCTCATCTCTCCGGCAGTTATCCTTGCGACAGGCTCCAAGCCCCGGCTTCTGGAAGTTTCCGGAGAGAAGGAATTTTTTGGCCGGGGGGTTTCCTACTGCGCCACCTGCGATGGGCCTTTCTTCAAAGGAAAGAAGATGTTTGTTATCGGCGGCGGGGATACCGCGTGCGACGAGGCCCTCTATCTTTCCCGGCTGGCAGGCAAGGTCGTGCTGGTGCATCGGAGGGATCGTTTCCGGGCTCAGGCCGCCATTGCCGAACAGGTACTTAAAAACCCCGCCATTGATGTACGCTTCAACACGGTGTTGCTCGAGATTCGGGGGAAAGATTCCAAACGGGTAAATTCCGTTATTTTGGGGAAGGCTTCCGGAGGAGACTCTTACGAAGAGGAAACCGATGCGGTCTTTATCTTTGCGGGAACCATCCCCCAGACAGGCCTGCTCACAGTGGATGAGCTTCCCGGCCCGGCCTTTGACGAATCAGGCTATGTCATAACCGATCAGAATATGGCTACCGGTTTGCCCGGCCTCTTTGCCGCGGGGGATGTCCGGGCCGGGGCTTTCCGGCAGGTGGTAACGGCCTGCGGAGACGGAGCCTCGGCCGCCCACAGCGCCGCCCGTTATATCGACGAACTCAAGGGCTCCGCGTATTGATGAAGGCTGTCAAACTTCTCTTTCTTTTAAGCTTGTTTTCCGCCTTCCGGGCCGAAATTCCCGCGCTTTCATTTGAAGATCCCCTGCCGCCTGAAACACTGGCGCTTGAACTGACCCGCGCCATGAGCGATGAAGAAGCCCTGGCCCAGGTTTTTATGCTTGGCTGGGTGGGAGCGGAGCCTTCGCCCCTCATCATGGACTGGATCAAGGATAGACATATCGGCGGGGTAAAGATCTTCGGCTGGAATACCGAAGACACCCGGCGTCTTGCCCAAACGGTGGGAGAACTGCAAAAGGCCAGCCTCGCGGGGGCTTACGGCATACCTCTCCTTGTGGCTACCGATCAGGAAGGGGGCTGGATACGCCATGTAAAGGGCAGTACCAGCGAAACTCCGGGAAACATGGCCATAGGGGCCTCCGGCGTCCCCAGAGACGCGTACCTTTCCGGTTACTATATAGCAAAGGAACTGGCGCTTCTGGGAATCAACATGAACTTTGCGCCCACGGTGGATCTCTTTACCAACAGGGAATCTACCCTTATCGGGACAAGGGCCTTTGGGAGCGATCCGGTACGGACAGGAATTCTGGGGGCCGCCTTTATGAAGGGGCAGCAGGCCGCCGGGGTGATTCCCACCGCCAAACATTATCCCGGTCACGGGGATACGGGCCTGGATTCCCACGGGGTACTGCCCCGGATCGACGCAAGCTTTGAGGCGCTCTGGGACAGGGAACTGAGCCCCTACCGGATAATGGCGAAGGAAGGACTTCCCGCGGTGATGAGCGGCCACCTTTCCTTTCCAAATACACAGGCTGCCGACGCGCCGGCCTCCCTTTCATCATACTTCCTGGACGAGGTACTAAGGGAACGGATAGGCTTTAAGGGCCTCATCATCACCGATGATCTCATGATGAACGGAGCTACCACCTGGGCGGGAAGCCTCTCCAGGGCGGCACGGCAGGCCCTTATGGCGGGAAACGATGTGATCATGCTGTCCAAAACCCCCAGCCTCTTTGATCCTGTGTGGACGACTCTGCGGGATGCCATGAAAACCGATGAAGCCTTCCGCAATCGCGTAAGGGATGCATGCCGCCGGACGCTGAAATTAAAGCTTCAATATCTGCGGGGAGAAACTGCGGTTCCCCCCATACCGGATCTGAAAAAAATTGAGAACGAGCTTCCTGATCCAAAAGGCTCGGCCTTTTTCCTGGATCTGGCGGCCCGGAGCGTTACCGTGATAAGGCCCGCGGCGCTCCCCATAAACGCCGAAGAAGCGGGCAGGGTGCTACTGGCCGGCCGGTATGAAGACTTTTTCCAGGCGGGAAGAAAAGCCTTCCCCGAAGCCGTTCCCTACCGGTATTCCTCATCGCGGGGAACTTCGGAACTTATCTCCTATGCCCGCGGCGCCGATACCGTCATCTTCTGCCTTTCCGATGGGACAGACCTTCCCATGTTAAGGAGTCTTGAACCCCTTAAAAAACGGATCATCGTTCTTTCGGTCTTAAATCCGGTATATCTGGAGCAGGTCTCCTGGGTGGATGCGGTGCTTGCGGTCTACAGCTATGCCCCGGAATCCTTTGTCGCGGGCTTTTCCGTCATTCTGGGCCGTGTCCCCGGCCGGGGGAGACTTCCCTATGAATAAAGCCGCCGGAAAGCGGCGCTGGCGTAAGATCAGGGACAGGGAAGCCCCGGCGGTCGAATCAATACTACGGAACAGAGAGAAGTTCTGTGTCGGGGCTTCCAGCCGTTTCCTCCGCCGGGGAGAACCGGGGAATCATGTATGGGCTCTGGATGAAGCGGGACATTTTAATGCCCTGCTGATCCACTGGAAACAGTCCCTCTTCCCGGTCTTTAACGGAAACCCGAACACGCCCTTGCCGAAATTCTTAAGCCGTTTTCTTTTTAAGGTGCGTATTTACTCGATACAGGGCCTGGCTCAGGAAGAATTTTCCCTGGAACAGGGCATGAGCGCCCTGGGCTATGATATTAACGAAAGCCTCGACTATGACCTTATGGCGCTGGACAATCCGCCCGACAGGGAAAACCTCTCCGCCGGGCCGCCGGGACTGATCATCCGTGCCCCGGACATCACCGACATGGACGCCCTCTTTGAATTACAGGCCGCCTACGACAGGGAGGAAGTGCTCCCCGCCTTTTCCCAATTCAATCCGGCTGCCTGCCGCCTCAATCTGGAACAGATAGTAAAACATGAACGGATCATGACGGCGTATTACGGAGGCCGGCTTGTGGGGAAGATCAATACAAGCGCCGTTTCTTTTACCCGCTGCCAGATTGGGGGGGTGTATGTGCATCCCGATTTCCGGGGCCTGGGCATCGCCCGGCGGATGTGCGCGGAATTTTCCTTAAACCTTTTCAAGCGGGGCTGGGGAATTTCCCTCTTTGTAAAGAAACGCAACGCCGCGGCCCGCCGGGTTTACAGCCGCATCGGTTTCAGATCCGAGGCAGACTACCGTATCGCCTACTTCAAGAATTAAAAACTTCCCGCGGGGCAATGCCAACATTAAAAATCAACCGGAGAGAAAACAAGGTTTCCTGCCGAAACCATGACCCTTGGAAGGCGGTTCATTGCCACGCAGTCCATCACCGGATATACTACGTGTATGATTAGCCAATGTACATTGAGAGTCCGTACCTATGAGTGCGACAGTTACGGCCATGTGAACAACGCCAACTATCTTAACTATCTGGAATATGCCCGCTATGAATACCTCAAAGATGTGGGTTTCGATTACCCGGCCGCAGTCAAGGCCGGTTACGGGGTTTATATAGCCCGGATAGAGATCGATTATAAAAAGTCCGCCGTTACCGACGAAGAGTTACTCATAAAAACCTGGGCGATCAAAAAGGGCGCCGTATCGGGCACGGTGGCCCAGGAGATTTGGCGGAAGGAAGATCTGCTGATCAGCGCAAAAGTTACCTGGGCCTTCGTGGATTCCAGAGGCATGCCTACGAGGATTCCCGCCGAGTGGGATCTTCCGGGCCTAAAGCCGGTATCCGCCGCCGAACCGGAAAGGTAATAGGTACTGCGCAGTTCCTAAGGTGTGCCGGAAGTATAAACTACCGGCGCCGGCCGCTAATTCAGATAACTGGTTTTCAGTTTGTTTTCTTTCGCAAAGCGCTGCAAGGCAAGCTGAATAAGGCGGTCGATTAGTTCAGAATAGGAAATGCCGCTGGCTTCCCAGAGCTTGGGATACATGCTGATCCGGGTAAAGCCCGGCATGGTGTTAATCTCGTTCACGATGACCCTGGCGCTTCCTTCCTCCCGGACAAAGAAATCCACCCTGGAGAGGCCCTCGCAGCAGAGGGTATGGAAAGTCTTTACCGCCAGATCCTGCACTTCCCTTATGATTTCCGGAGGCAGATCAGCGGGAATTTTGAGAACCGCTCCCTTTTCATCGAGATACTTGGCCTCGTAAGAGTAGAATTCGTGGCTTGCACAGATCTCGCCGGGAAGGCTGGCTATTGCCTCTTCGTTTCCCAAAACCGAACATTCAATCTCGCGGCCTTGTATGAATTCTTCTATGACCAGTTTGGTATCATAGCGGAAGGCATTTTCCAAAGCAGTATGGTACTCTTCCCTGTTATGGACCTTGGAAACACCCACGGAAGACCCCATATTGGCGGGTTTTATAAAGAGAATCTCCCCCAGTTCGGCGCTTACTTCCTCATAGGAAGGAAACTTTTCATGGGATTGCAGGGCCCGGTACCTGCCGATGGGGACGCGCGCATCCCGGAGGAGCCGCTTCATCACATCCTTGTCCATGGCGGCGGCGGAACCGAGAACCGATGAACCTACAAAGGGAAGTCCGGCCAGCTTGAGCAGCCCCTGCACTGTGCCGTCTTCCCCAAAGGGGCCGTGAAGGATAGGAAAAACCACATCCACCGGCGGGGCATTGTCCGAAATAAGGGACACCGGCTCTCCATTTTCAATAAGCTTTATCCTGCCGGGATCTTCGGCATTCAGGAGAAACCGCGAAGCCTCTCCCCGCACCCAGCGCCCCGCCTTGGTAATTCCCATCAGCACAGGTTCATACTTGTTCCTGTCCAGGGCGTCATAAACGTTTTTTGCCGACTGAAGGGACACTTCGTGTTCCGCCGATTTCCCCCCAAATAGTATACAAACCTTAATCTTTTTTTCCATGAAAAATTACAGCTCTTCTTCGCTTGAGCCGCCCCTGATCTTGTGTAGATAAAAGTCCAGGGCGGTAATCCTCACCTGTATGCTGTCAACATGAGACTTGCCGTCTTTTACAGACTGCAGAGAAACAGCCAGATTGTCCAACAACTGCTTTCCCGCCTTCATGCCCAAACTGCCGGCTTCGGCAGCAAGTTTACCGACAGTGTCCAGTTCCGCCATTGCCCCTTCTCCCGCGGAAGCAATTTTATTTGATAACGCCTCCAGTGTTTCGCTCAATTCTTCAACGGTTGCCATCTTTTCCCCCCTAATCGTTACCTTTTTCGTTGAGTTTTTCCATAAGTGCGGCATTCTGATCGTTGCTGCGGACAAGCCGTTTTGCCAACAATTTTGACAGGAAGATCCCGTAATGCGGATATTCCCGGACTATGGAAACAAAGGACTTGCGGGTAATAAGTATAAGTTTACCCGGCCCGTCAGCCCTCACGGAAGCGCTTCTGCGCTGATTCAGAAGGAACGCCATTTCACCCATGAAGATATCCTGGGGAGAAAGGGAACCTACTTTCTTCAGGTTATGAAACACCGAATACGTACCGGAGGCGATATAGTAAATATAATCGGAAGGCTCGTCTTCCCGGAGAACTATATCTCCCCGTTTGACAGTCACCACTTCTTCCTTTGAAAAACCGACAGGAACTTCATGCTCTACATCAGCCTCATGCTGAACCTCCAGGGTTACCTGGTTTCCCTTGTCATTGTAACTAAGACTGCTTGAAAAAAGACTCGCCATTCTGATGCCCCGGCCATGAAGGCTCATCATGTCCTGTTTTGCAATCTTTTTGAGACGGGCTTTTACATCGAAACCCTTCCCCTCATCCCGAATAATAAAGACACATTTATCATTCTGTATTTCCCACTGAAATTCCACCTTTTTCCCGCGGATTAAGGGATCCTTACATTTGAGGGCAACCAGATCCACCACCGAAAGACCGTTTTCCATGCCGACCGTTTTTTCGTCGTAGGTAATGCCGCAGTTCCCGTGCTCAATGGCGTTGACAATGAGTTCCCCCAGGGCAAGCTGAAGGTGCATCTTGTTTTCCGCCCTGATAAGACCCCTCTGGGCAAGGATAGTGGCGCCGATACCCGCAAAGAGAGGAACAGCCAAAAGGTCATTTTCGATGGTAAAAGCTCCCGAGGCGCCGTCCAAAAGATTCCGGGTGAACTCCTGCTGGAAGATGATCTGGTAGTTCTGCTCGATAATCTGAACACTTTTCATGAGATGACTGCGGATTCTGAAGTTGTCCAGCATGGCAAGAAGATTGATGGCCATATATTTTTTAAGCAGCGCTTCTTCCTCGTCTTTTTCGTTGGAATAAAGACCGATGATGCCGAAGTTAAGAATCCACTTGTCTTCCTTGATATGGGAAATAATGTGTTCGATATCTATTTCCGGATCGGAGAAATTGATAATTACAATTTCCGGAAGATCAAAATTGAGAAATTCAAGTATTTCATCATGACCGGTAAAAAACCGGGGATTATATTCATGCCTTGTGTTGGAACTGAAAGCGTCCTCAACAAGTTTTTTTATGGCCGGGTCGGAATTAAGTACTCCTAAAATCATGGCTTTCCTTCTTTTTCAAACATTATATTGCCATTCTACCGCTGGATCCGCGCGGAACCTCCCGCAGAAAAAGCTTCCACCTGATCGAGACTTACCATGGAGGTATCTCCGGGGGTGGTAGTGAGCATGGCGCCGTGAGCCCAGCCCAGCCGGAGAGCTTCTTCAGGACTTTTATTCTTCATGAGACCATAAAAAAGACCCGCCGCAAAACCATCCCCGCCGCCGACCCGGTCATAAATATCCAGTTCGCAGACAGGAGCGCTATACTCTTTGCCTTCATACCAGAGAAGGGCAGACCAGGAATGACGGTTGGCAGAATGGACTTCCCGCAGAGTAGTGGCGACCATCTTGATGTTAGGGAAATCTCTTACTACATTTTTTATCATATTGAAAAATGCCGAAGCGTCCATCTCCCGTTTGCGGCTTCCCGCGGCCTTTTCCACCTCCGGGCCCCGAATTCCCAGGCCCTTCTGCAGATCCTCTTCATTTCCCACAAGTACATCCACATAAGAAACGATCTTGCGAAGGATCTTTGACGCCCGTTCACCGGCTTGTGCGGAACCGGAATCCCCGGAAGCCGAAGCCGCCGCCCAAAGCTTGGCCCGGTAATTGAGGTCAAAGGAAACCACCGCCCCGGCAGCCTTTGCGGCCTGCATGGCTTCGATGACCAGTTCCGGGGTTGTAGGGGAGAGGGCGCTGAAAATACCCCCGGAATGAAACCAGCGCACATTCGGCTGTTCTTTGGAACCTAAAATTTTCTGCCAGTCAAAGTCCCCCGGTTTAAGGCGGTCTGCAGCCTCATTGGAACGATTATAAAACACCACAGGCGGGCGCACCCCCCGGCCTTCATCGCTCCAGACAATCGCCATATTGGGACCCCGGACTCCGTCATGGGCAAAACGCCTGTAGTAGGGAACCACACCCGCCCGCCTGACCGCGTTCTCTATCCTCCTGCCGATGGGGTAATCCACCATGGCGGAAACAATGGCGCTCCGCATACCGAAACAGCTGGAAAGATTTGCCGCCACATTATACTCCCCCCCCGAAACATGAAGAGTAAAATGATCCGCCTCCGCAAAGGGAATGACTCCGGGGTTAAGCCTGGTTACCAGGGCGCCCAGAGCCAGGAGATCGTGTTTTACTCCCTCAGGAGAAAGAATGTTCAACAAAGACATAAAACGATTATGAATTATTTTTTACTATTTATCAAGACTTAAAAGGACATTCAAAAAATGTTCGAAATTCTCATAAATCCTGAAATTTTACCTGTTATAAGGAGTTTAATTCCTGATATTTAACATATTTTATAGATATTGACCATAAAACTTAACTTGTTTTAAGGATTTTGATATACTTTGGATTTATGGAAACTATCGAGTTTCAGCATCTGGAATTGTGCGCTCCGCTTTATTACCTGGAAGCCTCCGGACTTGAGCCCTTTGAAACAGATGAAAGGGAAGAACAGGTATTCTGCTTTGAGCTTGATGGCGGGGAAGAGATCAGCATTGAACCGGATCCGCGGCATTGGCTGGGGCCGCTTCTCTTTGCGGGGAGGCGGCGTCCAAGCGCGGGGGGAGAGCCGGGTTTTGAAATTCCCACGGGGCATTATCTCTTTGCCCAGCTTCGGGGAAAGAGGAGCCGGGAAGATTTTATATATATGGGAACGGAAGTACAGAAAGACGGGCTTTGGGAACGTTACAGGCTGGAAAACAGGGTTTTCCTCAGGCGGCTTTTTGAAGACGGGCTGCCGGTGACTCAGGTACTGAGACCCTGCAGCCCTCCCGAAGAGTTCTGAAACAAAATTACAGTTTCAACGCTTCCACCATGTAGCGTACATCGTAGCCTGAATCCGCCTGCCTGCGGGTTTCGATCACAAAGATTATGGAACCTTCCCGGGGGGCGACAATGACCTTCTTGATTTTGTAAGAGGCGATGAGGGGGCGTTTTACGCCCGGCGTACCGATGGTATAGGATTTCCGGCTTCCGTTGGCAGCCGTTCTTTCCAGTTCAATATAAAACGAAGATTTTAAGTTTGCGCCTGTTCCTTCGGTATAGGGAACCAAAACCGCACGGTAGTTGTCGCCTTTGCCAAAGTCACGGAATTCGATGCCGGGACTCCGGGCGCCGTCTGAGGGAACGTCACCGTTTTCCAGGGAAATGTAGAGAGGTTTCCCCTGATTCATAAAGGTAACCTTATTCTGATCCGCCAGCGCGCCGTTACGGGAAAGCAGCCTGAAAAAAGCGCCGGAACCATCCTGGCCTGCCGTCACCGGACTTTCGTGGATATAAGAGAGTTTCCCGCCGGAAACAAAGTTATTCCGGGGCACATCCACTGCAAAAAGATCCGCCCAGGGCCTGAGGGTTGAAGTCTGAACTCCGTATTGGGCGAACATATACACCTGTCCGTCGGGGGAAAAGCCCAGATCTACAAAAGATGCTGTATCTCCCGCCCATAAGGAAAAAGCAAACAGAACCATGCCGCTTAATATGGCAGTTTTTTTCATTAACATGCGTACCTCCGTCCGTGAAGATTTGGGAATCTCCTCTTTAGAGGTATCGGCATGTAGTAAAACCGTCTTGAGGGAAAGGACTTCATGAGTTATGCTTTTTATATGACCCTATCCGGCAGAAATACCATTTTAAAAGGGAGTATTGCGCTTAGTTCGGTGTTCCTCTTCATACTGGCCGCAAGTGCGGCAAGGGTTATTGCCGCATGTCCTGATGCCGCTGCCGCCGCCTTCCGCCGTTCCGCCGGATTCGGGCAGTTGATTGGGGGGAAATTTTTTGAAATGAATCCCTACGGGGCATATATTTCCATAATCGCTTCGGTACTCTATTCTTTCACCGCCAGTATTATTATTTACTATTTTTTTGAAAAAACCCAGTCGCCGGAGATCCTCTTTTTTGCCCTTTTTGCCCTGTCTTTCGGCTTTGAATCCATGAGGATCGTGGTGCCCCTGAACATGGATCATGAGATTCTTCCCATCTACCTGATGATCTCTTCGCGGCTCCTCCTTTTCGGCCGCTATGCCGGTATCTTTTCACTCTTTGCCGCTTCGATCTATGCGGCCGGATTCCAGGCCCAGCAACAGCGTATCACGCTCTTTGTCATAATGATGGCAACCCTGGTTATCGCCCTTGGAGTCCCCGTGGATACCCTCTCCTGGGATACCGGTTTCAGCATGATTTCCGGTTTTTTGTCCATGTTCCGCCTGGTGGAAACCGTAATGTTCATCATTACGCTGATAAGTTTCTTTATTTCATCCTGGTTCAGGGGCGAAAAGGAATTTATTGTTATCGGCATAGGTTCCTTTCTCGTCCTGCTTGGCCGGAATCTTCTGCTCAACGCCGATACCTGGATAAGCCCCATTCCCGGCTCACTTGCACTGGCGGCAGGAACATGGTTTATCTGCACAAGGCTGCATAAAGTCTATTTGTGGCTCTAGAGCCTGTTCACACTTGAGATTGAGTACCTGAATATGAGACTTTTTGACACAAAATTTTGTCCAAAACTCATCAAGACACTGCCCCCTGGTGTTTTTCTGACATTATTTCCCTTTAAAAAACACTATTTTCGGTCTAATTTCCCTAGTGTGAACAGGCTCTAGAAAGCATATTCACAACCTGCCAAGAATGTATCAATCTAACAACTCGGATGATGATTCCACCTTTATCACAAGTGCAGAACAGAAATTCACGGTTATAGTGTTTGTTCAATTAAAAGAATGTTCAGCAAAAACAAGAGGGCTAAAATATTTTGAAACGGACAAACTGTTTACTTTGTTACAAATATGGTATTTCAAAAGCAAATTTGTTTGCATGATTTATATTCATCGATTTTATTACGTCAAGATAAATATAAATAAAAAACAACAATACATGTAAAATCGCGGCATCTGATTTGTTGGTGTGACGTAGAAGTGACTGAAATACAGAATAAGCGTAAAAAGTAATTCTATCTTTAGTTTTTGATCCTTAAAAGGTAAAGATTTATCCGTCATATCATCCTCCTCTGATACGGTTCCAGCAGTCTCCGTATATTCTCCGGCATGGAGGATTCCAAATGTTCCCCCCTCTTTCCCGTTCCCCCGGACGTTCCCGGTCATCCCCATCCACCGTCCCCGATACCGGGCCATATTTCAGGCCGCCAGTTCCAAACAAGCCGATGCCAGATCAGCAGGGACACCAACCTTCCCAGGAGCATATCCCGCCCGGTAATGCACCTTCAGGCCCGACAATTCCCGGGTAAGCCGCAAGGCCGGAGAAACCGAGAGGCAAAAAGGAACATTCTCAAGTTCCCCACAGTTCGGCATGGTATGATAAAAGCCAGGTTCAACGATGATCGATTCTTTCAGGGCGTAGGCTTGGTAAGCTGTCAGGACTTCCCGCACCGGATAATCCCGCAGGGGAAAGACATAGTCCCCAGAAAAGAGAAAGAATTCGAATCGTTTCCTGCGTAAAAGCCGCCGCTTGCAGTATTGCTCGATGGTAAGGTGGCGGTGATAAGGCAGAAAGCCGCCAAGGATGGCGACTGGAACGAATTAGCTGAGTTTTTGCCATGCAAAATCTAGGTAATCTTCCCGGTCATCAAGGCAGTCATCAAGGCCAAGTATCGCCTTAAAATCCTAAAGAGGATACGTGAATGTGAACGTAAAGACCGTCCGTTATCCATAGAGCAAGCCTACCATCCGGACTAGCAGCCGTTAATGTATAAATTATCATGTTTTGGAAAAAATTACCTTTTCCATTAAGGATGTCTTCTTTGTCGCCTATATTAGAATGTATGAATGGCAGAGTTACAACGGTCAGTCTCGTAGAATATGGGACTACGGTACCCGGTGGCAGCGTACCAGAGGTTTTACCGACTCCCGCAGTACTAATTCATGAGGTAACAAAACCCCTTCGTTATCTTTTTTACAATTTTTCAACTGCTCCAGTAATAATTCTGAAGCTTTTTTCCCTATCGCCGCGTATGGCAGACCAATAGTAGTTATCGACGGAACCATATTCCTAGCGAAAGGGGAATTATCAAATCCTAATACTGAAACATCGCCGGGAACATTGATTCCCGAATTACACAAAGCCCGTATACAGCCGCAGGCCATAGAATCCGACACACAAAAATATGCCGTGGGCGGTTCCGGCAAAGTTAACAATTCCATTGTGGCTTGGTATCCGCTCTCAGGTTCATAGTTCCCTTTCCGTACCAATTCGGATACAAATGATATGCCCGCCGATTCCAGAGCTTCTCGGTATCCCGTCTCCCGTTTTTTCGTAGAACTGATGCCGAATTTTGAACTTATCATACCGATCCTGGTATGCCCGTTTTGAATGAGGTAAGTAACGCCCTCAAATGCGGCCAGACGATTCTCAATGGATACAAAAGCCGTTTCCGCGCCCTCGATATACTCGCTGCACTGAACGATGGGGAAGCGTACATTCAGTTCCTCAAGTTCCCGGCGGCCAAGGGTCGTTCCAAAAAATATAACACCCGCCATGAGCCGTCCTTCCAAAAGGTGAAGCAGCTTTTTTTCATAATCAGAATCGTAGCTTACCGGACAGAGAATCGCTTGGTAACCTTCATTATTTAACTGTTTCTGGGCCGAGAGAAAAGCATCGGCAAGAAAATTGTTATTGATATTCAACATTATACACATGATAATGCCGGAATCTTTGTTTCGCAAGCTTTTGCCCAAAATATTTGGACTATAGTCTAGCGTTTTAGCACATTCCAGGATTTTCGCCCGTATATTTTTATCCACATTCCGCTGGTTATTCATCGCTCTTGAGACCGTTGCGATAGAGTATCCAGACAGCTTCGCTACATCCTTGATAGTCATTCCTAGATTTATCCTCTTATTGACTTAAATATATTATATTCTGCGTATTTATACAATAAGGTGGTAGAAGGCAATTTTCTGAAAGGTGAGAACCTGCTTTCAATGGGTACCAAAATCAGGTAAAGGGTGGTATATTCAGGAAGGTAATCAATAACACCTCATGGTGTCTCCGGCTATGTGTTGCATCATTCTTTAGAGTCCGCATTGCAATCGTACCAAAAGCCACCAGCATAGCAGGTGGCTTTTAAACCCAATGCGAAGTTCATTTATTAGAATTGTTCAGAAACTTCAATTTCTGTCAAACCAGAAGTTCGCCAACAACTACTTAAAAATTCAGCGATCCGGCTTGTTGTGTTTTCGGCAGGCAACTTTAATCAGGAAATAGAAAAGTAACTGTACGGTAAACACAAACAGGATACCGGCGGCCATCAAAAAGAGACCCTTGCCGAAATCGTTTCCCGCGATGATCTTTGCCAATAAATCGTCCATATCCCTTCCCTTTGCCAGTCTACCAGCCCATCAGTATGGGCACTATGGCAAGCACGATGCCACCGGCCATTACCGATCCAAGCTGCCCCGACACGTTGGCGCTGACGGCTTCCATAATCACAAACGTACCGCCGTCTTCCTTGGTGGCGATCTTCTGAATCACTCGTGCGCTCATGGGGAAGGCCGAGATACCCGCCGCCCCTACCATGGGGTTTATCTTGTTCCCCTCTTTCCGGAACAGGTTGAGCAGTTTCGCGAAGAGGATTCCCCCTACGGTATCAAACACGAAGGCGAACAGCCCCAGGCAGAGGATGATCAGGGTCTGAGGCCGGAGGAACTGATCGGCCCGCATGGAAGAGCCGATGGTAATACCCAAAAGTAAGGTTACGATGCTGGCCAGTTCGTTCTGGGCGGCAACAGAAAGCTTTTCCAGCACCCCGCATTCCCGAACCAGGTTGCCGAACATGAGGCTCCCGATAAGAGGGACGCTCATGGGTGCCACCAGACCGGAGATAACCGTTACCACAATGGGAAAGATAATCCGAAGCGACTTGGGAAAGCTGGTGGTGACCACCTGCATCTTGATAGTCCGTTCTTTTTTTGTAGTCAGGGCCCGAATAACCGGCGGCTGAATCAGGGGCACCAGGGACATATAGGAGTAGGCCGCCACGGAAATAGGCCCCAGGTAGCTTCTGGCAAATTTGGAGGCTACGTAAATTGAGGTGGGGCCGTCGGCGGCGCCGATGATACCGATGGCGGAGGCAGTGGGAAGATCAAAGCCCAGCTGAGGGAAAATCTTCCCGATGCCCAAGGCCGCCAAGACTGTAAAGAAAATACCAAACTGAGCTGCCGCGCCGAAAAACATCATCACCGGATTGGTAAACATGGGGCCAAAGTCGCACATGGCCCCTACGGCAATGAATATCAGCACGGGAAACAGCTCCGTGGCGATACCCTCGTCGAAAAGGATCTTCAGAAAACCCGGCGCCCCTTCGTACTCAAACGCCGCAGATAGGGGCAGATTCACCAGAATCGCCCCGAACCCGATGGGGAGAAGGAGCATGGGTTCATACTCCTTCTTAATGGCAAGCCAAATCAGGGTAATTCCGATAAGGATCGTCACCAGTCGGAGGAGACCTTCAGTTCCAGCCATGCTGGTAAAGCCGATAAACAACGCTCTCATGAATTTGTTCTCCTCATGACGCCCGCCAATAGAGCCGGTAATCGTTGTGGCATGTTCGAGAACCAACCTGGTTCTTAAACAAGTTTATTCATCAAACCTTCTTTAACATTTCTTGCATCATGGCATGAACACGGCGAGTTTGTTCGAGTTCATCAAGCTTATTTTTGTCTTCCCACAAGAAACCTTCATATTCGGAACTGACATAAGCATTATACCCAATATCTTTTAACACCCCGAGTGCACCTGCAAAATCAATGCCGTGTTCAATATAATTTTCATCGACCTCGTAAAATTTCGCATGAACATGCCGGATGTAGTTACCGACAATTTTAAGATCTCCGGGTTTAATGGGACTGATTTGCCTAACCTGGGCTACCAATGGTCCCAATGTGGCATCCTCACTGGAAACAGCAATGGTTTTTTCAATATCACCACCTGATTTAAAGGTATCACAGATTTCTTTCACGGCCTCCTCTTTCACACCGTCCCGCAGAACTTTGCGGATAAGTGGTGCGGGTAATTCCTTCGTAAAAATTGCGAAGTCGGGAATAACGCCGTGAAGCGATCCTCCGCTTTTATCGACAAGTTCAAGCCATCCCGAAACAATATCATCGCCGGTTATGTGCAGAGGCGCATGAATTTCCATGCACAAGCCGACATTTTTTTCTTCCGCGTATTTGAATGTATCGGAAAATACTTCTTCATAAAAGCCAGTAAGATTTGGTGCACGCATAAAGCGAAAACCAAGGGAGGCGCAAAAATCAATTTCGTCTTTCAGCCATGCCATCTGCCGGTTGTAATCATCTTTTGACGGATTTCGCCACCGTTTAAACTCATGGGAAAACGTTCCGTCTTTTGAGCCCAGCACGACTGAATCGTAGCAAACAGGAATGACATTGTATTGAGCGACCAGTTCTTTGAATTCCTCCGTATCGCTTTTGGTCATAACCCAACCGGCTTGCTTGTAGGTGTCACGCCTGTTTGCAAGAATCTCAATACCGTCTATGTTGCCAGACCATGTTTTCATCGCCTTGAAGCAATCCTCAAGACCCAGCCTGCCATCTTCAAATGCCATCGAAAATGTCCACGTGTTAACAGCAAATTTCATTTCTTTGTCCTCCAAAACATATTTTTACGACATCCATACGAACATCGTTTGTTGAGTTGTCGCCTATGTGTCCCGTTTCGCTTCAAGCCTAGCGCGAATTTCCGTGTTCTTTGCCGTGGAAAGGGGATAAAACAAGGTAATACCTATAGAAAGTACGCAAAAAATAATGGGGACACCGTTCGCCGCGATATTAATTCCCGTGAGGGAATGAGCGGTTTGCTGCGCGTTGGCGGCATATCCAAATATAGCAAGAATGGCGATACCAAGCGAAGATCCAACGGCTGAGCCGATTTTTGTTGCCAGAGAAATCGACGTATACGAAACGCCATCAGCACGAATATTGGTTTTGTCTTCGTAATAATCAATCGCTTCGGGGACCAGCGCAAAGTAAATCGGCTGTCCAATTCCCATAGCGATACCGAAAATGGCTTGAAACACAAAGACCAGCGGTAGTTGATCAACAGGATTAATAAGGAACAAACCGGAAAGGCTGACAATAAAGACGACATTGCTTATGATAAGCATTTTTATTTTGCCGACTCTGTCGATTATGTTTTTAAAAATATAGACAGTAACAGTACACAATATACTGGCTATCATCATAAGCGGTGCGATCATGTCAGGTCGGCCCAGGTTGTACATATAATAATACACTGACATGCTCATGTGCATGGTTAGTGTAAAGGCGAAACACATGATGATAATAAAAATAAACACCAGAGGCCTATTAGTAACGGTCGCCCTAATACTTTCGATAACACTGATATTTTCTTTGCGTAATGGTTTTACTACTTCCCGGGTTGTAAAAAATACAATGACAAACAGTGGAATTGCGAGAAATGAAAATATCATCGCGGCGATTGTGTACCCATGAGTTACCGGTTTGTGGCCGCCCGAAAAGAACAGCACACAGGGCATTGTAAGGCCACCGAGAACAATGCCGCCAAGGTTGTTGCCGATTGTGCGCCATGAGTTAAGTTCGGTGCGTTCTTTCGGGTCATAGGTCATCGTGGTGGAAAGTGCGCCATAGCCCAGATTTACAAAACCGTAGAAGGTATCGACAAGTACATAGCCCGCGACCGCCCAGGCAACCATGCCGGTGATGGTTTTGAATGGCGCCGTAAAGCACATAATGTTCGCGGCGGCAAGCGGCAAAGCACTCCAAAGAATCCATGGACGAAAACGTCCCCATTTACTTTTGGTGCGTTCTTCAATCGCGCCAACCATCGGATCGTTTACTGCGTCCCATATCTTTGTGACCAACAAAATGATACTGACAATCCCTGCGGGAATACCAGCCATGTCGGTAAGGAAGATGGCAAAATAGCTACCGATAAATGTCCATGACATACTGCTGGCAAAGTCTCCCAGCCCGTACCCGATTTTATTGTGCAGTTTGAGCGGAGGAATGGCGCTCTGCCTAATTGCTGATTCATCACTCATTATGATCTCCTTCTTTATGCGGAAGTTGTTCGGAAAACTGAAGTTTCCGGGTATAAAGGCGGTGGATTCCACTTCCACCGCCCACCAGTATTTTTAGAAGTACACGGTTTTTCCTGTATCAGCTGAACGATACACGGCATCCAGGATACAGGTCACTTGATAAGCCTGTTCCGGTTTTACCACCAGTTCTTTCCCGGCAAGAACGGCATCCAGCCAGTGCCGGACTTCCGCCCGGTTGGGATCTTCCTTCATTCCGGCGAAGAAAGGAATATCGTTTCCCGCCTGTAGTTCCAGTTCGTAGAGCTTTCCAAAATCCTCCCCATTAATATAGGTGTTGGAAGTTCCCTTCATTGTGGAACCCCTCATGGTTGCGCCGGCTTCGGTTCCATAGAGGGTACACATAGCCTCCCTTTCATCGGTAGTGTTTAATGCCCACGATGCTTCCAGGAAAATGCTTGCCCCATTTTTCATCCTGATAAACGCGAAGGCCGAATCCTCCACCTGGAACTTGGCAGGATCAAAAGGGATGGGCCTGTTTGCGAGGGGTTTATTGTTCAACTTATGAAATACCGAGCCGGTGACCGAATCTACTTCATAGTTGTTCATCATCCAGAGGCTTATGTCCAATGCGTGTGTACCAATATCGATCAACGGACCACCCCCCTGTTTTTCCTTGTCGAGGAAGACCCCCCAGGTGGGAACCGCACGGCGGCGAATGGCATGGGCCTTGGCGAAGTAGATTCCCCCTAATCGCCCCGCCTCACAGGCGTCATGCAGGAACTGAACATCTTCCCGGTACCGGTTTTGATAACCGATGGTCAGTAGTTTACCCGTCTCTTTGGCGGCATCAAGCATTCTTTTCGCCTCCTCGGGGTTAATTGCCATGGGCTTTTCGCACAAAACATGCTTTCCAGCCCGAAGTGCTGCTACCGTTATCTCTGAATGGGAATTGTTGGGTGTGCAGACATGTACCACGTCAATACTTTTGTCTTTTAATAGTTCCTGATAATTTTCATAGATCTTCGCATCAGACCCACCAAACTCGCTTTTTGTCTTTTCTGCACGTTCAAGCTCTATATCGCAGAAAGCCGTCATTTCCAGCTTACCGGAGAAACTCTTTAATGCTGGCATGTGTTTGATATTAGCTATTGCCCCGCAACCGATGATCCCGAATTTTAGTTTGTCACTCATAATAGTTTTCCTCCTTAACCCCCGTCCCAATTTTGACAAAATCATTGAGGTTTACCAGTTCCGCCGTCTTTTGGAAGGCGCCAGTGGATTTTACCTGTGCCGTTATTATTTGGCGGCACTTGAGCATAGTCCATTCCGGGCTTATTCCCGGATGAGCACTAAGTCCGATAGGTAGTTTCATGTTCTTACTCCTTCAATCAGTATTGGAAAACGTTTTCCCATCAAGACAAACTACACCATAGGAACCGTGACAATCTTCAAAGTGACTGCAAATACCCATTGGCGACATTTCTGTTGGAAAACGTTTTCCCAAATAGACTATCAGTTGAATCGTATCTTGTCAAGCAAAATTCGAAAAAAATTTGACAGAAATCGTAATTTCTATTCAGTCGGGACCACATATATAGCGTATAACGAATTTTCGTAATTTAAACTGTCTTTGACAACTGCTGTATTTTCTCCACATTATGGGGTCTTTACGTCGTAAACTCCTTTGGCACACCCCTTGCTTATGCGGCGGTGAGCGCCGCGCAAGGGATGCGCCAACCCTCCGGGCCGAGGCATTTCCTATTCCCATAACGGGACATTTACCGGCTCCATCCACCACATTGCGCCCATGTCTGCTGTAGTGGCAGGGCCAATAGCTGTATGGTTTTTCCCCGGACGGGGAAAAGCAAAGGGGTCGGCCTGAGGTCATGGCTGGCTTGGCTCCAGCCATATCCGCCCGTTTACATAGCGGGTTTTCAAGGGGTGTACAAAATGTATGCCAATTATGAAAAGCGGTTTTAGTCGGCTGGGTCAGGGCGGATTGTTCCGCCCCTTCCCGCCTAAGAACCGTACATGAAAGTTTCCCTTCATACGGCTCAAGCCTCAGTAAACAAGTATCTGTCGGATACTTGCCGGTACTAGTAGGTAGTCAATATTGAGAAAGTGAATAAAATAAGATATTATTCATAGCCATAGACTATACCGGGAGGGGAACTATGGCGGAGAAAAAATATCGGGTAACACTGACCGAAG